>CALXHN010000070.1 GCA_944388105.1 uncultured Gemmiger sp. | reverse complement strand
GGTCAGCGTCAGCGTGTTGCCCTGGGCCGCGCCATGGTCCGTAACCCGGCGGTCTTCCTGCTGGACGAACCTCTGTCCAACCTGGACGCCAAGCTGCGTACCTCCATGCGTACCGAGATCATCAAGCTGCACAAGAAGCTGGCCACCACCTTCATCTATGTTACCCATGACCAGACCGAGGCCATGACCATGGGCGACCGCATCGTCGTTATGAAGGACGGCGTCATCCAGCAGGTCGATACCCCGCAGAACCTGTACGATTATCCCTGCAACGTCTTCGTTGCCGGCTTCATCGGCAGCCCGCAGATGAACTTCCTGGACGGCACCCTGAAGAAGAGCGGCGACCAGTACATCATCGACCTGGCCGGCACCGACATTCCTCTGCCCAAGGCCAAGACCGCGGACGGCAAGCTGGACGCTTACGTCGGCAAGACCCTGAAGGTCGGCATCCGTCCCGAAGACATGAAGGACGACGAGGAATTCCTGGCCAAGCATCCCGATACCAAGATCAACGCCGAAGTGGAAGTTTCCGAACTGATGGGCGCTGAGATCTACCTGTACCTGACCTATCAGGGCCAGAACCTGATGGCTCGCGTTGCCCCGACCTCCAAGGCTCGCCGCGGCAGCAAGGTCGTCATGGCCATGGATGCCAACAAGATCCACCTGTTCGATCCCGATACCGAACTGACCATCCTGAACTGATCCGGTATCACAACAGAACCATTTTGAACGGCGGCCCCGCCTATGCGGCTGGGCCGCCGTTTTCGTAAAATCATTTGGAACAGGAAACATCATCATGCGCATCACCGAACTGCTGAGCCCGCAGCGCATTGTGCTGGGGGCCAAAGCGGCCGACAAAGCCGCTGCCATCCACACCCTCACCGGGTTGCTCAACGCCGGAGGCTGCCTGCGTGACGCGGCCCTCTACGAGCGGGAAGTCCTGGACCGGGAAGCCCAGGGCTCCACCGGCGTGGGGGGCGGGGTGGCCATCCCCCACGCCAAAAGTGCCGGCGTGGAGAAGCCCGCCCTGGCCGCCATGACCCTGTGCGAGGACCTGGACTACGGCGCCCTGGACGGCGCCCCGGTGCGGCTGATCTTCCAGATCGCGGTGCCGGACACCGACGCCAACCTGCATGTGGCGGTGCTGGCCGATCTGGCCCGGCTTTTGCTGGAACCGGATTTCTGCACCCAACTGATGGAGGCCCCCACCCCCGAAGCCTTTTTGCAGGTCATTGCCGCCCGGGAGACCCCCGCCGCGGCGGGGGACCCGCCGCCCCACGAGCCGCAGCCGGCCCAGGGGCCCTGCTCGGTGCTGGCGGTGACGGCCTGCCCCATGGGGGTGGCCCACACCTTCATGGCGGCGGAAGCCCTGGAACGTCAGGCGGCTGCCATGGGCATCTCCCTCAAGGTGGAGACCAACGGCGCCGACGGACCCCAGAATGTGCTGACGCCGGCGGAGATCGACGCCGCCAGCTGCATTGTGGTGGCGGCTGACCGCACGGTGGACCTGAACCGGTTTGCCGGCAAGCCGGTGCTCATTGTGCCGGTGGCCGAAGCCCTGCGCCAGCCGGAGGCCCTGCTGCGGCGGGCGGTTTCCGGCGGTGTTCCGGTGATGAATCCCGGCGGCCGGGAGGAGGACAGCTTTTTCCCGCCGCTGTCGGAGGCCCGGGACGGACTGCGCACCCGGGGCCGCCATGTGTACCAGCACCTGATGAACGGCATCAATCACATGATCCCCTTCGTCACCGGCGGCGGCATCCTGATCGCGCTGGGGTATTTCCTGGACCGGGCCAATGTGGGGGACCTGACCTTCGGCAGCGGCACCTCCCTGTCCTGGCTGGTCACCCAGGTGGGGCAGCTCACCTTCCGCATGATGTATCCCATCATGGCGGGCTTTGTGGGCAGCGCCATGGCCGGTCCGGCCGCCCTGCTGCCCGGTATGATGGGCGGCTATCTGGCCTACCTGGGCATGACCATCGGCCCGGAAAGTGAGTGGATCTCCTCCGGGTTCTGGGGCGCCCTTCTGGCCGGGTTCGTATCCGGCTGGGTCATCCGGGGTCTGCGCAAGCTGTTCAGCCGGTTCCCGGCCGGACTGGACCCCCTCAAGACCACCCTGCTCTACCCTGTACTGGGTCTGACCATCATGGCCCTGTTCATGGTCACCGCCATCAATCCGCCCCTGGGCCACTTCAACGACTGGCTGTACCAGTGCCTGGAATCCATGCGGGGCGGCAGCAGCATCGTTTTGGGAGCTGTGCTGGGCGGCATGATGGCGGTGGATTTCGGCGGGCCTGTGAACAAGGCGGCCTACCTGTTCGGCACCGTCACCCTGGGCGCCGGCCAGGAACGCTTCATGGCTTCGGTCATGCTGGGCGGCATGGTCCCGCCCCTGGGCGTGGCACTGGCCTGCACCCTGTTCCCCAGCCGGTTCAACAAGGCGGAACGGCATTCCTCCCTGATGAACTATCTGCTGGGCGCCTCCTTTGTCACCGAGGGTGCCCTGCCCTTCGCCCTGCGGGACCCGCTGCGGGTGATCCCCAGCTGCATGGCAGGGTCGGCCCTGGCCGGGGCGTTGTCCATGCTCTTCGGGTGCGGTGTACCGGCCCCCCACGGCGGGCTGTACCTGCTGCCCCTGGCAGAGAAGCCCTGGCTGCTGCTGGGCGCCCTGGTCCTGGGTTCTGCCCTGACCGCCGGCCTGCTGGCTCTGCTGAAGCATCCTGTGACGGAAAACGAATAAACGAAAAAACCACCCCTGCGGGAGCATCCCGCAGGGGTGGTTTTTTTCAGGCGGATCAGCCGTTGCCGTCCGTCGGTTCTTCAAAATTCAGGCGCTCTTCCTCCACCACCAGAGGCCGGTTCATGATGCGGGTGTTCATGGCCATGATGTACTCACCCAGAAATCCCATGAAAGCCAGCTGGACGCCGCCCATGAAAAAGACGGCGATCATGGTGGGGGCATACCCGGCGGCGAAGCTCTGCCAGGAAACCAGCTTGGCGATCAGGAAAAACAGGCCGAAGCAGAAGCTGATGAACGCCACCCCGAAGCCGAAGAATTCGGCCACCCGCATGCCCACTTTGGTGTAGCTGGTAAAGCTGAGCATGGCGGCGTCGAACAGGCTGTACCAGTTGTTGTGGGTCTTGCCGGCACGGCGGCGGGGCTGTTCGTATTCGATCTCCTTGCGCTCGGGGCCCAGTTCGGCCACGATGCCCCGGATGAAGGGGGTGGGATCATGCAGGTCCCGCAGCGTACGGATGAAGCTCTTGTCGTACAGACCGAAGCCGGTGAACTGCTCGATCATCTCCACGCTGGACATCTTGCGGATGGTCTTGTAGTAACAGCCCCGCAGGAAATAGACCAGGCCGTTCTCCTGGCTCTTGGTCTTTTTGCCGATGACGATCTTGTAGCCCTTTTCCCATTCGGCCACGAACTTGGGGATCATCTCCACCGGGTCCTGGAAGTCGGCACAGATGGTGATGGTACAGTCGCCGCTGGTATGGATCATGCCGTAGTAGGGGCTGTTGAACTGGCCGAAATTCTTGCAGTTGAAGATGGCCTTTACATGCTTGTCCTGGGCGCAGATCTCCCGGATAATGGTCCGGGTCCTGTCCTGGCTCTTGTTGTCGATGAAGAGGATCTCATAATCATACTGGGGCAGGCTTTTCTGCAGCTCGTCCCGCACCGCCTCATAGATGGGGCGGGCGTTTTCCTCCTCGTTGTAGGTCGGGATCATCACCGAGATCACTTTTTTAGCCATGGTTATCCTTCCTCACCCATTCAATGGTTTTGCGGATTCCTTCTGTAAATCCGGTCCGGGGCACAAAGCCGGTGTCCTGCGTCAGGGGGGCAATGTCCGCCTGCAGGTACATGACCTGGTTCGGCCCGTAGGCCACCTGCCCGAATCCCAGGGGCAGGGCGGGATCGATGGCATCCCGCAGGGCCAGGATGTATTCCCGCAGCGGGCGGGCCTGTCCGCTGCCCAGGGGATAGACCGCCCCGTTTTGGCCGCTGCGGGCCATACGGTAAAAGGCCTCGGCGGCGTCGGCGGAGTAGAGGTAATCCCACTTCTGTTCCCCCTGGGTCAGGGGCGGGCATTGTCCGGCCAGCAGAGCCCGGATGGTCCCGGAGATCATGGTGGCGGGGCCGTCGTGGGGCCCGTACACCGAGAGGACCCGGGCCCACACATGGTCCACCCCCAGGGCGGCGGCTTCCGTCCGGCTCATGAGGCCGGCACACAGCTTTGCCATGCCGTAGCCGTTTTCCGGGTTGGCGGGGGTATGGGGTTCCAGCATGCCTTCCACCCGGCCATACTCCGCCTGACTGCCCGCCCCCACAAAGACCCGGCAGCCCAGGGCGGCGGCCGCCCGCACCGCGTCGATGGTATACCGGATATTGTCGATCTGGGCGGGCATATCATTGCGGCCGGGGCCGATGGTATGGGCCCAGGCAAAGTGGAAGAAGGCATCGGCCTGCCCCACCTTGCGGGGCAGGGAGGCGTAGTCGGCGGCGTCACAGTCCACCTTGTGCAGGTTCCCGCTTTCCGGCAGGGACGCGGCCCGGGGGCTGCCCGGGCGGCAGACCGCGTACACGGTCAGGCCGTGGTCCAAAAGGCATTGGCACAGCGCCGTGCCGATGGCGCCGGTGGGGCCGGTGACCACGGCGGTTTTCAGGGTACGTTCCATGGCAGGCGCCTCCTTATTCTTCCGGCATCAGGGGGATGAACATGTTCCGCTCCAGTTCCTCCCGGGGCAGGAAGGGGGCCAGGTCCTCCAGCGGCGGGCTGACCAGGGTGCCGTCAGGCAGGCGCTTGGTGCTGCTCTTGGGTTCCCAGACCTGCTTGGTATCGGTGAAGATCTCGCAGAAGACCGCGCCGTCCACGGCCAGGGCCTGGTCCACCGCCTCCTTCATTTCGGTGTTGGAGTGGGCGCACAGGTAGGGGTAGCCGAAAGCTTCGGCCAGCTTTTTGTATTCGGGGAAGGACAGGTCCCCGGATTCCGGCCCGATGCCCACCTTGCAATGTTCCTTGAACAGGTTGTTCTGGGTCAGCCGGATGGAATGATACCCCTGGTTGTTGATGAGGAAGATCTTGACAGGCAGACGGTTGGTCAGGATGGTCTGCAGTTCCTGCAGGTTCATCATGATGGAGCCGTCCCCTTCCAGGCAGATGGTGGTCCGGCGGCCCCCGCCGATGCAGGTGCCGATGGCGGCGGGCAGACCGTAGCCCATGCTGGCCACGGCGCTGTTGTTGGCCATGCGGCTGCCTTTCTGGATGACATAGGCCTGGTTGCCCACCACGCAGCAGGCGCCGTTGGACACGGCGGTCAGGCTGTTCTCCGGCAGGCGGCTGCTGAGATACCGCACAAAGGCGTAGACGTTGGCGGTCTGGCCGTTCTCCTCCCACTGACGGGGCAGCACGGCCGGGTAGTCCCGCTTCCAGCGGCGGCAGGTCTCCAGCCAGGATTCCTGACGGCACACCGGGGCCAGGGGCGCGGCGGCGGCGTCCAGTTTTCCCAGGAAATCCGCCGCGTCCGCCCAGACCGGCATCTCCACATGGAGGGTATGCTTTTTCAGTTCCGCCGGGTCGATGTCCACCATGATGACCTTGGCCGCCCGGGCCCAGGTTTTCCAGTTATAGCCCACCTGCCGGATGGAGATGCGGGTGCCCACGGCCAGGATCAGGTCGGCATTCTGGATGGCCCAGTTGCCGGGGCGGTCGCCCATGTTGCCGGCACGGCCGCAGTACAGGGGGTTGTCGTCCTCGATGAGGTCCACCGCGTTCCAGTAGGTGACGATGGGGATGTTCAGCTTTTCAGCCACCGAGCGGAAGGCATCGTACGCCCCGGACAGCCGGATGCCGTATCCGGCGTGGAACACCGGGCGCTGGGCGCCGGCGATCAGGTCCAGCACCTGCTGAATGGTGGCGTCCTCCACCGGCGGGGGCAGCCTGGCGTCGTCTTCGGCGGGGTCGTAGCCTTCCAGGGTATCGGTCTCGATGTAGCCGCCCTGGTAGTTCACCGGGATGTCCACCCACACCGGGCCGGGGCGTCCGGTGGTGGCCAGGTGCCAGGCCTTCTCCAGGATATAGCGGATGCGGGTGGGGTCCTCCACCATGACGGCGTATTTGGTCATGGGGGTGACCGACTTCACGATGTCGTATTCCTGGTCCCCCACCGCCCGCAGGGGCAGGCCGTCGGTGAACTGCATGGCATAGCGGGCGGTGGTGTCGTACCGTACCTGCCCGGAGACCACGAACATGGGGATGGAGTCCAGCCAGCCCCCCAGCACGCCGGTCAGGGCGTTGGTGCCCCCCGGGCCGGTGGTGACGCACACCGCCGCGATGCGGTTGTCCAGCCGAGCGTAGGCCTCCGCCGCCATGGCGCAGGCCTGTTCATGGTGGTTGTAGGTCACATGCAGACCGGGATGGTGCCCGAAAGCATCATTCAGGTGCATGGCACCGCCGCCCACCACCGAAAACACATCGGTGACACCGTGGGCGCACAAGAAATCGGCCACATAATCGGCCAGACGCTGACGCATAATGAACTGCTCCCCTTTTCTTTAATAATTTCGCGACCAGACCCAGGCAAAAATGCGCAGAAACACTCCGCGAGGCAAAATCCGGTACAACATCTTTTCTGCCGTGAACAAAAATCCTTTTTTCGGCTCCGCCGCAGGCAGATCTTTCCAGGGTGAGCGCTTTTTCCATTCCTCATAAAGCGGTTTTGCCGGATGCAGATTGTCCCCTTTTTCCCAGGGATAATTTCCCAAAAAGCGCAGGAAATGAACGATAGCCGGGTGTTCTATCCCCGTTTGCAGTTCCTGCGGGGTATAGAAGGAGGCCGGCTGCCACCGGAACACAGAAAAATACTGCTTGACCGTATATGCCAGATGGATTCCCTGCAGATTGTAGCAGACCGGCAGACGAAGGATCCTCCCCCGGAAAAAGTCATTGAGAAGGTCCTGGTCATTCAGCGCATAGCGGCTTACATTGCGGGCCAGATGCGCCATCATCTGCTGCTGCAAATTACCGGGCCGCCAGACATCCAGATCAAACAGAAGAACCCCTGCATTGTAGTAAGAATCGTCTTCTCCCATACCCAGGCGCTTTCGGTCATGGAAACAAAGCGAATCGCAAACAGCTCCCACCGGACAGTCTTTCATGTCCATCTGCATCAGCTCAGCCAGACTGCCGCAAACCGCCGTATCCGAATCGATCCAAAGGAGGCGGTGAACATGTTCCGGTATCTGTTCCAGAACAAAAAAGCGCAGCCAGGTTGCCATGGATCCATTCCATCCGGCACAGTTATAAGCATGAATCCGTTCCACCGCTTTCTCTGTATCGAGAAAAACGATGTTTCGCTGGTAATGGTGGACCAGATCTGTCATTTTCTGCACCGTTTCAGCAGAAAATTCCATCGGTGCCAGATAGATGGTCACAGAATCCGCCTGTCGGTTGTTTTCCAGCAAAGAGGTGATGGACACCCCTGTGTGGGGAGCATAATTTTCATCGCAGGCATATAAAACATTCAGTTCGTATTGTTCAGTCCTGCTCACGTTTTTCCTCCTCTTTGCAATACACGGTAAAGAGCGGCCGCTGGTGCCAGACAGTGCAGGCGCATGAGAATCACCAGCACCAGAGATTTATAGAACGTATTGGTGCGATAAGGCGAACGAGCACGGCTGTAGAGAAGCGGATTGTTCAGGCAATCCGGCATGGCACGGTTCAGCAGGGCGGTCAGTTCCCGCAGCTCCCCACCGTTGCGGGTGGAAAACACATCCGCCAGATAGATACGCATGACCACCGCCTGCAGCTGCCAGGCATCCTCCTGCCCCAGCTGCGGCAAAAGCTGCGCGGTCAGGGCCGTGATTTCTCTGAAAAGGTTCAGATAGTACCACCGGGACGTTCTGTCCTTCACGGAGGAGGTGGACTGCCCATTGTGGTAAAAGTTGTATACGACCTGATGGACAAACGCCGCCTGCCCGCAGTGGGCGTTGAATCGCTCGATAAAATCAAAGTCATCGGGATAGCAGTCCGGGCGGAACCATATATCCTGTTCCACATACACCGCCCGCCGGTACAGGCAGCCATGGTGCTGGAACTGATTCCATTTGGAAGGATGCGGCGGCACCTCCTCCACCTGGCCGGTCTCAAGAACCCCGTTGCCCTTGTCGGTCACATTGCGGAATCCGGCAATGATCCGGTCTGCACCGGTCTGTTTTGCTTTTTCCGCCAGCAGTTCCAGACAGTTGTCGTCCATCCAGTCATCTGCGTCACAGAGCATCACATACTCGCCCCGGGCATTTTGCAGGATGCGGTTCTTGTTGGCCATCACCCCGCCGTTTTTCCCTTCCACCAGGCGGATGGTCATATCCGGGTGATTTTCCATGAAGGAGCGGATGACGGCTACCGAATCATCGGTGGAACCGTCATCACAGTACAATACCTCAAAATCCCGGAAGCTCTGCCGTTTGATGGCCTCAAAGGCGCGGGGCAGGAACCGGGCATAGTTATAACTGGCAATGCCGATGGTGATAAAGGGTGTCTCTTTCATCTTTGCAGTTAATATCCCTTTCTACTAACCGGTGCGACCTCCGTTAAAAAATCTCTTTTTCTTACGTTGTTGCCCAATCAAGAAATCGCTGTGTATCATGTTCAAATTTTTCCTCTTCATGCCGTATCTTGTTGCGATATGTATCAAAATCCTGTCGGCATGATTCATAATTGTTCAAAATAAAACGAATTTTCTTTTCCACATCCGCCAACGGCATAACGCCTTGGTCGATCTTGTATTGGGAAGGCACGGGAATATCAAATTCGTTTTTTGCCGCCCCTCTTTTACCTGTAAGTATACAGCAACCACTGATTGCCGCTTCTCTGGGAATCCGGTCTTTTCCTGGATGTTCACCAAAATCAATATACAGTTTGCTTGTCTGCATTACATGGCTCATCTGATCAGGGGTCATCCCCTGAAGCGGCTGCCATTCCAGGTCCACCATCGCAATCATAAGCTGTTGTGTATACTCAAATCCTTTTTTGGGATTATATAACACACGATTTTGTTTGATCTGACTTTGTTCTTTGTACGCGTTTTCAATAAAGGCATGATTCAAGTAATCGGAAAGTTCCATTTGGCATTCCGGCTGTATGCTCAACTTCCTTAAATGTTCCCGGGCATAATAACTTTGATAAAGATGCATTACATGACAGTCTGTCAAAATCGGAGCAAAAAGTCCGAACCCCGTGTTAATTCGGTAACTCCATTCTTTTTTCTTTTTATAATAATTGTCTACGCTGAGCCACCAAATCACCTTTTTAACTTTGTGATATCTGCGCAGCAGATGGGTTCCAACTTCCGGTACAACAATAGTATTTTCCGGCGAATCCAGTATTTTATCCGAAATTGGATTTTCGTAAGAAGCATAGCGGTCTGAAACCTGTTGGTTTGGTTTTACTATAAAATAGGAATAGTAATAAACCATGGACGCCGCTCCGCCCAGGTTTCGAATTTTCATACAAAGCTGTTGTAAAAGTTCCGGACCACCAGAAGCCGCGTTACAAGGTGCGAAAATGTAAATCATGCGTCTTCCTCCATTTAGGAATAAATAGCTCTTCTGTTTTCAGCTTTTGTTCTTTGCAAAAACCGAAAACACGAATTTAAGGGCAGGATCCTTCAAGAACGCAAGTTCCAATAGATAGACAGCAATACAGGGAATTACGACTATCACAAGTCCCCATATTCCTTGCGGAGCAATACCATTTATAGCTTCACCCAAAACAGCCACAGGGGCAGAACATAGACAGTAACGCACGAACAAGCGCCCAATCGGCTTAAAGTTCAATACCTCATGTACCGTATATGCTTGTATACAGGGAACGCACGTCTCCGCTATCACAGAAGCAATGGCAGCTCCTAAAGCACCAAAACGCGGAATCAAAAACGCATTAAATCCCACATTAACTATGGAGCCAATCATGACAGACCGTGTCAGGTATGTTTCTTTTCCGGTAGGAACCAGATACTGCATTCCTATTACGTTGCTGATACCAATGATAGGTATCAAAAAAACAAGAATATACAGCAGCGGAACAACCTCCTCAAACCCGTTCCCGTAAAAAATCGGTACAAAGCGTTCTGCCACCAAAAGGACGCCAACCACCACCGGGCATGCCAGACAGAATATCACGCGGAAGGAAGTCTGCAGCATTTTTTCGATTTCGTCATATTTTTCTTCCCGCCATAGGATAGCTACCCGCGACGCCATAACCGTCCCAATTGACGTAGTCAATGTGGTCAGCACCCGAATAAGTTTCTGGGCCTGTTCATAATAGCCGTTCTGTGCATCAGATCTGGTTATCACACCAATCATGGTTTTATCCAAAACCGTATAGACCTGAATGGCCACCTGGGCCACAAACAGGCCCAGTGCCGGTTTCAGATGCTGCCCAAAAGCAAGGGGCCGCACCACGGCGCCGCGCTGCAGGTACCGGGGCACAAATGTCCATTGGGCCAGGTTGCCGGCCACCGTCATGCCGCAGTAGATCACTACATACATGTTCAGGTCCGCCGCCGTGCGCACCAGCAGGAAGATCAGCGCCACGCTGAGAATCTTGCAGATTCCGTTGCACTTGGTGATGGTGGCAAAACTCTCTTCCCCCTGGAAGAACCAGGAGATATCAAAAGCCACCCCCAGCAGCTCAATGGCGGACACCAGGTACAGCACCGGGGCGCCGCAGGCGGGCAGCACCACCACGCCATACACCGCCAGAGCCACCGCCGTTGTGACAACGCGCAGCAGGAAAATCTGCCAGAACGCCTGGGTCTGGGCCGCCGGGTCGGTCTTGAGGGAGGCGATCTTCCGCTGACCGTACAAGGTGGTACCCAGCGTGGCCGCCAGCACAAAGTAGGACACGATGGACTGGGCAAAGGAATACCGGCCGATGCCTTCCGCCCCCAGGACCCGGGACAGGTAGGGGGTGGTGACCAGCGGGACAATATACAGCAGGATCTGATACACCAGATAGAAAATAAAATTTTGTGACAAAGAATTCTTTTTCATATTTATTGCGCTATGTTGTACCGATGTTTCACTGCGCTGCTTCCCGAATGACCCGGGCCATATAGTCGATCATGGCGTCGGTCATGCCGGGGTACACGCCCACCCAGAAGGTGTTGTTCATGATGAAATCG
>CALXHN010000069.1 GCA_944388105.1 uncultured Gemmiger sp. | reverse complement strand
AAAAAGGCCTCCAGCAGTGCCGGGTTGAACACCCCGCACTGGCCGGTGCGGATCATTTCCAGCACCGTGGCCCGGTCAAAGGCTTTCTTGTATACCCGCTTGCAACTCAACGCGTCGTACACGTCCGCCAGGGACACCACCTGGGCCCAGATGGAGATCTCGTCGCCCTTGAGTCCGTCGGGATACCCCCGGCCGTCCCACCGTTCATGGTGGTGGCGGGCGATGTCGTAGGCGTAGGGATAGGCTTCGTTGTCCCGCAGCTGGGGGATGCGCTGCAGCATCTCCGCCCCCCGGATGGTATGGGTCTTCATGATCTCGTACTCTTCGGGGGTGAGCTTTCCGGGCTTGTTCAGGATGGCGTCCGGAATGGCGATCTTGCCCACGTCATGCATGATGGAAGCGGTGGCGATGAGCTCGATCTCGGCGTCGCTGATGCCCCGGCCCAGGCGGGTTTCGCTGAGCAGCATCTTGGTGATGTGGCGGATGCGCTGGACATGTTCCCCGGATTCCCCGTCCCGGAACTCGATGGCGGTGGACAGGGCTTCCAGCATGCCCATGTTCAGTTCGGCGATCTGCTCGGCACGGCGCATGAGCTCGGACTGCTGGATCTCCACCGTATTGCTCAGGCGGCGGCGGGCCTCAAACAGTTCCACCACCGACTGCACCCGGCGCAGCACCACATAGGGCACCACCGGTTTGCTGATCACGTCCATGACCCCCAGGCGGTAGGCTTCCCGCATGACTTCGTCCCGGGCTTCGGCGGTGATGAGAAAGACCGGCAGCTTCTGCAGAAGGCCTCTCTCGTTCAGCTGCTGCAGCACCTGCAGGCCGTCCATCTCGGGCATGACCACATCCAGCAGCACGGCGCTGAAGGCATCGGGGCCCGCCAGAATGGCATCCAGCCCCTGCCGGCCGTTCTCCGCCTCCTGGATGGTGTAGTAGGGTGCGAACAGATTATCCAAAATCGCACGGTTGAATTCGTCATCATCCACAATCAGCAGGGTGCGATGATCCCCCGCGCCGTGTTGGTTCTGTTTTTCCATTCAGGTCCCCCCCCCTTTCGGTGTTCATCTGGTTCCAGTATACTCAACTTCACAAAAAATCACAAGGCTTTTGCACGCAGAAAGCCGGAACGGGACCTTGCATGCGCAAAGTCCCGTCCCGGTTGGTATAGGAAAAATAAGAGAATGGTACTGTCAGGGCGTATCACACGATCTTGCGGGATTTGTGCACGCCGGTCTTGAGGAACTCCACCCATTCGGCCACGTTCACCGCATGGTCGCCCAGGCGTTCCAGATACTTGGTGATCATGAACAGGTCCAGGGCGGTCTGTGCCTCGTTGGGGTGGTCGGCAATGTAGTGGGCGATCTCGCCGCTGATGCGGTTGAAGGAAGCATCCGCCACGTCGTCCTTGGCAATGACCTCGGCAGCGCTGGCCAGGTCCACCTGCACATAGGCGCCGATGGCCTGCTTGACCATCCGGAGCACCAGGTCGCCCATGCGGTAGATGTCCTCCATGACGCCCACGGTGGACGCGGTGTCCACATGCAGGTGCAGGATGATCTCTGCAATATCGGAGGCCTGATCGGCGATGCGCTCGATGTCGGTGACCATCTTCAGGGCGGTGGACACCTTGCGCAGGTCGCTGGCCACCGGCTGCTGGCGCAAAAACAGGGTCAGGCAGCGGTGTTCCACCTCGTGCTCGGCGGCGTCGATCTCACTGTCCCGGGCAATGACGCTGCGGGCCAGTTCGATGTCCCCGGTCCTGAGGGCGGTGAGGGCGCTCTCGATGGCGCCGCCTGCCGAATGGCCCATCCGGGCCAGCATGGTATCCAGCTGCAACAGCTCTTCGTCGTAAATCTTGCGGCTGCTGGTAGGCATATGGTATCTCCCCCTTTATCAGCCGAAACGGCCGGAAATGTAATCTTCGGTGCGTTTGTCCACGGGCGTGGCAAAGACCTGCTCGGTGGGGCCCATCTCCACCAGTTCACCCAGCAGGAAGAAGGCCGTCTTGTCCGAGATACGGGCCGCCTGCTGCATGTTGTGGGTGACGATGATGATGGTGTAGTCCTTCTTCAGGTCCATGGCCAGCTCCTCCACCTTGGAGGTGGAGATGGGGTCCAGGGCGCTGGTGGGTTCGTCCATCAGCAGCACTTCGGGCTCCACAGCCAGGGCGCGGGCGATGCACAGACGCTGCTGCTGGCCGCCGGACATGCCCAGGGCGCTCTTGTTCAGCCGGTCCTTCACCTCGTCCCAGATAGCCGCGCCCCGCAGGCTCTTTTCCACGATCTCGTCCAGCTGGGCCTTGCTGCGCACCCCGTGGGTGCGGGGGCCGTAGGCGATGTTGTCGTAGATGCTCATGGGGAAGGGGTTGGGCTTCTGGAAGACCATGCCCACCCGCTTGCGCAGCACGTTCACGTCCATCTTGTCCTTGTAGATGTCCACGCCGTCCAGTTTGATGTCGCCGGAGATGCGGCAGCCTTCCACCAGGTCGTTCATCCGGTTCAGGCTCTTGAGAAAGGTGGACTTGCCGCAGCCGGAAGGTCCGATAAAGGCGGTGATCTCTTTTTCGGGGATGGAGATATTGATGTTTTTCAGCGCATGGAAGTTGCCGTAGTACAGATCCATGTTGGAGACTTCAAATTTATTCATCGTCACTCAATTTCCTTTCGCAAGTTTGCTTGCCACAAAGCCGGACAGGCTGTTGATGGCCAGGACCAGGACCAGCAGCACCACGGCGGTGCCGTAGGTCTCGCCCACATGCAGGCCTTCGTTGGAAAGCATATACATGTGCACGGCCAGGGTGCGGGTGGAGCTGAAGACGCTGGTGGGGATGGCCGCCACGGTGCTGGCGGTGTAGATCAGGGCAGCGGTCTCACCCACGATGCGGCCCACGGCCAGGATGACGCCGGACAAAATACCAGGCATGGCGGAGGGCAGCACGATGCTGAAGACGGTGCGCAGCTTGCCGGCGCCCAGGCCGAAGCTGCCTTCCCGGTAGGAATCGGGCACAGCCAGCAGGGCTTCCTCGGTGGTGCGCATGATGACCGGCAGCACCATGATGGACAGGGTGAAGGCGCCGGCGATGAGGGAGTAGCCCCACTTGAGCTGGGTGACGAAGAAGAGCATGCCGAACAGGCCGTAGACGATGGAGGGGATGCCCTGCAAAGTCTCGGTGGTCAGGCGGACGACCTTGACCAGTTTATTGCCCCGCTTGGCGTACTCCACCAGCCAGACGGCGGCGAAGATGCCCAGGGGGGTGGCGATGAGCAGGGAGAAGCCGGTCATCAGGATGGTGTTGATGAGCGCCGGCATGAGGGAGACGTTTTCGGAGTTGTATTCCCACTCGAAGAGGCTGGGCTTGAGGTTGGGGATGCCCATGACCAGGATGTAGCCGATCAAAAAGACCAGCACGGCCACGGTGATCAGGGCGGCCAGACGGACCAGCCAGCGCATGACCAGGGCCCAGACGCGGGCAGACATACGGTTTTCACGGTTTTTGGCCGAGGGCACCAGCCGTGCGCCGGAAGCGCTGTATTCATCGGTATGAGCCCCGGTGGTAATGGTGGACTCAGGCATTTTTCTCCCTCTCCTTCACAAGACTGAAGCTCACGTTGATGAGCAGAATGAACACGAAGAGCACGACGCCGGTGGCGATCAGGGCTTCCCGGTGCAGGTCGGCGGCATAACCCATCTCAATGACGATGTTGCTCGTCATGGTGCGCAGGCCCTGGAACAGGCCCTGGGGCATCCAGGTCTGGTTGCCGGCCACCATGACCACGGCCATGGTCTCGCCGATGGCGCGGCCGATGCCCAGGATCACCGCCGACAGCACGCCGCTCTTGGCGGCGGGCAGCACGGTGAAGAAGACGCTGCGCTCATGGGTGGCGCCCAGGGCCAGACTGCCTTCGTAGTAGCTCTGGGGCACGGCGTCCAGGCTGGTCTTGCTCACCGTGATGATGGTGGGCAGGATCATGATGCCCAGCAGAAGGCTGGCGGTGAACAGGCTCATGCCCTTGCCGTTGGTGATGTGCAGGGTCTTGCGCACGAAGTCGGTTTTCAGCACTGCCTGAATGCTCGGTACCAGCACCACCATGCCGAAGAAGCCGTACACCACCGAGGGGATGCCGGCCAGCAGCTGAACGGCGGGCAGCAGCACCTTGTTGATGCGCTTGGAGGCGAAGCGGCTCATGTAGATGGCGGTGAGCAGACCGATGGGCACGCCCACCACGATGGCGCCGGCGGTGACATAGATGCTGCCCAGGATCATGGGCAGAATGCCGTAGATGTCATTGCCCGGTTTCCAGGTGGTGCCCAGAAGGAACTTCAGGGGTCCGATCTTGAAGAGGGTGGGCAGGCCGTTGGCAAACAGAAAGATGCAGATGAGGGCCACCGCCAGAATCGAGATGCAGGCGCAGGCGGTGAAGACCCATTTCATCACCACTTCTTTTGTGTTGGATGCTCTCGTACTCATTTTCCTATACTCCAATCCTGTTTGGGGGCGGACCCTTGGGGTCCGTCAGGGGGGTTCGTTTTTTTACCAAAAGAATGGCCGCTGCTTGATGGGCGGCAACGGCCATTCGCTTTTGCTGTCTTGATTACTGGATGGCGTCCCAGGTGGTGGTCTCACCGGTGTAGATGCTCTTGATCTGATCGATGGTCAGGTCCTCGATGGGGTTGGCGGGGTTGACGACCACCGCGATGCCGTCCATGGCCAGCACGGTGGCCTTGGCGCCGGCTTCCACCTCGGAATCCTTCAGTTCACGGGAAGCCATGCCGATGGTGTAGGTGCCGTCCAGGGCGCCGGAGACGCCGATGGTGGAGTCGGTGGTCAGCAGCTCGATGCTGGCGTTGGGGTTCACACCCTCATAGGCTTCGATGAGCTTTTCCATCAGGGGGCTGACGGAGGAAGAACCGCCCACGGTGATGCTGCCGGAAGGCTGGGTGCTCTCGAAGGCGGCGGCATCGTCGGAACCAATGTAGCCATCCTCGGTGGCCAGGGCCTGACCGTCGGTGCTCATGCAGTAGTTGATGAAGTCCACGGCCACGGGGTCGGTGGCATCGCCGTTGGTGACGATGTTGAAGGGACGGGCCAGGGTGTAGGTGCCGTCCTTGACGGTCTCGGCGGAAGCGGCCACGCCGCCCACGGTGACGGCCTTGACGGTGTCGTTCAGGCTGCCCAGGCTGATGTAGCCGATGGCGGTCTCATCGTTGGCCACGGTGGTCATGACGCCGTTGGTGGAGTTCTGGGTGGCGGCACCGGCGGAGGTGTTGTCCACCTTTTCGCCGGCATCGTTCTTTTCTTCCACGCCGGTCAGTTCGATGAAGGCGCCGCGGGTGCCGGAGCCTTCTTCACGGGTGATGACGGTGATGGACTGGGTGTTGTCAAAATCGCTGGCAGCGGCTTCCTCTCCGGCGGCTTCAGCGGTGGCGCTGCTTTCGGAAGCAGTGCTCTCGGAAGCGGTGCTCTCGGAGGTGGTGGAAGCGGTGTTGCCGCAGGCGGCCAGGCTCAGGGCCATGGCGGCGGCGCAAACCAAAGCAATCTTACGTTTCATAACTGTCTTTCTTCTCCCTTTTTGCTCAATTTTCATGTAGCAAAGTATCCGCTGCGGGTTTCTTTCCAACCGTCCCGCTGCGGTGTGCCCGTCCTTCCGGGCGCAAGGGTATTGTAGCAAAACCGGGGCCCGGGTTTCGACCATGACGCCGTACAATCGGCGTAAAATTTCGGTCAAATGGGGCGGCGAAATGAAAAGGAATTGTAAAATTCGTAAAAAAACGGGCAAGATTTTCTCCCAATATGCCCAAAAATTGCCTGTACAGGACCATTTTACACAAATTTTACAAACACTTTACCGCCTTTTGCTACCGCATTTGGGCGCAGCACCGTTATAATAGGAAACGGTATAGTGCCGCGCAGGGCGCGGCCCGGGGCAGGTTGGTCCCGGTGAAAAGAAAAATAAGAGAACGGAAGGTTTTCCCAGTATGAGCATTTTCAATGTGTTCAGTCTGATGGGCGGCATTGCCATGTTCCTGTATGGCATGGACATGATGGGCAAGGCCCTTGAGCAGACCGCCGGCAACAAACTGCAGGGCATCCTGAGCAAGATGACCTCCTCCCCCATCAAGGGCCTGCTGCTGGGCCTGGTGGTCACGGCGGTCATCCAGTCCAGCGGCGCCACCACCGTCATGGCGGTGGGCTTCGTCAACTCCGGACTGATGCAGCTGCACCAGGCCATCGGCGTCATCATGGGCGCCAACATCGGCACCACCGTCACCGGCTGGCTGCTCTCCCTGTCCGGTCTGGAAGGGGACAACTTCCTCACCCAGATGCTCAACCCCAATGCCTGGAGCCCCATCCTGGGCTTCATCGGCATCTGGATGTATATGCTGGGCAAGGACCGCAAGCGGGGCGTGGGCAAGATCATGATGGGCTTTGCCATCCTGATGGCCGGCATGAACACCATGTCCACTTCCATGAGCCCCCTGGCCGGGGAAGCATGGTTCATGGACCTGTTCCTGGCCTTCTCCAACCCCCTGTTCGGCGTGCTGGCCGGCGCGGTGCTCACCGCCATTTTGCAGTCTTCTTCCGCCGCCGTGGGCATCCTGCAGGCGCTGTCCTCCACCGGTGCGGTGACCTACAGCGCTGCCGTGCCCATCATCATGGGCCAGAACATCGGCACCACCGTCACCGCCCTGATTTCCTCCGCCGGCGCCAACAAGAACGCCAAGCGCACCGCCTTCGTGCACCTGTACTTCAACGTCATCGGCTCCATCATCTTCCTGTGCGGGTTCTACGGGCTGCACGCCCTGCTGCAGTTCCCCTTCTTCAATGACCAGATCAACACCTTCGGCATCGCCATCGTGCACACCGTCTTCAATGTGGTGACCACCGCCATCCTGCTGCCCTTCAACCGGGTGCTGGAACGTCTGGCCATCATGACCGTGCCGGACAGCAAGGCCGACGCCCCCGAACAGCACTCCCTGCTGGACGAGCGTCTGCTCTCCACCCCCTCTGTGGCGGTGAACCGGGCCATGCTCACCGGCGGCGATATGGCCGAGATCTGCCGGGTCTCCCTGCTGCAGGCCATGTCCATCACCCACAAGTGGGATGACGCCCTGGCCGAGGAAATTCTTCATAAAGAGGACGCCGTGGACCACTACGAGGACGTGCTGGGCACCTACCTGGTCAAGCTGGGCAACAAGCACCTGTCCCGGGAGGACAACCGCACCGTCAATAAGCTGCTGCAGACCATCGGCGACTTTGAGCGCATCTCCGACCACGCGGTGAACCTGCTGGAAGCCGCCAAGGAGATCAAGGAGAAGGACATCCGCTTCAGCAAGGAAGCCCTGAGCGACCTGGCCGTGCTGGAATCCGCCTTGCAGGACATCGTCAACCGCACGGTGGACGCCTACCAGCAGAACGACCTGTACGCTGCCGGCAAGATCGAACCTCTGGAAGAGGTGGTGGACGGCCTGGTGCGGGAGGTCAAGACCCGCCACATCGCCCGCCTGCAGGCCGGCACCTGCACCATCGAGTACGGTTTTGTGCTGGATGACCTGCTCACCGACTACGAGCGCATCGCCGACCACTGCTCCAACATTGCGGTGGCCATGATCGAGGTGGCCGAGGACAAGTTCGACACCCACGAGTACCTGAACAACATCAAGAACGGCTCCAGCGTGAAGTTTGAGGAGCGGTACGAGAAGTACCGCGATCGCTATGCCTTTCCCACCGAAGCCGCATCCAACGGATAAAAAACCGAAGCCCGCCCGTTTTTGCGGCGGGTTTCGTATTGTAAGGAGTGTTTTTACCCATGATCTACATTGTGGAGGATGACGCCAGCATCCGGGAACTGGAACAGTACGCCCTGCAGACCAATTCCTACACCGCCAAGGGCTTTGCCGACGGGGCCAGTTTCTGGGCCGCCGTGTACGAGGCCGTGCCCGACCTGGTCATTCTGGACGTGATGCTGCCCGACGAGGACGGCTACCAGATCCTGGGCAAGCTGCGGGAAAATGCCGCCACCCGAAACGTGCCGGTGATCATGGTCACCGCCAAGACCAGCGAGATCGACGTGGTCAAGGGTCTGGACAAGGGCGCCGACGATTACCTGTGCAAGCCTTTCGGCATCATGGAGTTCATCAGCCGGGTGAAGGCGGTGCTGCGCCGCGCCCAGAGCTCCGCCGTCAGCACCCCCTCCGCCTTGCGGTTCGGCACCATCGCCCTGGACGACCTGACCCGCACGGTGACGGTGGACGGGGAGCCGGTGGAACTGACCTTCAAGGAATACGCCCTGCTGCACTTCTTCCTGGAACATCCGGAGGAGGTGCTGGCCCGGGAGCGGATCATGAAGGCGGTGTGGGACACCGACGATCTGCTGGAATCCCGCACCATCGACATGCATGTGCGGACCCTGCGGCAGAAACTGGGCGACGCCGGGGAAGCCATCCGCACGGTGCGCAAGGTCGGCTACAAACTCAGCGCCCGGGGCACGGAGAACAGCGATGAAACCTGAAGAATCCCGCACGGCGCCCCGCCGCATGTCCCACCTGCTGCGGGCGGCCCTGATCCTGGTGGGGCTGCTGGCGGTGGTGCTGACCTCGGTGGGGGCAGCCTTCCTGTTTCACCGGGCCTTTGCGGCCCAGGTGGACCGGGACCTGGGCCGCACCGCCCGGGCCCTGGCCGCCGTGTATGAGGCGGACAGCGACCCCGCCTACGCCGCCCTGGACCAGGCCATGGCGGGCAGTACCCTGCGCCTGACCCTGGTGGACACCGACGGCACCGTGCTCCATGACAGCACCGAGCCCGCCGAAAAGATGGAGAACCACTACGCCCGCCCGGAGATCGCCGCCGCCCGGGAGATGGGCGAAGGCTCCAGCGTGCGCCAGAGCACCACCCTGGGCCGGGAGGTGCACTACCACGCGGTGCGGCTGGACAGCGGCCAGATCCTCCGCCTGGGGGAGGAGACCTCCACCATGTGGAGCCTGTACAATCAGGTGCTGCCCCTGCTGGGGGCGGGCTGCGCGCTGGTGGTGCTGCTGTCCGCCCTGCTGGCCGCGGTCATGACCCGGTGGCTGGTGCGGCCCATCACCCGCATGGCCGACCACCTGGACACCATCGAGGCCAACGTGCCCTATGAGGAGCTCATCCCCCTGGCCCACACCATCCAGTCCGACCGCCGCCTGCGGGAGAACAACGAGACCATGCGCCGGGAGTTCACCGCCAACGTGAGCCACGAGCTCAAGACCCCCCTGACCAGCATCTCCGGCTACGCCGAACTCATCGAGACCGGCATGGCCAAACCGGAGGACGTGCCGGTGTTCGGCAAGCGCATCCACAAGGAAGCGGGGCGGATGATCCGGCTGGTGTCCGACATCCTGCAGCTCAGCGAGCTGGACGGCATGCACAGCGAGGGCTCCACCCTCTCCGAGCCGCTGCCGGTGGACCTGGCCTCCCTGCTGAAGGAGGTCAACGGCAACATGACCATGAACGCCCGCAAGGCCTATGTGACCCTGCAGTGCGACCCCGCCCCCGCCACCGTGCTGGGCAGCCGGGACCTGCTCACCGAGTTGGTGACCAACCTGTGCGACAACGCCATCCGCTACAACCGCCCCGGCGGCCATGTAGCCCTGCGCTGCGGCACTGACAACACCGGCGCCCCCTACGTCTGTGTGGAGGACAACGGCATCGGCATCCCCCAGGATGCCCAGAACCGGGTGTTCGAGCGGTTCTACCGGGTGGACAAGAGCCGGTCCAAGGCCACCGGCGGCACCGGCCTGGGGCTGGCCATCGTCAAGCACATTGCGGTGCTGCACAACGCCCGCATCGACCTGCGCTCCACCGTGGGCACCGGCACCACCATCCGGGTGACCTTCCCTGCCCCCAAAAAATCCTGATTTCACAAACAAAACCGCCCGCCGGTCAGCCTGTACAGGCACCGGCGGGCGGTTTTTCTGCTTGTTTCAGATCACAGCACGGCCACGCACTCGATCTCCACCAGGGCATCCTTGGGCAGGGCCCCCACCTGGAAGGCCGCCCGGGCCGGGAAGGGCTCGGTGAAGGCCTCGGCGTAGACTTCGTTCATGGCGGCAAAGTCCCCGATATCCCGCAGCATGACGGTGGTCTTGACCACATGGGACAGGTCGGTGCCCGCCTCTTTCAGGATGTTGCCCAGGTTTTTCAGGCACTGGCGGGTCTGGGTGCGGATGTCCTCCCCCGCAAAGGCCCCGGTGGCGGGGTCAATGGGGATCTGGCCGGAGACATAGACGGTATCCCCCACCCGGATGGCCTGGGAATAGGGGCCGATGGCGGCGGGAGCGTTGGGGGTATGAACAGCGTTGCGTTCCATAGGTTCTGCCTTCTTTCACTTTTTTGTCCCAGTATACCAGCCCGGGTCCCCCTTGGCAAGGGGTCAGCCCAGGGCGGTATCCAGCACCATCATGACCAGGAACCCGGCCATGACCCCCAGGGTGCCGCTGTGGGAGTGCTGGCCCAGGTTGGCTTCGGGGATGAGCTCCTCCACCACCACATAGAGCATGGCGCCGGCGGCAAAGGCCAGCAGCCAGGGCATGAGGGGCTGTACGCTCCCCGCCGATGCGGCCACCAGGATGCCGAACACCGGTTCCACCGCCCCGGAAGCCGCCCCGTTGCGGAAAGCCCGCCACCGGCTGAACCCGGCCTGCCGCAAGGGCAGGGAGATGGCGGCCCCTTCGGGGAAATTCTGGATGCCCATGCCCAGGGCCAGGGCCCAGGCGGCGGAAAGGGCCCCCGGGTCGCCGTGCTGGGCGGCCAGGGCAAAGGCCAGCCCCACCGCCATGCCTTCGGGGATGTTGTGCAGGGTCACCGCCAGCACCAGCAGGGTGGTGCGCCGACAGCCGGAAGGCAGGCCCTCCGGCTCCTGTTCATTCAGGTGCAGGTGGGGCAGCAGCCGGTCCAGGGCCAGCATGAAGGCGATTCCCACCACAAAGCCCCCGGCGGCGGGCTGCCATCCGGGCACCCCGGCGGCTTCGGCCTCCTCCATGGCGGGCAGCAGCAGGCTGAACACCGACGCCGCCACCATCACCCCCGCCGCAAAGCCCAGAAACACCCGCTGCAGTCCGGCCTGCACCGACCCGCGGAAGAAAAACACCGTCCCCGCCCCCAGGGCTGTCATGAGAAAGGTAAAGCCGGTCCCGCCGGCCGCCCACAGAATTCCTTGCCTGATCGTCGC
>CALXHN010000068.1 GCA_944388105.1 uncultured Gemmiger sp. | reverse complement strand
TGAGGGAGGCCATTTTTTCTTGCTGGCATCAGCCGAACCAGAACCCGGTCATGTCATACTTGAAGGTCCGGTAGTTCTGCATGGTGCAGTCGTATTTGTATTCCCGGATGAGCACGCCTTCGGGGTCGTACTCCCCGAAGACCATGGACACCCCGCTGTTCACCACCCAGTTGTCCGAGTTGTCGCAATGTACCCCGTCGGACACGATGCTGGAATAGGGCACGTCGAAGCCGTCGGCCAGCTCGAAGGTGCGGGCGTTCTCGTCGATGCGGTAGATGTACACCTGGCTGGTCTCGCTGCCGTCGCCGTACAGGTCGGTGCCCACGGTGTCGGCCACCTCCATCTCAAAGTCGTCCCGGGTGTTCAGCGACCAGTAGTTGTTGTTGTAGATCACCAGGGTATACACCCCGTCCCCCTCCTGGGCCAGCAGTTCCACGCAGTGCTGGCCGTACTGGGGCACAAAGTCGCCCACCTGGGTCAGGCAGAGGTCGGCGTAGGGGGTGTCCGCCCAGAACCGGCTGTCCCCGGCCAGCCAGTCCACGGCGGGGGCGCTGTGGATGCCGGTCACCTTGATGATGGTGGAGGTCTCCCGGGAGGAGACGATGAGGCTGTCATCCTCCGGCATGTACTGCAAACTGTTCAGGTGGATCCAGTCCCATTCCCCGGCCTGCCAGAAGAAGTCATCGGTGGGGGTGACGGGGCGGGTCATGTCAAAATAGCCCTGCATCACCTGGGTGAAGTCCAGGATCTCAGAGACCTCCCCGCTTTCCAGGTCGATGGACAGCACCCGGTCCTCCACCGTCTCGCCGTCCACCTCTTCCGCCAGGGCCAGCACCTCCCCATCGGCGCCGAAGCCGATGTCATGGTGCAGCTCGTAGCCCTCCAGGTCGTACACCTGGGTCACCTCTCCCAGCCCGTTGATGCGGGCCAGCTTGGAGGAGGACACGCAGGTGATGATCTCGTTTCCGTCAAAGAGCATCCGGTCCAGGCCGTAGCCTTCCAGCACCATCTCATAGCGCAGGATGCCGTCGTTGTCGTAGAAGAAGCCGTAGCCCAGATACCCGTTCACCCGCATCATGGCAAACAGCCCGCCGGCCTGGGCCGCGTCGGAGCTGCCGTCGGTCACTTCCAGTTTGGTGGCGTAGCCGGAGCGGGTCTCGGGCATCTCCACCGTGAAGCTCACGATCTGGCGGGCGTTGCCCCAGCTGCCCGAGATGGTCATGGTGACCTGGTTGGTTTCCCCGGGCACCAGACCGATGATCTGGAACTCGTGGATGCGGCTGTACTCCTGCCCCGAAGCGTCCGCCGCGTAAGCGGTGTAGTCGGGGATGTCCTCGTCCTCCACATGGATGGTGTAGCTCACCTTGGTGGCCACATCCGTCTGGAAGTAGAGATACAGCTCGTTGCTGGCGGTGCCGAAGGGGTTCAGCACGGCCAGGGGGGTGGTGGCGGTCCAGGTCATGCTGGCCTTCAGGCTGTCCAGTGCCCCGGCCAGCCGCTCCTGCACCGCCGTGTCATAGTAGGTGAAGCCTTCCTCGTCGATGCCGTCGGGGATCAGCTGCACCGCACGCAGCCCGTCCCCCAGTTCCGCCTCGGCGTAGGTCACCCCCTCCTGGGCGTTCTCCCCGATGGTGTCCCCGGTCTCGAACTCCCAGTCGGTGCGGACCACGCTCTCCTGGGCGGTGAATGCCTTGGACACCCCCAGCACGATGAGGGGCACTGCCACGATCAGCACCACCACCGCAATCAGGATACCGATGATCAGTTTCTTCCGCTTTTTCAGCTCCATGATTTCTTCTTCACTCCCGTTACAAACCTTCCAAAAGCTCGCTTATAAGTAGGTGATACACACCAGCACAACGCCCAGCACGGTCAGGATCATGCCGGTCAGGCGATTGAGCGTCAGGGTAGAGGCCCGGGTGGCGATGCGCGCCGCGATCTGTGCCCAGATCAGGGTAAAGACCACACACAGGATCAGCAGGTCCGGCCGGGGCGGCGCCCCCAGGGTGAAGTGGCTCACCGCCCCGGTCAGGGCGGAAAAGGTCATGATGAAGACGCTGGTCCCCACGGCGGTCTTGAGCTCGTAGCCCAGCACCACCGTCAGCACCAGCAGCATCATCATGCCGCCCCCGGCGCCGAAGAACCCGCAGATCAGCCCGATGATGGAACCGCCCACCGCCCCTTTCAGGATGCGGATGGCCCGGCTGCCCCCCCGCATGGTGCGGTTGGTGGAGGTCACCGGCAAAAACAGGAACTTGAGCCCCAGCAGCAGGGTCATCACCACCGAGAAGTTGCCCAGGGTACCGTCCGGCACAAAGGTGGACAGCCAGCTGCCCACCAGGGTCATGCACAGCACCCCGCACATCATCACAAAGCCGTTTTTCAGGTCGATGGCCCCGGTCTTGGCGTAGGTCCGGGCGCTCACCGCGCTGGCCAGCACGTCGCTGGCCAAAGCGATGCCGATGGCATCGTAGGCCGGAATGTCCAGAAAGGTGATGAGCATGGGACTGATGACGGTGGCGGCGCTCATGCCCGCAAACCCGGTGCCGATGCCTGCCCCGGCCCCCGCCAGAAAACAGATCCAGATCTCAAACAACAGTGTGCTCAACTTCCCAAAACTCCTTTGCTCGGGGCCGCAGCCCCGGGTAAGGCGGCCGGAACGCGCCCCGCGCCCGCCGCCTTCGCCCTTCCATATTACCATACCTATGGGGGAAATCCTAGGCCCTTATCTGCGAAAAATGCCTGAATATTTTATGAAAACGCCCAGAAATCCCCGGGCGGCGGACCGTTTTTTGGAAATACCTCAAAAAATTAAGGTAAAATTCTTGACAAATCCCCCGGGAGGTGTATAATGGCATCGTTCGATTTAGCTAAATAAATTTAGGTAAAATCCGAACGACCGACCGGCCCGGAACCCCGGCCGGACACCATGTATACAGAGATAAGGAGAGAATCCCCATGACTTTTGACGAACTGAAGAACGTGATCGTGGACACCCTGAACGCCGACGAAGAGAAGGTCACCATGGAAGCCAGCCTGGCCGACGACCTGCAGGCCGACAGCCTGGACGCCGTGGAGCTGAACATGGCCATTGAGGAAGCCTTCGGCGTTTCCATCCCCGACGAGGAGCTGCCCAACATGAAGACGGTGGGCGACATCTTCAACTACCTGACCCAGAACGCCTGAGCGTAAGGCGCCCCACATCATCCCAAGAATCAACAGGAGGAACATCCATGGACGTTGGCAAGATCTTTGCCGTCGGCAGCCGGGAGCGCATGTTCCAGCTCAAGGCACGGCGTGATGCCGGGCTGGACAGCCCCCGCTGGCAGCCGCCTCATTACTTCACCTGCAAAAAGTGCGAGCGACGCGCCACCCGCCAGACCTGGGCCAGCACCCTGTATGTCTGCCCCAACTGCGGCCACCACCAGCCCATCGGCGGGTATTACCGCCTGAGCATGGTGCTGGACCACGGCTCCTTCCGGGAGCTGGACGGGGAACTGCAGAGCAAGAACGTCCTGGATTTCCCCGGTTATGACGAAAAGCTGGAAGCCCAGCGGGCCAAGACCGGTCTGGCCGACGCGGCCGTCACCGCCACCGGCAAGGTGGGCGGCGTGCCGGTGGTGGCCGCCGTGCTGGACAGCCGCTTCTTCATGGGCAGCATGGGCACCGCCGTGGGCGAAAAGATCACCCGCGCGGTGGAATTTGCCGCCAGGAAGGACCTGCCCCTGATCATCTTTTCCGCCAGCGGCGGCGCCCGCATGCAGGAAGGCATCTTCAGCCTGATGCAGATGGCCAAGACCAGCGCCGCCATCCAGCGGTTCCAGGCCAAGGGCGGGCTGTACATCAGCTACCTGACCCACCCCACCACCGGCGGCGTCACCGCCAGCTTTGCCAGCCTGGGGGACATCACCCTGGCCGAGCCCGGTGCCCTCATCGGCTTTGCGGGCCCCCGTGTCATTGAACAGACCATCGGCCAGAAGCTGCCCCAGGGCTTCCAGCGGGCGGAATACCTGCTGGACCACGGCTTTGTGGACCAGGTGGTGCCCCGCAGCGAGATGAAAGCCACCCTGACCCGCATCCTCAAACTTCACACCCAAGGAAGGAAGCACGGCGCATGATCAAGGATATTCTGAAAGAGGTCGAGGACCTGGACGCGGCCATCACCGCCGCCCGGGAGGCAGGCGCCTCCCAGGACCCCGCCGACGAACTGCTGGGCAACGACGGCGCCGACACCCCCGACCTGGAAGCCATGGAAGCCCGCCGCACCGAGCTTTTGAACCAGTGCACCGACCT
Organism: uncultured Gemmiger sp.; assembly: GCA_944388105.1. Lineage (GTDB taxonomy): Bacteria > Bacillota > Clostridia > Oscillospirales > Ruminococcaceae > Gemmiger. The sequence goes on along the minus strand of CALXHN010000068.1, from coordinate 7,147 downwards.
GACCGCCGCTGACCGGGTGTTCCTGGCGCGGCATCAGGGCCGCCCCCGCATCGATGAGTACATCGACGTGCTCTTCACCGATTTCTTTGAGCAGCGGGGCGACCGCCAGTGCCGGGAAGACCCCAGCATCCTGGGGGGCATCGCCCGGTACAAGGGCCTGCCGGTCACCGTCATCGGCCACCGCAAAGGCTCCAACACCGAGGAGAACCTCCGGTTCAACTTCGGCATGCCCGGACCGGAAGGCTACCGCAAGGCCCTGCGCCTGATGAAGCAGGCGGAAAAGTTCGGCCGTCCCATCATCACCTTCATCGACACCCCCGGCGCCTACCCGGGCAAGGAGGCGGAGGAGCGGGGCCAGGGCGAGGCCATCGCCCGCAACCTGGCCGAGATGAGCGGCCTGACCGTGCCGGTGATCTCGGTTGTCACCGGCGAGGGCAGCAGCGGCGGCGCCCTGGGCCTGGGCGTGGCCAACCACATCCTCATGCTGGAAAACGCCGTCTACTCGGTGCTCAGCCCCGAAGGCTTTGCCAGCATTTTGTGGAAGGATTCCTCCCGCAGCGGGGAAGCCTGCGACATCATGAAGCTCACCGCCCATGACCTGCAGCAGGACGGCATTGTGGAGGAGGTCATCCCCGAACCCCTGGGCGGCGCCCAGCGGGACCACAAGGCCCTGTTCACCGCCCTGGACGCGGCGCTGGAACGCCACCTGACCCAGCTGTGCAAGCTGAATGGCAAGGCCCTGGCCGAACAGCGTTACAAAAAGTACCGTCAGATCGGTTTGTGACATAGATACGAGGGAAAGTATGAAAGGTTTGCAGCTGATCGCCACCGGCGGGGCCCTGCCCGGCCGCCTGGTGACCAACGAGGATTTGAGCCAGCTGGTGGATACCAGCGATGAATGGATCACCACCCGCACCGGCATCCGCCAGCGGCATTTCTGCGCCGAAGGCGAAACCGCCACCACCCTGGCGGTGGCGGCGGCACGGCAGGCGCTGGCGCGCAGCGGTCTTGCCCCGGAGCAGATCGGCTGCTGTGTCTGCGGTACTTTGTCGGCCCAATACGCCACCCCCAGCACCGCCTGCCTGGTCCAGAAGGAACTGGGCCTGCCCCAGGATATCCCGGTGCTGGACGTGAACGCTGCCTGCTCCGGCTTCATCTACGGGGCCGGGGTGGCCCGGGGCCTGCTGGCCATGCGGGAGAACGACACCCGCCGGTACGCCCTGGTCATCGGGTGCGAACAGCTGTCCCGCCTGATGGATATGACCGACCGCAGCACCTGCGTCCTCTTCGGGGACGGGGCCGGGGCGGCGGTCTTTGAACTGGCCGAGGACGACGGCTTTGCCATCGACCTGGGCGCCCGGGGGGATATGGCCATCACCACCCCCGCCGGCGGGCCCATCGGCATGGACGGCAGGGCGGTCTTCCGGTTCGCGGTGGACGCTTTGCCCCGCACCCTGCACGCGGTGCTGGAAGCTTCCGGCAAGACGCTGGAGGACCTGGACTGGGTGGTCTGCCACCAGGCCAACAGCCGCATCATCGACCACTGCGTCAAGAAACTGGGGGCCGACCCCGCCAAATTCTACAAAAACATGGACCGCCACGGCAACACCAGCGCCGCCAGCATTCCGGTGGCGCTGAACGAACTGGCCGAACAAGGCCGCCTGACCCCGGGCATGCGCATCGCCTGCATCGGCTTCGGCGGCGGGCTGACCTGGGGCGGTATGCTCATCACGGTGAAAGGAAGGGCTGTATGAAACTGCTGAACGAGATTCTGGGCACCAAATACCCCCTGATCCAGGGCGGCATGGCCAACATTGCCACCGGCGAATTTGCCGCCGCCTGCTCCAACGCGGGCGCCCTGGGGCTCATCGGCTCCGGCGGCATGAACGCCGACAGCCTGCGGGAGAACATCCGCAAGGCCAAGCAGCTCACCGACAAGCCCTTCGGCGTGAACATCATGCTCATGCACCCCCAGGCGGACGAGTTCGCCAGGATCGTGGTGGAGGAAGGGGTCCGCTTTGTCACCACCGGCGCCGGCAACCCGGGCAAGTACATGGAAAGCTGGAAGACCGCCGGCATCACCGTCATGCCGGTGGTGGCCGCCGCCGTGCTGGCCAAGCACCTGGTCAAGTGCGGCGCCGACGCCCTCATCGCCGAAGGCACCGAGAGCGGCGGCCATGTGGGCGAGATGGCCACCATGGCCCTGGTCCCCCAGGTGGTGGACGCGGTGGACGTGCCGGTCATCGCCGCCGGCGGCATTGCGGACGGCCGCCAGCTGGCCGCCGCCTTTGCCCTGGGTGCCTGCGGCGCCCAGATCGGCACCTGCCTGCTGGTCAGTGAGGAATGCCCCATCCATCCCAACTACAAGGCCGCCCTGCTCAAGGCCAAGGACAGCGATACCATCGTCACCGGCCGCATCGGCGGCACCCCCGTCCGGGTGCTGAAGAACCGGATGAGCCGAGAGTATGTCCGCCAGGAAAAAGCGGGCGCCGACAAGATGGAGCTGGAAAAGTACACCCTGGGCAGCCTGCGCCGTGCCGTCTTTGAGGGCGACACCGACACCGGCAGCCTGATGGCCGGCCAGGTGGCGGGCATGCTCAAGGAAGTGCGCCCGGTGGCCGCCATTCTGGATGATCTGATGGCCGACTGCCGCACCCGTCTGGGGGAAGTGGCCGCCATCCAGCTGTGAAAAAAGGAGATTGCATCATGAAACTTGCGTTCCTGTATGCCGGTCAGGGCAGCCAGCACGCCGGGATGGGCGCCGATCTGTACGAAGCCTCCCCGGTGTTCCAGCAGGTCTTTGATGAGGCCGCCCAGGGCCTGGACTTTGACCTGAAGACCACCTGCTTCACCGACCCCGAGGGGGTCATCAACCAGACCCAATACACCCAGCCCTGCATGGTGGCCTTCGCCGTGGGCGTCACCGCCATGCTGGCCGCCGAGGGCATCCGCCCCGAATACGCCGCGGGCCTGTCCCTGGGCGAATACTCCGCCCTGGAATGTGCGGGCGTCTTTGACGCCAAAACCGCGGTGGAGCTGGTGGCCTTCCGCGGCAAGGCCATGGCCAAGGCCTCCGAGGGGCTGGAATGCGGCATGACCGCCGTGCTCAAGCTGGACCGGGAAGCCCTCCAGCGCTGCTGCGACGAGGCCGCGTCTCTGGGCGTGGTGCAGATCTGCAACTACAACTGCCCCGGCCAGCTGGTCATCGGCGGCGAGAAGGCCGCCGTGGACAAGGCCGCCGAGCTGGCCCTGGCGGCGGGCGCCAAGCGCTGCCTGCCCCTGAAGGTCAGCGGCCCCTTCCACACCAGCCTGATGCACCCGGCGGGGGATGCTCTGGCCGAAAAGTTCCGGACCATCGACTTCCAGCCCATGGAACTGCCGGTGCTCTTCAACTGCCTGGGCCATGAGATGAATGCGGGAGATTCCATCCCCGCCCTGCTGGAAAAGCAGGTGCAGAGCAGCGTCTACCTGGAGGACACCATCCGCCGTCTGGCCGAGCTGGGCGTGGATACCGTCGTCGAGGTAGGTCCGGGCAAGACCATCTCCGGCTTTGTGAAAAAGACCGTGGGCAGCGCCATCACCTGCCTGAACATCGAGACGATGGCCGACTTCACCGCCGCCGTCGCCGCCCTCAAGGAGGCCCGGGCATGAGCGAAGCTGAAAACATCCGCCGCGCCGCCCTGGTCACCGGGGGCGGGCGGGGCATCGGTCGGGCCATCTGTCTGGCCCTGGCCGCCCAGGGCTATAATGTGGCGGTGAACTACGCCGCCAGCTCCGCCGCCGCGGAGCAGACCGCCGCCGACTGCCGCGCTTACGGCGTGGAGGCCGTGGCCCTGCAGGGGGACGTCACCGACCCCGCCGCCTGCCAGACCCTGGTGGACACCGCGGCCAAGACCTTCGGCCGTCTGGATGTGCTGGTGAACAACGCCGGCGTCACCGCCGACAAGCTGATCCTGCGCATGCAGCCGGAGGATTTCGACAAGGTCATCAACGCCAACCTGAAGGGCGCCTTCTTCTGCTGCAAGGCCGCCTGCAAGCTGATGATGCGCCAGCGGTACGGCCGCATCGTCAACATCAGCAGCGTGGTGGGCCTGCACGGCAACGCGGGTCAGGCCAACTACGCCGCCAGCAAGGCGGGGCTCATCGGCCTGACCAAGAGTCTGGCCAAGGAGTTCGCCGCCCGGAACGTCACCGTCAACGCGGTGGCCCCCGGTTTCATCGCCACCGACATGACCAACGCCATGACCGACGCCGCCAAGCAGGCGGCCATGGCCGGCATCCCGGCGGGGCGCATCGGCGCGGCGGAGGATGTGGCCAATGCGGTGGCCTTCCTGGCCGGCGACAACGCCGCCTACATCACCGGACAGGTGCTGTGCGTGGACGGCGGGATGGGCATGTAACTCCCCTGGCGGGGCAAAAGGGGGAACAGCCCCGCACGGCAATTGCCTAACGGGTCTATTCCCCCTCTTGGACACCCCTTCGACAAAATTTCGCACCGAACCGCGCACTCGCCGCACAGCGGCTCGCACACAATTCGGCGCAAAATTTCCCTGGCGGTGTTCCCGTCGTCGGCGCGTGTCCGCCGACGGGAACGGATTTGAAAATTCGGGGCACAGGCGCGCACGTTGCGGTAGCCGGGTCCTGTTCCCCAAAATATACGCGGGCATTGCGGGCCCGCGGAACCCATCGTTTTGGCACTGAGGTAATTTGTATATAAAGGATAGCGAGGTTTCCCATGGAAAAACGCAGAGTCGTCATCACCGGCCTGGGCACGGTCAACCCCACCGGCAACACGGTGGCCGAAAGCTGGGCCGCCATCAAGCAGGGGGTGTGCGGCGTGGGGCCCATCACCCACTACGACACCACCAACAGCAAGGTCAAGGTAGCCGCCGAAGTCAAGGACTTCGACCCCGCCGTGCGCGTGGACAAGCGGGAAGCGCGCAAGATGGCCCGCTTCACCCAGTTTGCGGTGGCCGCTGCCGCCGAAGCCATGGCCGATTCCGGCATTGATATGGAAACCACCGACGCCAGCCGGTTCGCCACCATCATCTCCAGCGGCATCGGCGGCCTGCCCACCATCGAGGAGGAGCACGCCAAGGGCGAAGCCAAGGGTTTTGACAAGGTCAGCCCCTTCTTTGTGCCCATGTCCATCGCCAACATGGCGGCGGGCCAGGTGGCCATCCGCTTCGGCCTCAAGGGCATGTGCACCAGCCCGGTCACCGCCTGCGCCGGCGGCACCAACGCCATCGGCGATGCCTTCCACCGCATCCGGGACGGGTACGAGGACCTGGCCATCTGCGGCGGCGCCGAAAGCTGCATCAGCCCTCTGGGGGTGGGCGGCTTCACCAGCATGAAGGCCCTGAACACCACCGAGGACCCCACCCGCGCCTCCATCCCCTTTGACGCTGAGCGGGGCGGCTTTGTCATCGGCGAGGGCGCCGGTATGCTGATCCTGGAAGAACTGGAACACGCCAAAGCCCGGGGCGCCAAGATCTACGCCGAGGTGGTGGGCTACGGCGCCAACTGCGACGCCTACCACTTCACCGCTCCCGCCCCCGGCGGGGTGGGCGGTGCGGACTGCATGCGTCTGGCCCTGAAGGACGCCGACCTGGCCCCCGAGGCCATCGGCTACATCAACGCCCACGGCACCAGCACCCACCTGAACGATTCCTGCGAGACCGCCGCCATCAAGGCGGTGTTCGGGGAGCACGCCTACAAGCTCCATGTGTCCAGCACCAAGTCCATGACCGGCCACCTGCTGGGGGCCGCCGGCGGGGTGGAGGGCGTCTTTACCGCCCTGGCCCTGCACGAAGGCTACCTGCCCGCCACCATCGGCCTGCAGGTCCCCGACCCGGAATGTGACCTGGACTACCTGCCCAACCAGGGTCTGGAAGAACAGGTGGACTACGCCCTGAGCGACAGCCTGGGCTTCGGCGGACACAACGCCGCCGTCATCTTCAAGCGCTGGGAGGGCTGAAACCATGGCCATTGTTGCAAATGATCCGCCGCGGGTGCTTTCGGCCTCCCAGATCGCGGAGATCCTGCCCCATCGGTATCCCTTCGCCCTGGTGGACCGCATCACCGACTACCAGCCCGGCCAGTGGGCCCGGGGCATCAAGTGCGTGAGCATGAACGAACCCTTTTTCCAGGGGCATTTTCCCGGTCAGCCGGTGATGCCCGGGGTGCTCATTCTGGAAGCCCTGGCCCAGTGCGGCGCCGTGGCCGCCCTCAGTGAGGAGGGCGCCAAAGGCAAGCTGGCGCTGTTCGGCGGGGTGAAGAACGCCCGGTTCCGCCGTCAGGTGGTGCCCGGGGACGTGCTGACCCTGGAATGTGAACTGGTGGAACGCCACGGGCCTGTGGGCGTTGGCAAGGCGACGGCCTGGGTGGACGGTGTGCGCGCCGTCAACGCCGAGCTGACCTTTGCCATCGTCGACCGGGAGAACGCCCAGTGACCACACAGGGCTGTTCAATCGCGCCGAAACATGGTATACTGACCTGTAAGGATACAAAACAGATCCGGGCGGCCATACGTCTGCGCCGCGCCCGCGGCACGGCGTCCCGCGCCCCCGATCCCCAGGAGGTTTTTGCCATGCTGGACCAGGCCTTTGAACAGGTGTATACCAAGTTCAAGCTGCATTTTTACAAACAGGTTTTCAACAAGTTTGCCACCCGCGAAGCCACCTTGACCACCGTGGAATCCTTCTGCATGGAGGTCATCATGGCGCTGGGCAGCCCGACCATCGCGGAGTTTTCCAACATGATGAACCTGTCCACCCCCAACGCCGCCTACAAGATCAACAATCTGGTGAAGAAGGGGTATGTGAAGAAGGTGCAGTCGGAGACCGACAAGCGCGAATACCACCTGTACCCCACCCGCAAGTACATTGATTATTACAGCATCAGCTATGCCTATCTGCAGAAGGTGGTGGACCGGGCCAAGCAGCGGTTCACCATGGAGGAACTGCAGAGCCTGGAGCGGATGCTGCGCATCGTCTCGGACGAACTCATGCCCGAGATCCCGCTGCCTGCCCGTTCCACCGAGGCAAAGCCGGAATAAATTCTTTCTTTTGACATTCTCATCTCTATTCTCTCTTCAAATAAGGCAAAGGCTCCCCGTCAAGGGGAGCCTTTCGTAGTTGTATGGCAG
>CALXHN010000067.1 GCA_944388105.1 uncultured Gemmiger sp. | reverse complement strand
GAGGGGGACATCACCGGGCAGATCGACGCCGAGAAGATCGCGGCGCTGAAGATCCCGGCGGTGCAGCTGAACACCGACGGCGCCTGCCACATCGAGGCCATGAGCATCCAGCACATCCTGCCCGACTTTGACCTGGACAGTCTGGACGTGCTGTTTGTGGAAAATATCGGCAACCTGGTCTGTCCGGCGGAGTTCGACATCGGGGAGAACCTGCGCATCACCGTGCTGAGCATCCCCGAGGGGGACGACAAGGTGGCCAAGTATCCACTGATGTTCACCGATACCTCCTGCCTGGTGCTGAACAAGTGTGATATGCTCCCCTACTTTGATTTCGACGTGGACCGGGCCGCCGCCGACTACAAGGGGGTGAACCCGGAAGGCCCGCTGTTCCGGGTGTCCAGCCGCACCGGGGACGGGGTGGAGGATCTTGCCGCCCATCTGGCCGGCAAGATCCGGGAAGCCCTGGCTGCCGACGCATGACACGGCGGCGGTTTCTCATTGAGGGCATCGTCCAGGGGGTGGGGTTCCGCCCCTTCGTCCACCGGCAGGCCGCCCGCCTGGGCCTGAACGGCTGGGCCCGCAACACCGCCGCCGGCCTGGAGCTGGAGCTGGAAGGCTCCGCCCCGGCCCTGGACGACTTTCTGCATACCCTGCGCACCGCCCCGCCGCCTCTGGCGGTGATCGAGGAGATCCGCACCGAAGAGCTGGCCCCCACCGGGGAGACCGGCTTTGCCATCCTGCCCAGCCGCCAGGGGGCGGCGGCCACCCTCATCTCCCCCGACCTGGCCCCTTGCGGCGCCTGTCTGGCCGAGATGAACGACCCGCAGGGACGGCGGTACCGGTATCCTTTTATAAATTGTACCGACTGCGGGCCCCGGTTTTCCATCATCCGCCGCCTGCCCTACGACCGCCCCGCCACCACCATGGCCAGTTTTGCCATGTGCCCCGACTGCGCCGCCGAATACGCCGACATCACCAGCCGCCGCTACCATGCCCAGCCCAACTGCTGCCCGGTGTGCGGGCCCCGGGCTGAGTACCGGGATGCCCGGGGAGCTGTGCAGGACGGGGACCCCCTTGTCCTGGCCCAGCGGGCCCTGGCCGCCGGACAGATCGTGGCGGTGAAGGGCACCGGAGGCATCCACCTGGCCTGTCGGGCGGACAGCCCCGACGCGGTGGCCCGCCTGCGCCGCCGCAAGCAGCGGCCGGACAAGCCCCTGGCCCTGATGGCCCGGGACCTTTCCGCCGCCGGACGGCTGTGCAGGATCACCGGGGACGAGGCCGCCCTGCTGCAAAGTCCCCGCCGGCCCATCCTGCTGCTGGACAAAAAGGACCCCACCGGGCAAAGCTGGCTCAGCGCCACCACCCGGCTGGGGGTCATGCTGCCCTATACCCCCCTGCACATCCTGCTGCTGGACGGACATTCCGGCGGGCCGGACCTGGTGGTCATGACCAGCGCCAACCGAACGGGCTGCCCGGTGCTCACCGACAACGAGGAGGCCGTGGACGTGCTGCAGGGGGTGGCGGACGGGTTTCTGCTCCACGACCGGCCCATCGCCAACCGGTGCGACGATTCCCTGGCCATGGTCTGGCGGGGTGCCCCGGTCTTTTTCCGCCGCAGCCGGGGGTACGCCCCCCAGCCCATCCTGCTGGACCGGGACGCCACCGGGATTCTGGCCTTCGGGGCGGAACAGAAAGGCGCCTTTGCCGCCGGACGGGGCCGTCACGCCTTTGTGAGCCAGTACATCGGCGATCTGAAAAACGCCGAGACGCTGGACCACTACCGCACCGCCCTGCGCACCACCCTGGACCTGTTCGGGCTGATGCCCCGGGCCCTGGTGTGCGACCTGCACCCGGACTATGCCTCCACCCGGGAGGCCCAGGAGATGGCCCGGGAACGGGGCCTGCCCCTGCGGCAGGTGCAGCACCACTGGGCCCACATGGCCGCCTGCATGGCGGACAACCGGCTGACCGGGCCGGTGTTCGGTCTGGTCTGGGACGGCACCGGCCTGGGGGAGGACGGGACCGTCTGGGGCGGGGAATGCCTTGTGGGCGATTTCCGTTCTTACCGCCGGGTGGGGTCGGTCCGGCCCATCCCTCTGGCGGGCGGGGATGTGTGCACCGCTCAGATCGGCCGCACCGCCCTGGCCCTGGCCAGGGATGCCGGATGTCCCGCCTTTGCCCCCGATTTTGCCCGCCGGGAAGCTGTGGCGGCGCTGCTGGACAGCGGCCTGCGCTGCCCCCGGTCCTCCGGCATGGGGCGGCTATTTGACGGGGTGTACGCCCTGCTCACCGGCTGCACCCAGGCCGGGTACGACGGTCAGGCCCCCGCCTTGCTGGAAGCGTTGGCCGAGGGCGCTGCCCCCGAGGAGGTATACACCCCCGCCTTCTACGAGGAAAACGGGGTGCGCTTTTTCGACACCCGGCCCCTGATCCGCGCCCTGTGGCAGCGCAAAAACGCCGGGGCCGGGGCTGCCGGACTGGCCGCCGGGTTCCAGCAGGCCCTGTGCCGCATGGCCCTGGACCAGTGCCGGATCCTGAACCCGGACAGGCTGCCGGTGGTGCTTTCGGGCGGGGTGTTTCTCAACCGGGCCCTGCTGGAAGGGGTGACCGCCCTTCTGGAAGAGGCCGGGTACACCGTATACCCCCACAAACGGGTCTCCCCTTCCGACGAAGGGCTGGCCCTGGGCCAGCTGGCCATTGCCGCCGGGATATGACCGGTTTCTTTATATATGAAGGAGGGTTGCTGCATGTGTCTTGCAGTTCCGCTGAAGATCGTCTCCCTGGAAGGAGACGGCAAACACGCTGTAGGGGAAGCCGCCGGACTGACCCAGAATCTGCGGGTGGATTTTCTGCCCCACATCGCCGTGGGGGACTATGTGATGGTCCACGCAGGCTTCGCCATTGAAAAGCTCACCCCGGAGCAGGCCGCCGAAAATCTGGCCTGCATTGAGGAGGCCATCCATGCCCTGTGAGGATTCCTGGCTGAAAGCCTTCCGCAATCCCGCCGGAGCCGCGCGGCTGGTACAGGACATCCGCCGCCGCACCCAGGACCGTGCCCCCGTGCGGATCATGGAGATCTGCGGTACCCACACCATGGCCATCGCCAAGGCGGGGCTGCGCAGCCTGCTGGCCCCGGGGGTGGAGCTGATCTCCGGCCCCGGGTGCCCGGTGTGCGTGACCCCCGCCGGGGACATTGACGCAGCCCTGGAACTGTCCGCCCGGCCCGGTGTGACCCTGGCCACCTACGGGGACCTGCTGCGGGTACCGGGCAGCCTGCGGGGGGATACCCTGCTGCGCCGCCGGGCCGAAGGGGCGGATGTGCGCACCGTCTACTCCGCCGCCGACGCGGTGGACCTGGCCCGGACCAACCCGGACCGGGAGGTGGTGTTTCTGGGGGTGGGGTTTGAGACCACCGCCCCCGGCACCGCCGCCTGCGTGCTGGACGCCGCCGGGGACGGTCTGGACAATTTTTCGGTGTTCTGCCTGCTCAAGCGCACCGAGCCTGCCCTGCGGGCCCTGCTGAATGCCCCCGACTGCGGGGTGGACGCCCTGCTCTGCCCCGGGCATGTGGCCGCCATTACCGGGGCGGACGCCTTTGCCTTTCTGCCCCGGGAATACGGCCTGCCCGCCGTGGTGGGCGGGTTTGAGGCCGGGGACGTGCTGTACGCCGTCTGGCGGATGGTGTGCATGGTCTGCGACGGCACCCCGGCTTTGGAAAATGAGTATGTCCGGCTGGTCACCGCCGGGGGCAACGCCGCCGCCCGGGCCGCCGTGGACAGGGTCTTTCAGCCTGCGGACAGCCTGTGGCGGGGGCTGGGGGAAATCCCGGACAGCGGCCTGGTGCTGCGGCCGGCGTACGCCCGCTATGACGCCGCCGCCCGGTACGGTCTTGCCCGTGGGGCGGGCACCGAGCCTCCGGGCTGCCGGTGCGGGCAGGTCATCCGGGGACTCCTGCACCCGGAAGAGTGCCCGCTCTTCGGCAGGCTCTGCCGCCCGGAGGACCCGGTGGGCCCCTGCATGGTTTCCGGCGAAGGCGCCTGTGCGGCGGCCTGGAAGTACCGTTCCGCCGATGTCTGATTTTGTTTAGGAGATGAACCCCATGCAATCGATCATTACCATGGATTACGGCAGCGGCGGGGTGCGCACCGCCCAGCTCATTGACGAGATTCTGCTGCCCGCTTTCGGCAACGCCACCCTCAACGACCTGGGGGACGGGGCCGTGCTGCCCGACCTGGGCGGTCAGCCGGTGTTTTCCACCGACAGTTTTGTGGTCACCCCCTGGAAGTTTCCGGGCGGGGATATCGGCAAGCTGGCGGTGTGCGGCACCGTCAACGACCTGTGCATGGCCGGGGGCAAGCCCTTGTACCTGAGCCTTTCCCTGATTCTGGAGGAAGGCCTGCCCATGGACGATCTGCGCACGGTGGTGGATTCCATCGCCCGCACCGCCCGGGAAGCGGGGGTGCAGATCGTCACCGGGGACACCAAGGTGGTGGAACGGGGCAGCGCCGACGGGCTGTACATCAACACGGCAGGCATCGGGGTACTGCGGGCGCCCGGTCTGGGCCGGCGGGCCCTGCGCCCGGGGGATGCGGTGCTGGTCAGCGGCAGCGTAGGCTGCCACGGCGCCGCGGTGCTCATGGCCCGGGGAGACCTGCCGGTGGAAGGAGACCTGCGCAGCGACTGCCGCCCCCTGCATGAACTGAGCGCCGCCGCCCTGGCAGCCGGGGAGGTGCACATCCTGCGGGACCCCACCCGGGGCGGTGTGGCCACCACCCTGAACGAATTTGTGGAGGGCAGCGGGCTGTGCATCGACCTGGAGGAAGAGGCCATCCCGGTGGACGAGCCGGTGGCCGCCGCCTGCGACCTGCTGGGCCTGGACCCGCTGTACGCCGCCTGTGAGGGCCGGATGCTGGCGGTGGTGGCCCCCGGCGATGCCGAGGCCGTGCTGGGGGCCCTGCGGGCCCTGCCCGGGGGCGAAGGCGCCTGCCGCATCGGCACCGTGGGCACCGGGCGCCCGGGCAAGGTGGTGCTGCACACCGCTCTGGGCGGCAGCCGGATCCTGGGCAAGCTCACCGGCGCCCAGCTGCCCCGCATCTGCTGAATTTGCATCAAGGAGGAAACGGACCCTGCCCAGGTCTGTTCCCTCTTTTTTGTTATCGGCCCGAAAGATTCCCGCAACATCCCACGCCCATACTGGGTGTACCTATCCCGACAAGGAGGAATGACCATGTACCCGGTGCTTGTGGTGGACGACGAAGCCCCCATTGCGGAGCTCATCTCCATTACCCTGTCCCAGATCGGGCTGCCCTGCGTGCAGGCCCACAGCGGCAGCGAGGCCGCCGACCTCATCGAGACCCGGAAATTCGATCTGATCTTACTGGACGTGATGCTGCCCGATGTGGACGGGTTCGAACTCATGGACTATATCCGCCCCACCGGCACCCCGGTGATCTTTCTCACCGCCCGCACCGCCGTGGACGACCGGGTGCGGGGGCTGAAACTGGGGGCCTACGACTACATTGTCAAGCCCTTTGCCGCCCCCGAACTGCTGGCCCGGGTGGAGGGGGTGCTGCGCCACGCCGGACGGCGGGACACGAAACTCCGCGCCTGGGACGTGGTGGTGGACCCGGAAGCCCGCACCGCCGCCAAAAACGGGGTGCCGGTACCCCTGACGCCCCACGAATTTGACCTGCTGCTGGCCCTGTTGCACAACCGGGGCATCACCCTCTACCGCAGCGCCCTGCTGGAACTGGTGTGGGGGATGGATGCCGAGCCATCCAACCGCACACTGGACATCCACATGTCCCGGCTGCGGCGCAAGCTGGGGTGGGACGACCGCATCCGCACCGTGCCCCGGGTGGGCTATATGCTGGAAGAGGAGGAAACGCCATGACCTTTTCCCGCAAACTGACTTTGGGCATCCTGCTGCTGCTCTGCCTGACCCTGTCCTTCGGGGGCGGGTGGACCATCGACCGCAACCTGGACTTTGCCCTGCAGCGGGCCCAGACCCAGAACGCCGCCCTCCACCAGCGGGAGCGCAGCGCCCTGGAACAGGCCCTGCGCACCGACGGCGCCCGTGACACCGTGGCCGCCGCCCGGTCGGTGCTGGACTATGCCGCAGAGCTGCAAAGCGCCGTGGGGGCCCAGCCCTTCTACTTCTCGGTGCTGGACGAACAGGGCACCACCCTCTATTCCAGCCTGCCCGCGGCGGTGCGCTACGCTGTCCAGCAGGCTGCCATCGCCGCCGGTCCCCGGCGCCTTTCCTACACCGCCGAGGGCAGCGCCCGCTACATGCTGCTGGCCTCCCCTTTGCAGGGGTCCCTGGACGGGCTCTGGCTGGTGAGCGCCTACGATGTGGCCCCCCTGTATGCCGAGCGGGACCGGCAACTGCGGCAGTATTTTCTGCTGGAGACCTCCGCCCTGGTGCTGGCGGGGGCGGCGGCAGCCCTTTTCTCCCGCCGGATGACCCGGCCCCTGCGGGCGCTGCAGACGGCGGCCCGCTCCATGGCCGAAGGCGCCTACGACCGCCGGGTGCTCCCCTGCGGGCAGCGGGAATTTGACGCTCTGGGGCAGGATTTCAACCAGATGGCCGACGCGGTGGAAAGCCGCATGGAAGCCCTGCGGCAGGAATCCGCCCGCCAGAGCCGATTCGTGGCGGCCTTCACCCACGAACTCAAGACCCCCATGACCTCCATTCTGGGGTACGCCGACCTGCTGCGCATGGGAGAACAGCCCGCCGAGCGACGCCGGCAGGCTGCCGATTACATCTACCACGAGGCCGGACGGCTGGAGACCCTGAGCCGCAGCCTGCTGCAATTGCTGGGCCTGGAACAGGAGCAGATCACCCTGGCCCCGGTGGCGGTGCGGCTGGTGTTCGGGGATGTGCGCCGCAGCCTGCCGGAGGATTTTCCGGCCACCATCTGCACGGACTGTGACCCCCAGGCGGTGGTGCTGGCCCAGCGGTCCCTGCTGGGGGACCTGGTGCGCAATCTGGTACTCAACGCCGCCAACGCCGGCCCCAAGGACGGGGCGGTGCATCTGGGCTGCCGCAGACAGGGGGACGGCTGGGAACTGACCGTCTCCGACACCGGCTGCGGTATGGCGGCCCAGGAACTGCCCCGCATCACCGAGCCCTTTTACATGGTGGACAAGAGTCGGGCCCGTCGGGCCGGAGGCAGCGGCCTGGGGCTGAGCCTGTGCGCCGAGATCGCCCGCCTCCACGGCAGCACCCTGACCTTTGTGAGCGAACCGGGCCGGGGCACCACCGTGGGGCTTTGTCTGAAGGAGGGACGGGAATGAGACGGGACAAACAAGGGATTTTGCCCACGGTGGGGGCGCTTTTGGTCTGCGCCGCCCTGCTGGGTGGGCCGGCCCTGTGGGCCCGACTGGGGGATGCCCGCCGGACCCAGCTGGTCACCGCCCGCCCGGTGACGGCGGGGGCCCTGGACGAGGACGCCCGGGCCATCCCGGTGCTGTACGAGCTTCACGCCGGCAGTACCTGCACCGACCCGGACGCCCCTGCCGAGCTGCCCGAGCCGGACCCCGCCGAACTGTGCGCCGAAGCCGCTGAACCCCTGGCGGCGCTGGCGGAGGCGGGGGCGATTTCTGACCGGGAAAAGGCCGGTCTGGACGCCTTGCTGGCCCGGACCCCGGACCAATATTCCCGCGGGGCGGACGGAAGCCAGCAGACCCTGAGCCTGCTGTGGTTCGGGGAAAACACCACCGCCGGACTGTACCTGACCCGGCAGGCCGCCACCGGGGTGTATGTTTTCTATTCTCTGCCGGTGGGCGGGGACCTGGACGGCGAGACCCGCCTGCGGGCCTGGCTGGCCCTGCTGGGGATGGACGGTCTGGGGGACTGGGAACCGGCGGACACCGACGCCCCGGACACCACTGCCCTGTATTCGGCCAAAGCCCGGGCCACCGTCTTCTGCACCTCTGGGGAGGACTGGGTGTATCTGGAACTTCGGAAAGGACAGCCCACCTTCTGAAAGAACTTTGCCACATGGCCGCGTCAGAATAAGGGCAGATCAACACAAGGAGGGTTCACCCATGAAACAACGCCTGTTCTGTCTGGCCCTGGCCGCCGCCCTGCTCACCGGCTGCGGAGCTGCCCCGGCCGGGACCACCCCCGACACCGCCGCGGTCTCTTCCGGCCGGGGGGAGGAAGCCGCCGAAACCACCGCCTCCACCGGGCTGCATGTGCTGGATTCCGGGGACGCCCAGGGCTTTTACTCCGCCGGGTCTTCCCTGGACGCGGGGCTGTCCCGGCTGAACTATGTGGACTACGCCACCCTGACCGCCGCGCCCCTGTGCGCCGATCCGGCCTGCACCCACAATTCCGATACCTGCACCGCCTGCCTGCCCGAAGGCCAGACCCTGTACGGGGTGAAGATCTTCAATGAGGACCGTCTGGTTATGATGGCGGCCCGTTCCCCGGATTACTGGCCGGTCTTGTACACCGCCGCCCGGGACGGTTCCGACCGGCAGCTGCTGTATGAGGGCAGCGCCACCGCCTACCTTTCGGTGGGGGACACCCTGCTCATGGGGGACGGGGCGTATGTGTATTTCTGCGTCACCGAGGAAGACCCGGAGAACCAGGCCCTGTCCGGCGGGCTGTACCGCATCCCGGTGACCGGCGGCGAGGCCCAGCGGCTGTTCACCACCACCAACCACACCATGGTGGGGGTGGTGGACGGAGGCATCCTCTGCGTCTTTTACGACCTGACCGATCCTTCCGGCGCCGGGGCCCGGCACCTGCGGCTGTACGCCACCGACGGCAGCTACACCGACCTGATGAGCTGGACCGACGCCGACCCCGCCCGCAGCTTTGCGGTGGACGGGGACCGCATCCTGTGGATGGCAGAGAGCGGCGCCGCCGGATGGCTGAAAACCGACGGCAGTTCCGGGCAGGTCAGCGTGGAGTGGCCCTTTACGGTGGGCACCGGCGAGGGGGAAAAGCTGGTGAATCTGGACAGCCGGATGCCGGTGCTGGACGGCCAGCTGCTGGTCAATGTCACCGGGTGGGACTCGGACATCGTCACCGACCGCTATGCCCTTAACCCGGAGACCGGCACCCTGACGCCCCTGCCCCTCTCCTACATGGCCGGGGAGCTGAAGCGTCCTCTGGACCTGGCCGCCGTGGTGGGGGACAAGGTGCTGTGCACCTTTGCGGTGAACTATCTGCCGGTGAGCTCGGTGGCCGAAGACGGCACCACTGTGGAGGTGGAACAGGCCCAGGCCCGCATCGGGCTGCTCTCCCTGGCCGATTTCTGGGCCGGGAACCCCAACTATGAGGAGATCACCTGCGCCATGCCCATGGCCCTGTAACAGAAACAAAAACCGCCCCTGCCGGGGTTTCCGGCGGGGGCGGCTGCCTTTTTATGCAAGATTCAGTCGGCGGCGTGGCGCTGTTTCAGTTCCGCCAGGTAGGCCGCCAACTCGTCGATGTCGGCGTCGGTGAGGTCGTGGCTTTCGGCCATGGCCGCCACCAGGTTGCGGGCGCTGCCCGCAAACATCCGGCCCAGGGCGCTGCGGCTCTCCACCGGCAGGTAGTCCTGCCGGGTCAGGGCCGCTTTGTACCGGTAGCCCCGGCCTTCCCGCTCCCGGGTCACATATCCCTTGCCTTCCAGGCGGGAAAGCAGGGTCAGCAGGGTGGTGCCCGCCCACCCGTTGGCGGCCAGGGCCTGTTCCAGTTCCGCCCGGGTCAGGGGGGACTGTGCCTGCCACAGGGCTTTCATCACTTCCAGTTCCGCGTCGGGCAGACGCTTGGTCTGCTGTTTCATGCTGATGCTCCTTTTACTGGTATCCGTGGCAGACCAGCCGCTGGCTGCCGTTGGGCTCCTGCCAGGTGTCGCTCTGCCACTGGCCGCATTGGGTACAAATTCCCTGGTATACGGTGTAATTCGGGTAGATATAATCCTCCCCGTACACCTTATGGATGCAGGGGCGCTTTTCCAGCCCGCCTTCCCGGGTATCCACCGCCCGGGTCTCCACCGGGCCGCCGCACAGCGGGCAGAGGGCAGGCAGCGCGGCGGGCGTGGCTTGGGCCGTGGCCTGCTCGCCGTCGGGGCGGATCTGCCAGGTCTCACCGTAGTCCTCACTCACCAGCCAGAAGATCTGCCGGGTGGTATCGTTGCCCACCGCGGCGTTGCAGTGCACCCGCAGATGCCCGGGGCCGGGATTTTCCTGGTCCGCCCCCGCCCAGCAGGTGTGCAGGCCGGGGATATCGGTATAGGGGATGTCGGATTCCAGGGCCGAAAGGTCCAGCCGCTCCCAGCTGGCCCCGCCGTCCACCGTCCGCCACAGGTCCAGGGCGTGGTAGTCGGTGTGGGGCGTCCAGAAGCCCACATTCTCGTTCATCCAGAAGAAAGGCTGGGTGTGCCACCCGCCCAGGTCGGTGTCCGCCGGACAGGATTGTTCACCCATGAGCTGCCAGTCCCCGCCGTTTTTCCGCAAGAAGCAGAGATCGGCGTCGGTCATGTAGCCGGGGGTGGGTTCCGCTTCCCGGGCAATCACCAGAAAGGCGGTGTCCGGGGCAAGGCACTCATAGTTGGCCACCCGGAAAGGACCGTCCCCCAGCAGCGGGGTCAGGTCCAGGGAGCTTTGGGTGTAGCTGGCGCCGCGGTCCTCGCTGTGCCAGAAGCTGACGCCCCCTTCCCCGTCCGCCATGGCCAGGTCCACCCGGTCTCCCAGCTGGGTGCCGCTGTACAGCCGGTAGGAAACCTTTTCCAGCTCCCCGGGCACCGGGGCCGTCAGCAAGGTCCGGGTGGCCGAGAGCAGCGCCGGGTCCCGCTCCACCCGGCCGCTGCGGTCAGGCACCGGGGTGGGGGTGGGCGCCGGGGTGGCCGTAGACACAACAGCGGGGGCGGTCTCAGCGGGGGCGGTGGATTCGGTCTCGGCGGGGGTACAGGCGATGAGCCCCACCCCCAGCACCCCGCAGAGCCCCACGGCCGCCAGGGCCAGCCGACCCCGGCGGCGGGGTGCCCGGTCCCACAGGCGGGCAAACCGGAAGCGCAGCGCCCGCCCATTCCAGGAAAATCCGGTGGTGAAGGCGGGGGTCTTCCCCATGCGGGCCGCGGCCAGCAGGGCTTCACCGTAGGCCCCCCGCCAGACCGCGTCACGCCCTGCCACCACCTGGGCGTCACAGGCAGCCTCCATGTCCCGGACAGCCCGCCGGGTCAGAAAGCCCACCGCCGGGTTGTACCAGTGGAGCGCCCGGGCCAGGAGCAGCAGGGCCTTCAGGGCCAGGTCCCGGCGCTGCAGGTGGGTGCGCTCATGGAGAAACATCATCCCGGCGGCGGCTGGCCCGGGGTCCTGCTCCGGCACCAGCACCACCGGCCGCCATAGTCCCGCCGTGACCGGCCCCCGTACCATAGGCGTACACCAGAGGGGCACCGGGCGGCCCAGGGGCACGGCTTCACAGGCAAGGGCCCAGGCATCGGCCCAGCTGCCCTCCGCCGGACGAGCGGCGTGCAAAGCCCGACGCCGCCA
>CALXHN010000066.1 GCA_944388105.1 uncultured Gemmiger sp. | reverse complement strand
ACGCTCAGTTCGGCCTTCTGACCAACGGCATCAGGGTTGGCGGCCAGCAGGGG
Organism: uncultured Gemmiger sp.; assembly: GCA_944388105.1. GTDB lineage: Bacteria > Bacillota > Clostridia > Oscillospirales > Ruminococcaceae > Gemmiger. The sequence goes on along the minus strand of CALXHN010000066.1, from coordinate 11,718 downwards.
ACGAATATACTGGTCCAGATACTCCTGTACCTGTTCCGGAGCCCGACCGGTGAAATCTTCCGGACTCAGCTCCGCTTCGATCTCCTCGCGGCTCAGCCCAAAGGCGGGATCGGCTTCCACGCGGGCAATCATGTCGTTGGGTTTGCCTTCCTGCTTGACCACAGCGGCAGCGGCCACAGCGTGCTCACGCAGGCGCTCGTGCAGTTCCTGACGGTCGCCGCCCTTTTTCACGGCCTTCATCATGATGTTTTCGCTGGCCATGAAGGGCAGCTCGGCCATCACCCGACTGCGGATGACCTTGGGATACACCACCAGCCCATCCGAAACATTCAGCAGGATGTTCAGGATGGCGTCAGCGGCCAGGAATCCCTCGGCCATGGCGATGCGCTTGTTGGCGCTGTCGTCCAGGGTGCGCTCAAACCACTGGGTACCGGCGGTCATGGCAGGGTTCAGCACGTCGATCATCAGGTAGCGGGACAGGGCGCAGATGCGTTCGCAGCGCATGGGGTTGCGCTTGTAAGGCATGGCGGAAGAACCAATCTGATTCTTTTCGAAAGGCTCTTCCATTTCCTTGAAGTTGGCCAGCAGACGGATATCAGTGGCCATCTTCATGGCGCTCTGGGCAAGGCCGGCCAGGGCGGACAGCACATTATAATCCACCTTGCGGCTGTAGGTCTGGCCGCAGACCGGAACCACCTTGTCAAAGCCCATCTGGGCGCAGACATCAGCTTCCACAGCCTTGACCTTGGCGGAATCCCCACCGAACAGCTCCATAAAGCTGGCCTGGGTGCCGGTAGTGCCCTTCACGCCGCGCAGGGCAAGCTGAGAGATCTGATGCTCAATCTCCTGCACGTCCATGTACAGCTCGTTCATCCACAGGGTGGCGCGCTTGCCCACAGTGGTGAGCTGGGCGGGCTGGCAGTGGGTGTAGGCCAGACAGGGCATATCCTTGTACTCATCGGCAAACTTGGCCAGATTGGCCAGAGTACCGATGATCTTCTTGCGGACCAGCTCCAGGCCCTGCCGCATGATGATGACGTCGGTGTTGTCGCCCACATAGCAGCTGGTGGCGCCCAGATGGATGATGCCCTTGGCGTGGGGGCACTGCAGGCCGTAGGCGTAGACGTGGCTCATCACGTCATGGCGGACCAGCTTTTCCCGCGCGGCGGCTTCCTCATAGTTGATGTCGTCCTTGTGGGCTTCCAGTTCGGCGATCTGTTCATCGGTGATGTCCAGCCCCTGCTTCTGTTCGGCCTTGGACAGGGCAATCCACAGACGGCGCCAGGTGCGGAACTTGTTGTCGTCGGAGAAAATATACTGCATCTCGTCCGAAGCATACCGGGTGGAGAAGGGCGAGATATAACGATCATGTGCCATTGAAAAAACTCTCCTTATCTGTCAGGGGATGGCGCATTACAGCTTGAAGTAGTTCACGCCGCCCTCAAAGATGGGCTGGTACTTGTCGCCGCCCACATTCTTGTACAGCTGATCGGCACTGCGTTCGCTGTGACCCATCTTGCCGAACACGCGGCCGTCCGGGCTGGTGATGCCTTCGATGGCCAGCACACTGCCGTTGGGGTTGTAGCGCTGGTCCATGGTGGGCACGCAGTTCAGGTCCACATACTGGGTGGCAATCTGACCGTTGGCAATCAGCTGCTGCAGCAGTTCATCACTGCACACAAAACGGCCTTCGCCGTGGCTGATGGCAATGAGGTGCTCGTCGTTGACATCGCACTCGGACAGCCAGGGGCTCTTGTTGGAAGCCACACGGGTACGCACCAGCATGCTCTGGTGGCGATGTACGGTGTTGAAGGTCAGGGTGGGATCGTCCTTGGTGATGGGACGGATCTCGCCGTAGGGGACAAGCCCCAGCTTGATCAGCGCCTGGAAACCGTTGCAGATGCCCAGGGCCAGACCATCGCGCTCGTTCAGCAGACGGTTCACCGCGTCGGCCACGGCCGGAGCACGGAAGAAGGCTGCAATGAACTTGGCGGAACCGTCAGGCTCGTCACCGCCGGAGAAACCACCTGGCAGCATCAGGATCTGGGCCGCGTCGATCTCCTTGACCAGAGCTTCGCAGCTTTCAGCCACGTCAGCAGGGGTCAGGTTTTTCAGCACCAGCACATGGGGATCACCGCCGGCGCGACGGAAGGCCCGGGCGGTATCATACTCGCAGTTGGTACCGGGGAAGACAGGGATGATGACCCGCGGAGTGGCCAGACGCACGGCCGGAGCCACACGCTGGAAGGGGTTGCAATGGTATTCCAGGGCCTTGACTTCCTCACCCGCACGGCGGTAGGGGAAGACCGGCTCCAGCTTGCGCTCCCACAGTTCCTGCAGGTGTGCCAGGTCCAGCTCTTCATCGCCCACACACATGGTGTAGTCCACGGTGGTGAAGCCCAGGAATTCACCGGCGGTGGCATCCAGCAGTTCCAGAATAACGGCGCCGTAGCAGGGCTCAAACAGCCGTTCAGGACGGAAGGCCTTGCTCAGCTTCAGGCCGACGTGATTGCCCACACACATCTTGAACAGGGCTTCGCCGATGCCGCCGAATCCGGGGGTGGCGGCAGCCAGAACCTTGCCCTCGTCGATCATCTGCTCCACGATCTTGTAGATGGAAAGCAGGCTGTTGACTTCCGGCAGACCATCTTTGTACTGAGGTTTCAGGATAACCACCGAGCTGTTGGCTTTCTTGAACTCGGGGCTCAGTACATCCCGGGTGTTGCCAACGGCGGTGGCAAAGCTGACCAGCGTGGGGGGAACATCCAGACCCTCAAAGCTGCCGGACATGCTGTCCTTGCCGCCAATGGAGGCGATGCCCAGACCCATCTGGGCGTCCAGGGCACCCAGCAGCGCGGCCAGGGGCTTGCCCCAGCGCTCCGGTTTGTCGCCCAGATGCTCAAAGTATTCCTGGAAGGTCAGGTACATGTCCTCGTGATGGAACCCGGCGCAGACCAGCTTGGTCACGCTCTCCACCACAGCCATGTAGGCGCCGCGGTAGGGATCTGCTTCGGTCAGGTAGGGGTTGAAGCCCCAGGCCATGCCGGAGCAGGTGGTGGTCTCGCCGTCCACCGGCAGCTTGGCCGCCATGGCCATGGAAGGCGTCAGCTGATACTTGCCGCCGTAGGGCATCAGCACGGTGGCCGCGCCGATGGTGGAGTCGAACCGTTCGCCCAGACCCTTCTTGCTGCATACGTTCAGGTCGCTGACCATGGCTTCCATCTTCTCTGCCACAGTGTTGCCGGACCATTTCGGCTTCCAGGTCGTGCCGGCCTCGATGTGGGCGTCGGCATGGCGTTCGGCACCGTTGGAGTTCAGGAACTCACGGGACAGGTTGACGATGGGGGTGCCGTTCCACTCTTCCACCATCCGCTTTTCTTCGGTAACGGTGGCCACCACGGTGGCTTCCAGGTTCTCCTCGTTGGCCAGAGCGATGAAGCGGTCGGCATCCTCAGGGGCCACGGCCACGGCCATGCGCTCCTGGCTCTCGCTGATGGCCAGTTCGGTGCCGTCCAGGCCCTCGTACTTCTTGGTGACCTTGTTCAGGTCAATGTGCAGCCCGTCGGCCAGCTCGCCGATGGCCACGGAAACACCGCCGGCGCCGAAGTCGTTGCACCGTTTGATCATGCGGCAGGCATCCTCACGGCGGAACAGGCGCTGCAGTTTGCGCTCAATGGGGGCGTTGCCCTTCTGAACCTCGGCACCGCAGGTCTCCAGACTGGACAGCTTGTGGGCCTTGCTGGAGCCGGTGGCGCCGCCGATGCCGTCACGGCCAGTGCGGCCGCCCAGCAGGATGATCACATCCCCGGGGGCGGGCTCTTCCCGACGTACATGGCTGGCGGGAGTGGCGCCCACCACGGCGCCGATCTCCATGCGCTTGGCCACATAACCGGGATGATACAGCTCATCCACCTGGCCGGTGGCCAGACCGATCTGGTTGCCGTAGCTGGAATAGCCCTGGGCAGCGGTGGTTACCAGTTTGCGCTGGGGCAGCTTACCGGGCATGGTCTCAGACACGGGCTTCAGCGGGTCACCGGCGCCGGTCACACGCATGGCCTGATAGACGTAGCTGCGGCCGGACAGGGGATCGCGGATGGCGCCGCCGATGCAGGTGGCTGCGCCGCCGAAGGGCTCGATCTCGGTGGGATGGTTGTGGGTCTCATTTTTGAAGAGGAACAGCCAGTCCTGCTGCTCGCCGTCCACATCGCACTTGATCTTGACGGTGCAGGCGTTGATCTCCTCGCTCTCGTCCAGATTCTTCAGGATTCCACGCTGCTTCAGCGCCTTGGCGCCGATGGTGGCGCAGTCCATCAGGGTGCGGTTCTTGGCATTGCGGCCGGTTTCTTCCCGCAGGGCCATGTAGCGGTCAAAGGCCGCCTTGACGATCTCGTCGTCGATGGTCACGTTGTCCAGGATGGTGCCGAAGGTGGTGTGGCGGCAGTGGTCGCTCCAGTAGGTATCGATGACCCGGATCTCGGTGATGGTGGGGTCACGATGCTCGCTGCGGAAATAGTTCTGGCAGAATACGATGTCGGCGTGGTCCATGGCCAGACCTTTTTCCTGCCGGAAGGCTTCCAGAGCGTCCTCGTCCATCTCGATGAAGCCGGTCAGGGTCTCCACGGCGGACGGAACGGCAAACTCCATCTTCAGGGTGCTGCGCTCGTCCAGGCTGGCTTCCCGGGCCTCCACCGGGTTGATAACATACTTCTTGATGGCGGCCAGATCTTCCTCAGACAGGTCACCTTCCAGAATATACACCCGGGCGCTACGCACATCGGGGCGTTCGCCCTGGCTCAGCAACTGGATGCACTGGGAAGCGGAGTCCGCCCGCTGGTCGAACTGACCGGGCAGGTACTCCACCGCAAAGATGGTGCCGCCCTGGGGCAGGGTGTCGTAGGTCACATCCACCGGCGGCTCGCTGAAGACGGTGGGCACGGCCTTCTCGAATAGGTCGCGGTCGATGCCTTCCACGTCGTAGCGGTTCAGCAGGCGCAGGCTTTTCAGCCCGGAAATGCCCAGCAGTTCGGTCAGCTCATGGAAAAGTCCCTGGGCTTCGCCGTCAAATCCGGGCTTTTTCTCCACATAAATGCGGTAAACCATTTGTTTTTCCTCCTTAACGGCGGTTCTGGGCGGCCATGGCGCGGGCACCGATGTCGCTGCGCTTGTGCACGCCGTCAAAATGAATCTGCTCAGCGGCCGCATAGGCCTTTTTCAGGGCGGAGGCCAGATCGGGAGCGGTGGCAGTCACGCCCAGTACACGGCCACCGGCGGTGACCAGGGCATCACCCTTGCGGGCGGTACCGGCATGGTAGACGGTCACATCGGCGGCGCCAGACAACTGCCCTTCGGTCAGGCCGGTGATCTCCTTGCCTTTTTCGTAGGCCAGGGGGTATCCGCCGGAGGCCAGGATCACACAGGCAGCGGCACCGTCGGAGAACTTCACCGGGGTCTTGTCCAGAGTGCCGTCGGTGGTGGCCTGCATCACGGTCAGCAGATCGCTTTCCAGCAGGGGCAGCACCACCTGGGCCTCAGGGTCACCGAAACGGCAGTTGTACTCAATGACTTTGGGACCGTCGGGAGTCAGCATCAGGCCGAAGTACAGGCAGCCCTTGAAGGGGCAGCCTTCCGCCTGCATGGCCGCTACGGTGGGGGCAAAGATGGTACGCATGCACTCGTCTGCCACCTCGGGGGTGTAGTAGGGGTTGGGGGCCACGGTGCCCATGCCGCCGGTGTTGAGACCCTCGTCATGGTCCAGGGCACGCTTGTGGTCCATGCTGGAAACCATGGGGATGACGGTCTTGCCGTCGCAGAAAGACAGCACGCTCACCTCAGGTCCGGTCAGGAACTCTTCCACCACCACATGGTTGCCGGAAGCGCCGAACTTCTTGTCCAGCATGATCTCCTTCAGCCCTGCTTCGGCCTCCGCCTCGTCCTGACAGATCAGCACACCCTTGCCCAGAGCCAGACCGTCGGCCTTGATGACCACCGGATACTTGCCCTGACCGCGGATATATTCCATGGCAGCGTCGGCGTTGTCAAAGGTCTCATAGACGGCGGTGGGAATGCCGTACTTCTTCATCAGGTTCTTGCTGAACACCTTGCTGGCCTCGATGCGGGCGGCAGCGGCGTTGGGACCGAAGGCGGGAATCCCCACCTTGGCCAGCGCGTCCACCATGCCCAGGGCCAGGGGATCATCCTGGGCCACCACGGCGTAGTCAAAGCCTTCCTCTTTGGCAAAGGCTACCATAGCGTCCACATCGGTGGCCTTGATGTCCTTGCAGATGGCGTCATAAGCGATGCCGCCGTTGCCCGGTGCGCACCAGATCTCGGTGCACTGGGGACTCTTCTTCAGCGCGCGGATGATGGCATGTTCCCGTCCGCCGCCGCCAACGACTAAAATCTTCATCGCAAACTCCTTTGGTATCAGTGATGGAACAGACGGATGCCGCAGAAAGCCATCACGATGCCATACTTGTCGCTGGTATCAATGACCTGCTGGTCACGGATGGAACCGCCGGGCTGCACAATGGCATCCACACCGCTGCGGCGGGCACGCTCGATGTTGTCGCCGAAGGGGAAGAAGGCATCGCTGCCCAGGCTCACGCCGTGCACCTGGGACAGCCAGGCTTTCTTTTCCTCGGCGGTCAGGGGGGCGGGCTGCTCGGTGAAGGTCTCAGCCCACACGTCGTCGCCGATCACATCTTCCGGGGTATCCCCGATGTACACGTCAATGGCATTGTCCCGGTTGGGCTTGGTGATGTCATCCCGGAAAGGCAGGTCCAGCACTTTGGGCATGTGGCGCAGCTGCCAGTTGTCGGCCTTCTGGCCCGCCAGACGGGTGCAGTGGATACGGCTCTGCTGGCCGGCACCCACGCCGATGGTCTGGCCGCCCTGCACATAGCAGACACTGTTGGACTGGGTGTATTTCAGCACGATCAGGCTCATCACCAGGTCGCGCTTCTGGCCTTCGGTCAGGTCCTTGGCCTTGGTCACGATGTTGGTCAGCATGGTGTCGGCGGAGATATCCAGATCCTGACGGCCCTGCTCAAAGGTCACGCCGTACACGGTGCGGCGCTCCAGAGGCGCAGGGGTATAGTCGGGATCAATAGCCACGATGTTGTAGTTGCCCTTCTTCTTGCTCTTCAGCACTTCCAGGGCGTCGTCGTCGTAACCGGGGGCGATGATGCCGTCAGAGACTTCATGCTTGATGAGCTGGGCGGTGGCCAGGTCGCACACGTCGGACAGAGCGATCCAGTCGCCGAAGCTGGACATGCGGTCGGCACCGCGGGCGCGGGCATAGGCGCAGGCCAGGGGAGACAGCTCCATCTCGGCGTCAATGTGGTACATCCGGCGCAGGGTGTCGTCCAGGGGCAGGCCCACAGCGGCACCAGCGGGGGACACATGCTTGAAGCTGGCAGCGGCGGGCAGACCCAGGGCCTTCTTCAGGTCCTTGACCAGCTGGTAGCTGTTCAGCGCATCCAGAAAGTTGATGTAGCCGGGGCGGCCGTTCAGGATTGTCACCGGCAGCTCGCCGCCGTCTGCCATAAAGATGCGGGCGGGTTTCTGGTTGGGATTGGTGCCGTATTTCAACTGGAATTCGTTCATGCTCAACCCTCCACAGTATTGTACTTGTTCAGGATAACGTCCTCATAATCACCGGTAGCCAGAGTGATGGCCCGCACAAACAGGCTCACCTTGTTGTCGGTGTTCAGAGCGTCCCACAGTTTGCCGGCAAATTCGTTGGGGTCGCTCTCGTCAATGCCTACCCGCATGGGCTCGCCCGCAAAGCTGGGAATGGGGCTGCCGTTTTTCTGGTAGGTGGTGATCAGGTGACCTTCTCCGGCCACCGGCTGGGGGTAATCGAAGGTCTGGCGCTGTACGCTGGCGTCGTTGCCGTCGCAGCTCTTGAGGATGCTCAGCTTGTAGCCGCCCTGCTTCATGTCCACCACGCCGGAAATGCGGGGGGTGAAGTTGGGGGCGTCGTCCTCAAAGGTGCGGGTGGCCAGGGCCGCCTCAAAGCTGTAGCCGGGGAACAAGCCATCCTTCATGAAATTGAAGATGGTGTCGGTCTGGTCGCCGTTGGTCACGATGGTGGTAGCGCCCAGGGTCAGGACCGGATTGTAAATGATCAGATGGGGATCTTCCATCTTGGCGGGGTCCGCCGCCACGGTGCGGATGCCGCCGCGCTCGGGCAGAGCCTCAAACACGCGATTGCGGCTGTTGGCGCTGCGGCCCATGATCCAATAGGCGATCATGGCCTTGGAACCGTCGGGGGAAAGCCCCAGGCAGATGCCCCGGCCCGGATATTCGTTGCCGGCCAGATACTTGTACAGATTCTTTTTCATCGCATTACACCTCGTCGTTGCAAACCATGGCCAGAGCGCGGGGCAGCAGCTGCCATTCGGCTTCCACCATCACACGCTTCTGCAAAGTTTCGGGGGTATCGTCCGGCTGCACGGCCACAGCCTTCTGCAGCAGGATGGGCCCGCCGTCGCATTCTTCGTTCACGAAATGCACCGTGGCACCGGTCACCTTGACACCCCGGGCCAGAGCGGCCTCATGCACCCGCAGTCCATAGAAGCCCGGTCCGCAGAAGCTGGGAATCAGGCTGGGATGAACGTTCAGGATGCGCCGGGGATAGGCGGCAATGACGCTGGGGCCCAGCACGCTCAAAAAGCCTGCCAGCACCACCACGTCGATCTGGTTTTCTTTCAGGACAGCCAGCAGGGCCGCGTCAAAGGAGGCGCTGTCGGCGTATTCCTTGCGGGCCACCACGGCGGTCTTGACCCCGGCGTTTTCCGCCCGGGTCAGGGCATACACGCCCGGTTTGCTGGCTACCACCAGGGTCACTCGACCATTGGGGTTCTCTCCCCGGTGTTCGCTGTCCAGGATGGCCTGCAGGTTGGTGCCGCCGCCCGATACCAATACCGCGACGTTTTTCATACCAGTTCCACCCCTTCGCCTTCGGCAATCACGCCCAGGCGGTAGGCATCCTGGCCGTTGGCCTTCAGGATCTCGATGGCCTTGTCGGCGTCCTCGGCAGCCACAGTCAGAACCATACCCACACCCATGTTGAAGGTATTGAACATGTCGTGTTCCGAGATGTTGCCGGTTTTGGCCAGCAGCTCAAACAGGGCAGGGGTACGCACATCCGCCTTGGCGATGCGGGCGCAGCAGCCGTCCTTCAGGCTGCGGGGAATGTTTTCGTAAAAGCCGCCGCCGGTGATGTGGGAAACACCCTTCACGGTGATTTCCTTCATCAGAGCCAGCACCGGCTTGACGTAGATCTTGGTGGGAGCCAGCAGAGCCTCGCCCAGGGTGCAGCCCAGTTCATCGAAGTGCTTCTTCAGGATGTCGGGGTTGTTTTCCAGGTCGAAGATCTTGCGCACGAGAGAGAACCCGTTGGAGTGCACACCGGTGGAAGGCAGGGCAATGATCACATCGCCCGCCTGCATGGTGGAGTTGTCCAGGATCTTGCTCTTGTCCACGGCGCCCACGGTGAAACCGGCCAGGTCGTAGTCGTCCTCCGGCATCACACCGGGATGCTCGGCGGTCTCGCCGCCCACCAGGGAGCAGTCGGCCTGCACACAGCCTTCAGCCACGCCTTTGACGATCTCGGCGATGCGCTCGGGCACGTTCTTGCCGCAGGCGATGTAATCCAGGAAGACCAGCGGCTTGGCACCGGCGCAGATGATGTCATTGACGCACATGGCCACGCAGTCGATGCCGATGGTGTCATGACGGTCCATCAGCTGGGCAATGCGCAGTTTGGTGCCAACGCCGTCGGTGCCGGAGATCAGCACCGGATGAGGCATATCGGTGCAGTCCAGCTCAAACAGGCCGCCGAAACCGCCCAGGCCGCCGATGCAGTGGTCGTTCATGGTGCGGGCCACATACTGCTTCATCAGGCGCACGGCCTCATAGCCAGCGGTAATATCCACACCGGCAGCGGCATAGCTTTCAGAATAGCTTTTCTCCATGGTCGTTGACTCCTTCTTCATCACAGCTTTTTGTTGGTGTTGGACTGGCTCAGCGGCCGGTCATACACAATGTTCATGGGTTCCTTGGGCGGGTCCACCGGGTATTCGCCGGTAAAACAGCCGACGCAGTAGCCGCATTTGCTCTTGGGAGCCAGCTGCTGCACATGCTCGATGCTCAGATAGCCCAGCGTATCCGAACCTACCAGCTTGTTGATCTCCTCCACTGTGTGACCGGTGGCAATCAGCAGCTTTTCGTCGGGAATGTCGGTGCCGAAATAGCACGGATGAGCAAAGGGCGGGGCGGAAATGCGGTAGTGCACTTCCTTGGCGCCGGCTTCCCGCAGCAGCTTGATGGTGCGGGCACTGGTGGTGCCGCGGACGATGGAGTCGTCCACCAGCACCACGCGCTTGCCGGCCACGGTGGAGGAGATGGCGTTCAGCTTGATGCGCACGCTGCTCTCCCGCTGGGCCTGACTGCCCTGGATGAAGGTGCGGCCTACATACTTGTTCTTGATGAAGCCCACGCCGTAGGGGATCCCGCTCTCCTGGGCAAAGCCCAGAGCGGCGTCCAGGCCGGAGTCCGGCGCACCGATGACCACATCGGCGTCCACCGGGTGCTCCTGGGCCAGGAAACGGCCTGCCTGCAGGCGGGCCTCATGGACGCAGGTGCCCTCGATGACCGAGTCCGGACGGGCAAAGTAGATGTACTCAAACACACACAGGGTGTGGGGCGCGATGTTGCAGTGGGTGCGGATGCTGCGCAGACCGTTGCGGTCGGCCACCACGATCTCGCCGGGCTCCACGTCCCGCAGCATGGTGGCGCCCACAGCGTCCAGGGCGCAGGTTTCCGAAGCAAAGGCAAAGCCGGAACCGTCGGGCAAGGCGCCGATGCACAGGGGCCGGAATCCGTGGGGGTCCCGGGCGGCGATCAGCTTGGTATGGGTCATGATGACCAGGCTGTAGGCACCTTCGATCTGCTCCATGGTGCGGCAGACGGCGGTCTCGATGTCGGGGGAGATCAGCCGATTCTGGGTCAGCAGATAGCCGATGACCTCGGTGTCGGAGGTGCCATGGAAGATGGAACCGCTCATTTCCAGCCGGTGACGCAGGCGGGCGGCATTGGTCAGGTTGCCGTTGTGGCACACAGCCATGGCGCCCTTACAGTGATGCAGCACCATAGGCTGGGCGTTGGAACGGCTGCGCTGACCAGAGGTGGCATACCGTACATGGCCGGTGGCCATCTTGGCGCCGTGGGGCAGATCTTCCAGTACCCGTTTGGTGAACACTTCGCTCACCAGCCCTAAGTCCCGGTGGCCGGTCAGAACGCCGTCCACGTTCAGGGCGATGCCGCAGCTTTCTTGCCCGCGATGCTGCAGGGCGTACAAAGCGCTGTACACCGCGCTGACCATGTCGGTCCGGCCGGTGGAATCATACATGCCGAACACGCCGCATTCTTCATGCAGACCCGTGTTTTCAAGGCTCATTTCGCTCATTACAAAACTCCGTTCTTCATGCAAAAGGGGCAAGGGGCATCTCAGCCCAGCAGACGCTTCATGACTTCCTGGTAAGCGTCGGCCTCGCCGCCCATATCGCGGCGGAACAGGTCCTTGTCCAGGTGTGCGCCGGTGGTGGCATCCCAGAAACGGCAGGTGTCGGGGCTGATCTCGTCGGCCAGGATGATGGTGCCGTCGGGCAGGCGGCCGAACTCCAGCTTGAAGTCGATCAGGCGGATGTTGGC
>CALXHN010000065.1 GCA_944388105.1 uncultured Gemmiger sp. | reverse complement strand
AGCTGCCGCCCTGCAGCGTGACTGCCTTCCGGGTCAGGACGGAATAACCGCCCTGCGGCCGGCTGTTCCCGCGCAAAGTCAAGACCCCCGGCTAAGCCGGGGGCTTGTGTAAGCCCTAGAAGGGCATCGTACCGGCAAGCCTCTCAAGAGGCACTGAAAAATCCGCCACTTGCATCACTTGCCCTACAGCCCGTAAACGGGCGCTGTCTATCCAAGATCAGCTTTCTTGACAATGGTAAAGTTGCTGCTCCCTTCTCGCTTCGCTCGATGCTTGAAGCTAAAGCTTTTTTACTCTCCCCAGCAGAGCTGGGGGTTCTCATTTCGCTAAAGCATACAAAAGAAAAGACCGCCCGCCGGACAGCTGCGTCCGGCGGGCGGTCTTGTGTTTCACAGGGGCATCAATAGCGGTAGACGATGGCGTTCTTGACGGCGGCGGAGGCATCCGGTCCGGCCAGACGGGAAGCCAGGGCCAGGGCGAAGGGGATGGCGGCGCCCAGGGCTTCGCCGGTGATGATGTTGCCGTCCACCGACAGGGGCAGGCCGGTATACTCGGCGCCGCCGGCGGTGAGGGCTTCGTCCATGCCGGGGTAGACGGTGGCGCGCTTGCCCTTGAGCAGGCCGAAGGCGGCCAGCACGGTGGGGGCGGCGCAGATAGCGGACACGATCTTGCCGTCGGCGGCCATGCGGGTGCAGGCGTCCTTGACGGTCTGGCTGGCTTTCAGGTTGTTCACCCCCGGAATGCCGCCGGGCAGGATGGCCGCGTCAAACCGGGAATAATCCAGCTCCTCGGCCAGGGCATCGGCCACCACGTTCACCTGACGGGCGGAACGGACCACCTTTTCCCCGCCCACGGCGGCGATGGTCACCTCCACACCGGCACGGCGCAGGATATCCACACACAGAAGGCCCTCGCACTCTTCCAGGCCGGGGGCAAAAAAGATCACAGCTTTGCTCATGGTTTGTCACTCCTTTTGGTAATGGGTTCAGAACGGATGAAAATTGCGGGTCACGTTGCGGATGACCGGCAAGGGATCGGTTTTGCGGCGCAGGGCCGTCACCAGCCCCACAAGAGACATCACTTCCACCAGAATGCCGCAGCTGACCGAGAACTCGTAGCAATAGGGCACAAACCCGATGGCCGCGAACACCACGATCATGGCCAGCAGCACCAGACCCTGGTTCAGATGGAACCGCACAAAGTCATGGTGCCGCCACCGGCTGCAGGCGGGGATCAGAATGAGGATGTTCAGATAGCACAGTGCGCCCATCCACCGGGCGGCGGCGGGCACTTCGGGTTCCTGGGGCCGCTGGGGTTCGGGGGGGCGGGTGGACGCCGCCCGGGCGGCCTGCTTGCGTTTGGCGCGGCTGCTCATGCCTGGTCCTCCTTGCAGGGTTCACCGAAAAGCACATTCATATACAAAGGCACCTGCAGGGCCCAGAAGGCCTCACAGTGGGACCCGCCCATCTGCAGGTAGGGGTAGACGGCGGCACCGGCTTTCTGCAGGGCGCGGGTCACCTGCAGGGCGTTGTCGGTATACTGGGCCAGACCGTGCTGGCCCTTGGACTCCTTTTCGCCCCAGCTGAAGAAGATGTTGGTGTAGCCCCGCAGTTTGGCCTTTTTCAGGTCGGCCATCAGGGGGTCCATGCACAGCCGCACCGAGGGCGACAGGCACCCCGCCTTGGAAAACACATCATTGTGGGCCACAGCGGCATACAGGCTCATCAGCCCGCCCATGCTGCTGCCCGCAATGGCGGTGTGGGAACGGTCGGGCAATGTGGGCCAGGTCTTGTCCACATAGGCCTTGAACTCCCCGCACAGCCAGTCCAGATACACCTTGCCGGTGCCGCGGATGCCGTCGAACCAGTCGCTGTCATAGGGGCAGTATTCTTCCAGACGCTTGTTGCCTTCGTGGTTGCACTCCACCCCCACCACGATATAGTTGGGATGGGCGTCGTAATACGCCTTCAGGCCCCAGCAGGTGCCGAAGGTGGCGGTTTCATCAAAAAAGAGGTTGTGCCCGTCGAACATGTAGATCACCGGGTATTTTTTCCCGGAAGTCTGCCAGTCATCGGGCAGATGGATGAACACCCGGCGGTCCAGCCCATAGGGGGTGATGCGGGTGGTAAAGGTTTCGACCATGGTCAGATCAGACTCCTTTGTATTGGCTTCCGTGAACCATTGTACCGCAACCGCTGTTTTTTCGCAAGGTGATTGCAATGGGCCGGGGAGCGTGCTACAATGCTTTCAACCTTTTGGGGGTTTGGTGGAATCGCTCAAAAACAGGAGGAATTTTTGTGGCAAGTATCAAGGAATTCTGCAAGCGCAAAGACGTGATCTTCTCAGCCCACCGGTACGGCATCGACGCCATGGGCGCCATGGCCCAGGGCCTGTTTGCCAGCCTGCTCATCGGCACCATCATCAAGACGCTGGGCGAACAGACCGGGCTGGCCTTTCTGGTGGACGCGGGCACCTACGCCACGGCGGTGGCGGGGCCGGCCATGGCAGCCTCCATCGGCTACGCCCTGAAGGCGCCCCAGCTGGTGCTGTTCAGCCTGATTGCGGTGGGCGGAGCGGCCAACACCCTGGGCGGGGCGGGCGGCCCCCTGGCCGTCTACCTCATCGCCATCGTGGCGGCGGAACTGGGCAAGCTGGTGAGCAAGGAGACCCGCATCGACATCCTGGTGACCCCGGCGGTGACCATCCTGGCGGGGGTGGGGCTCTCGGTGCTGTTTGCCCCGGCCATCGGGGCGGCGGCCTCGGCGGTGGGCAGCGTCATCATGTGGGCCACCGAACTCCAGCCCCTGCTCATGGGCATCATTGTGTCGGTGCTGGTGGGCGTGGCCCTGACCCTGCCCATCTCCTCGGCGGCCATCTGTGCCGCCCTGAGCCTGACCGGGCTGGCCGGCGGCGCCGCCGTGGCGGGCTGCTGCGCCCAGATGGTGGGCTTTGCGGTGATGAGCTACCGGGAAAACGGCGTGGGCGGCCTGGTCAGCCAGGGCCTGGGCACCAGCATGCTCCAGATGCCCAACATCCTGCGCAATCCCCGGGTGTGGATCCCGCCCACGGTGGTTTCGGCCATCACCGGACCCCTGGCCACCTGCCTGTTCCGGCTGGAGCAGAACGGCCCCGCCGTGTCCAGCGGCATGGGCACCTGCGGGCTGGTGGGGCCCATCGGGGTGTACACCGGCTGGGTGGCCGATGCGGCCGCCGGCCTGCGGCCGGCGGTGTCCGCCTTTGACTGGGTGGGGCTGATGCTCATCTGCATCGTCCTGCCCGCCGTGCTCACCCCGCTGGCGGCCATGCCCCTGCGCAGGGCCGGCTGGATCAAGGACGGCGACCTGACCCTTTCCTGACAACCATACAAGGACAGCCCCGGCGGCCTTGCGGCCTGCCGGGGCTGTTTTTTTGTCGGTTTATGCACACCGCTCCCCTGCCCTGCGTATGCTGGGGGCAAGGAGGCGATGGTCCCATGAGACTTTCCAACGGCACCGTGCTGCTCAGCTGGCCTTTGGCACAGCATACCCTGACAGCCGGTTACTACTACAACAACGGCAGCTACCACGGCGCCATTGATATGCGGGCGGCGGTGGGCACCCCGGTGTACGCGGCGGAACCCGGCACGGTGGACTGGACCCAGGTGTGGGACGGGCGCACCACCACCGGCAACCAGAGTTACGGCACCGCCCTGCGCATCCGCCACGCCAACGCCCAGGGCAAGACCCTGCAGACCCGGTACGCTCATCTGTCCAGTCTGGCGGTGGCCGCGGGCACCAATGTGGGGGAAGGCCAGCTCATCGGGTACAGCGGGCAGACCGGCAACGTGAGCGGTCCCCATCTGCACTTTGAGGTGATCTGGGACGGGGTGCGCCGCAACCCGCTGGTATGGCTGGACGGGGATTTCAACACCGCGTCCGCCGCCGTGTACACCTACGGAGCCGGGGAAGGCCCGGTGCAGCGCCCCGCCGCCCCCGCTTTGGAGAAGAAGACCGTGGTCATCGGGCCGGTATCGGCCGGGGATGCGGAGATCTTCCGCAAGTTTGCGGAGTGGCTGAATCTGCTGAGGATGTACTCGGTGGAAAGTTACGACAACGGCACCCGGGTGGTGGTGCTGGAAAACATCTCCGCCGGGGATGCCCAGATGGCCTACCTGCTGGCGGATTACCTGGGTCTGGTGGACCAGGGGTTGTTCAGAAGCGAGCCGGTGAGCTGACCCTTACACCCCGTTCCGCAGGCTGTCCCGCAGGGCCAGGACCTTCTGCTCGATGGCGGCGATGACCTGGCGGAATTCGGCGTCGCTCTTGCCGGTGGGGTCTTCCAGGCCCCAGTCCTCCCGCCGTTTGCAGGGCAGGGCCGGACACTGGACGTTGCAGCCCATGGTGATGAGCACATCCACCGGCGGCAGCTTGTCCAGGGTCTTGCTGTACTGGGTCTTTTCCATATCAATGCCGTAGAGTTCCTTCATCAGGCGGACGGCGTCCGGGTTGATGCGGGGCACCGTCTCGGTGCCGGCGGAACAGCTGGTGAATACGTCGGCGGCCAGATGCCGCCCCAGGGCTTCGGCCATCTGGCTGCGGCAGGAATTGTGCACGCAGACAAAGGCCACCACAGGCTTGTGCGCCATCTCAGCCCCTCGCTTTCGCCAGCAGGGCCTTGGCCTGCTCCACACTGAGCACCTGGCCGGCGCTGAGGACCTGACCGTCCACCACCAGGGCGGGGGTGGTCAGCACGCCGTAGGCGGCGATCTGGGCAAAGTCGGTCACATGGCCCACCTCTTCCTGGATGTTCAGCTCCGCCATGGCAGCGCGCACCGCCCGCTCCAGGGCCTGACAGTTGGCGCACCCGCCGCCCAGGATCAGGATGGCGGCGCCGGTGTTGTCCGCCGGGGTGCTGCAGCCGGAAGCGCAGCCGCAGGAAGTGGGTTCGGATTTTTTCTTGCCAAACAGAAATGCCATAAAATATTCCTCCTTGTAATATTAAACCAAAAATACTTGAATTGTATTAAACAGGTAACCCACCAGGACGATGCCCACCACACAGACGCTCACAAACACGGCCAGCAGCTTAGGGCGTACCGCCTTGCGCAGCATGATGAGGGAAGGCAGGGACAGGGTGGTGACTGCCATCATAAAGGAGAGTACGGTGCCCAGCTGGGCGCCCTTGCCCAGCAGGGCTTCGGCCACCGGGATGGTACCGAAGATGTCGGCGTACATGGGCACGCCCACCAGCACGGCCAGCACCACGCCCAGGGGGTTGCGGCTGCCCAGCACGGCGGTGATCCAGCTTTCGGGGATCCAGTTGTGGATGAGGGCCCCCACCCCCACGCCGATGAGGATGTAGGGGAAGACCTTGCGCAGGGTGCCCACCGCCTGATTGCGGGCGTATCCCAGCCGGTCCCGCACCCGCAGCCGGGGCAGGTCCAGTTCCGGCGGGCGGGCGGCATGGCGGACAAAGTCCTCCACCTGGTCTTCCAGGTGGAGCTTTTCAATGTGGGAGCCGCCGATCACCGCGATGACCAGTCCCAGCACCACATACACCACGGCCACCTTGGCGCCGAAGATGCTCATGAGCAGCACCAGGCTGCCCAGGTCCACCATGGGGGAGGAGATCAGGAAGGAGAAGGTCACCCCCAAAGGCAGCCCCGCCCCGGTAAAGCCGATGAACAGCGGGATGGAGGAGCAGGAGCAGAAGGGGGTGACGGTGCCCAGCAGGGCGGCGGCGGTGTTGGCACCCAGCCCGTGGAGCCGCCCCAGGATCCGGCGTCCCCGCTCCGGCGGGAAGTAGCTCTGGATGTAGGAGATGGCAAAGATCAGCACACAGAGCAGAATGGTGATCTTGATCACATCATAGAAGAAGAATTGCAGGCTGCCCCCCAGCCGGGTGGTACCGTCCACCCCCAGGGCTGCCAATCCCCGGCCGATGAGCCGGTTGAGCCACTGCATGCCCAGCAGCTCGTTCTGAATCCATTGCCAGATTGCCATTTCAGGTCACTCCTTGTCTTGTACGGCAGAGCCATACATAAAAATATTTTGATGTGTATTGCCAAAAAAGGGCGCCGCACAACACGGCGCATGGGTTCAGCGGCCGCAGGCGCAGCCGCCGGAACAGGATTCCTCTTCGGTGTTGGGGCGGGTCAGTTCCGCCAGCAGGTCCAGCGCCCGCTGCCGCCCGGTCTCGCTCAGGCGGTAGTGGGTCCACTTGCCCACCTGGGTGCTTTCCACCAGGCCGGACTCACACAGGATCTTCATATGGTAGGAAAGTCCCGGCTGGGTCAGGTCCAACGGCTCCTGCAATACGCAGGCGCACTTTTCCCCGCTGCGCAGCTGCTGCAGAATGGCCAGTCGCTTGGGGTCACACAAGGCCTTGAACACCTTGGCCTCGGCCTGAAAGTCCTGTACCACGGAAGTGCCCTCCTATCACATCAAAATTTCTTTATGTGGCATAATACACCCTCCCCTCTGCCCTGTCAAGACCTTTCCCGAAAAAAATCGGCCGCCGCTTTTGGGCGGGGCCGGTCGGGGGAAGATGTTCAGTTCAGGCGGCCATACAGTTCCATGTGGTGGCGGACCTTGCGGGCCAGAGCGTCGTCAAAGGCACCGGACAGCACCCGCCAGCACCAGTTGGTGCCCAGGGTGGAGGGCACGTTCATCCGGGCCTCATGCCCCAGTCCCAGCAGGTCCTGGGCCTGGACGATGGCCAGGTCGGCCACGCTGGCCCAGGCGGCCCGCATCATGCCCCAGTGGTAGCCTTCCTCCCGGGTGAGCTTGAGGTAGTCCACCGCCTTGCGGGTATCGGCGGCGGGGGCGGTATCGAACCAGCCATTCACCGGTTCATTGTCGTGGGTGCCGGTGTAGACCACACAGTGCCGGGTGTAGGTGTGGGGCAGGTAGTCCCCGCCGTCCCGGCTGTCGAAGGCAAATTCCAGCACCTTCATGCCGGGATAGCCGCTCTCCCGCAGCAGTTCCCGCACATCGTCGGTGAGAAAGCCCAGGTCCTCCGCAATGATATCCCGCTTGCCCAGGGCGTTTTCCACCGCCCGGAAGAGGGCGATGCCCGGTCCGGTGCGCCAGCGGCCGTTGCAGGCGTCGGTGCTGCCGTAGGGGATGGCGTAATACCCCGCAAAGCCCCGGAAGTGGTCGATGCGCAGCACATCGTAGGTACTGCACAGCACCCGAATGCGCCGCACCCACCAGGCATAGTCATTCCGGGCCATGGCGTCCCAGTTGTACAGAGGGTTGCCCCACAGCTGGCCGGTGGCGGAAAAGCCGTCCGGCGGGCAGCCAGCCACCTCGGTGGGCAGCAGGTCCGGCCCCAGCTGGAAGGCTTCCGGCGCGGACCAGACATCCACGCTGTCGGCGGCCACATAGATGGGCAGGTCCCCAATGATGAAGACGCCTTTCTGGTTGGCATAATGTTTCAGCGCCCTCCACTGGGCAAAAAACAGGTACTGCACCGCCTGCCAGAAGCCGATGGCCCCGGCACAACGGGTGCGGGCGGCGTCCAGGGCCGCCGGGTCCCGGCGGCGCAGGGCCGGCTCCCACTGGGTCCAGGCACAGCCGCCGTGTTCATCCTTCAGGGCCATGAACAGGGCGTAGTCCGGCAGCCAGAAGGCGTTTTCGGCACAGAAATCAGCATAGGCCGCGGGGGGCGCCTGCAGCAGACGGCCGCAGGCTTTGCGCAGCACCTCCCACCGTTTGCGGTAGAGGGCGCCGTAGTTCACCCGGTCAGGGGTGCTTTCCCAGTCGATGTCCGCGTATTCCTCCCGCTGCAGCAGGCCGTCGGCCGCCAGCAGGTCCAGGTCGATGAGATAGGGGTTGCCCGCAAAGGTGGAGAAGGACTGGTAGGGGCTGTCCCCGTAGCTGGTGGGACAGATGGGCAGGATCTGCCAGTATCTCTGTCCCGCCGCCGCAAGAAAATCCACAAACTCCCGTGCTGCCCTGCCCATGGTGCCGATGCCGTAGGGAGACGGCAGGCTGGACAGGTGCATCAGCACACCGCTTGCGCGCATGGAGAGTTCCTCCTTTCGGTAAAAATGGTCATTGGCCGTTCAGGCACAGCACACTCTCCCCTTCCACCAGCTCATAGGGGACCAGTTCATGAACGGCGTCGCCGTCGTCCTCGATGCAGCGGATGAGGATGCTCACCCCCCGGGAGGCCAGACGGTCGGCGGGCTGGCGGATGGTGGCCAGCCGGGGATTCAGGTAATCGGCCAGCTCGATGCCGTCGAAGCCGCACACCGACACATCCCCCGGCACCTGCAGTCCATGGTCCCGCAGGGCCCGGATGGCCCCGATGGCCATGATATCACTGAAGGCAAAGACGGCGGTCAGGTCCGGGCAGGAGTCCAGCAGCCGTTCCATGGCCTTGTAGCCGTCGGGCATGGTGTAGCGGGCGTCCGCGTAGCAGGCGGCGGCGTCAAAGGGCAGTCCCAGGCGGGAGAAGGCCCCCAGGCAGCCCGCCAGACGGGCGGAGCTGGGATGGGAGCGGCGGATATCGCCGCCGATAAGCCCGATGCGGCGGTGGCCTTTGGCATAGAGATAGTTGATCATCCGGGCCGCCGCGGCGCTGTCGTCCACGCTGACGCTGGACAGGTTTTCGATTTCGGCGTTGGCGGCCCTGTTGGTCATGAGCAGGCAGGGCACGCCCAGGTCACTGAGTTCCGGGGTGATGTTGTTGCTGTCCGACCCCAGAAAGATGACCCCGTAGGGCTTGTGTTCCCGGCAGATCTGTCGGGCGCGGTCCACCTCGTTGTCGTTCTCGTCGATATAGTAGACCATGCCGCTGTAGCCGGCGGCGGTGCACTCGGTCTGCATCTTTTCCAGGATAGGGGCAAAGAGCATGTTGTGGGTGCCCTTGACGATCATGGCAATGCCCTGGCTGGCCTGCTGTTTCAGATGTTTGGCGTTGGAGTTGGGACGGAACTTGTATTTGCGGATGACCTCCAGAATGCGGGCGCGGGCCGCAGGGCTGACATTGGGGTTGTTGTTGATCACGCGGGAGACGGTCCCCACCGCGTAACCGGATTCACGGGCAATGTCCTTGATGGTCATGGCATACAGCGTCCTTTCCCGGCGCAGGAGCGCCGGATTGTGTTCAGTCTGCTAAAAAGTATATCATCCTTTTACGGCACCCGCAACCACGCCCTCGATGATGTAGCGCTGGCAGACCAGGTACAGGATGACCACCGGCAGGACGGTGAGCATGATGCAGGCCATCATGGGTCCCATTTCCACCTTGCCGTAGCTGCCCCGGAAATACTGGATGGCCATGGGGATGGTGCGGTACTTCTTGATGTCCAGCACCAGGGTGGGCAGCAGGTAGTCGTTCCACACCCACATGGTCTCCAGAATGGCGGTGGAGATCATGGTGGGTTTCAGGATGGGGCAGACCACCCGGAAGAAGATCTGCAGCGGGTTGCAGCCGTCGATCATGGCGGCTTCCTCGATCTCCACCGGCATGGATTTCATGAAGCCGGTGAACATGAACACCGCCAGTCCGGCGCCGAAGCCCAGGTAGATGATGCAGATGTTGTAGGGGTTGTTGAGCTTGAGGGTATCGGCGGTTTTGGCCAGGGTGAACATGACCATCTGGAAAGGCACCACCATGCTGAACACGCACAGGTAGTACATGCCGCTGGACAGCTTGCCGTGGACCCGGGTGATGTACCAGGCGCACATGGAGCAGCACAGCAGGATCAGCAGCACCGACGACACCGAGATGAACAGGCTGTACCAGAAGGATTCCAGGAAGTTCATGGAGGTGATGCCGTAGATGTAGTTGGCCAGCCCGGTGAAGGTTTCGGCGGTGGGCAGCTCAAAGATGCGGGTGGTGGTGATGGCCCGCTCGGTCTTGAGGGAGTTGAGCAGGATCAACACGATGGGATAGACATAAGCCACGCAGATCAGGGCCAGGATGACCGAGATGACCCCGTTGATGCGGCGGGTCTTCTGGGAATTTTCCATTACTGCTGCACCTCCTTGGAGCGGGTCAGCCGCAGCTGGACCAGGGCGATGACCACCACCGCCAGGAAGAAGACCACGGCCTTTGCCTGGCCGATGCCCTTCCACTGGGCGCCGCTGCGGGCATAGAAGGTATCGTAGATGTTGTAGGCCAGCCCCTGGGTCAGCTTGGCCGGTTCGCCGCCGGTCAGGGACAAGTTCTGGTCAAAGAGTTTGAAGGAGTTGGTCAGGGTCAGGAAGGTGCAGATGGTGATGCTGGGCATGACCATGGGGATCTTGACCCGGAGCAGCACCTGGCGGGCGGTGGCGCCGTCGATGCGGGCAGCCTCGATGAGGTCGGGAGGCACGTTCTGCAGTCCGGCGATGTAGATGATCATCATGTAGCCGATCTGCTGCCAGCACATGAGGATGACCAGGCCCCAGAAGCCGTAGGTGGCGTTGAGCTGCAGCAACGGTTTTTCCAGCAGGGTGAGCAGGCCGTTGAGCAGGGTGTTCCAGATATAGCCCAGCACCACGCCGCCGATGAGGTTGGGCATGAAGTAGACGGTGCGGAAGATGTTGGTGCCCCGCACATGCCGGGTGAGCAGCAGCGCCAGCAGAAAGCCCAGCACATTGATGAGCACGGTGGCCACGATGGTGAAGGCGGTGCTGAACCAGAAAGCGTGGATAAAGGTATCGTCGGCCCAGATCTTGATGTAGTTCTGGATGCCCACAAAGGTCACGTTCTTGACGGTGGTGAACTGGCAGAAGGACAGCCCGATGCCCCAGATGAACGGCCAGATGAACCCGATGATGAAGGCCAGCAGGGTGGGCAGCACAAAGACCGGCCAGTATTTTTTGATGGCTTTTTCCATAATGATTTCCCCATAAAGAAACGGGAAGGGTGGGCGCTGTGTTCGCCCGCCCTTCCCGCAAGGTTACGCGTATTCCGTCACAGACGGTGGTATCAGCCCGCGTTCAGCGCGGCTTCGGTGGCCCAGCCGTCCACAAAGGCGGTGACCACATCATCCCAGGTGCCGGTGCCGGCCGCGTAGGCGGTCAGAGCAGAGCCCAGGTTGTTCTTCCAGTTTTCGGAAGGCATGGTGGTGAAGTTCCAGGACACGGGCACCTTGCCCTCCGCGGTCATTTCCTGGTCTTCCTTCACGAAGACGTTGGTGGATTCCTGGGCGCCCTTGAAGGGGATGACAAAGCCCATGTCGTCGGCCATGGCCTTGGTGCCTTCCTCCGAGGTGACGCACCAGTAGATGAAGTCCAGGGTGGCCTGGATGTCTTCTTCGGGGGCTTCCTTGTTGACGCACCAGTAGTTCTCGGTGCCGGTGCACAGGCCCTGGTTGGCTTCGTCGCCCACGCCGATGTAGATGGGGATCATGGCCAGATCGTCATCGGTGAAGGTGCCGTCCTGGGTCAGGTTGACGTACTCCCAGGAACCGTTCTGGTAGAAGACGGCCTCGTTGGCCAGGAACTCGTTGCGGCTGTCGTCGGCGGTCTTGCCGGCCAGCTCGGTGGGCGCGCAGGTGGAGTTGTTGATGTACAGGTCAAAGATGTTCTTGTAGTTGTCCAGGTAGGTACCCTTGATGGCGTCGGTGGAGGTGATTCCCTCGTCCTTGTACTCAAAGTAGATGGGCAGGTTGGCCAGGTGGGTCTTGTACCGCCAGTCGGAGGAAGAATCCATGCCGGCGGAGGTGAAGGCCGCAAAGCCCAGCTCATCCTGGCGGGCGGTGATGTCCTCAGCCACCTTCTTCAGGTCGGCGAAGCTCTTGATGTCGTCGATGGTGTAGCCCGCCTTTTCCAGCAGGGTCTTGTTGGTGATCAGGCCGTAGGATTCAATGACGTAGCCGATGCCCAGGGTGGCGTCCCCGTCCTTCAGGGCGTAGGTGTCGCTGGTCAGCTCCCCGAGGATGGGGGTGCCGGTCAGGTCGTAGCAGTAGTCCTTCCAGTTGGCCAG
>CALXHN010000064.1 GCA_944388105.1 uncultured Gemmiger sp. | reverse complement strand
CTGTGCGGTCTTTGGTGGGGTGCCTAGAGGGATTCGAACCCTCGGCCTCCAGAGCCACAATCTGGCGCGCTAACCAACTGCGCCATAGGCACCATATATGCGCCCGAAGGGACTCGAACCCCCGGCCCACTG
Organism: uncultured Gemmiger sp.; assembly: GCA_944388105.1. GTDB lineage: Bacteria > Bacillota > Clostridia > Oscillospirales > Ruminococcaceae > Gemmiger. Next base: position 11,960 of record CALXHN010000064.1, on the reverse strand, counting down.
CTTAGAAGGCAGTTGCTCTATCCAGCTGAGCTACGGGCGCGCATGGTTCTTGACCCCCTTGTACGGGAACAAGCTGCGTTTGTTAATATACCATACGCAACCTGAAAAGTCAAGCCCCTGCTGTAAAAAACATCAAACTTTTGCGGAATATACCCCCGCCGGCGGGGCGCTGTTCACGAAATACAGCTCATACCACAGAATGAAGGAGTAGATGCTCCAGATCTTGGTCATGTTTTTGGCGCGGCCGGCCTTGTGGTCATCCAGCAAGGTGCAGATTTCCGGCACGTTGAAGAACTGCTCCGCCACCGGGCCGGTGAATTTTTCCCGCACCATGTTGTAGTATTTGTCCTGTCTGAGCCAGTCGTTCAGCGGCACCGGGAAGCCCAGCTTTTTGCGCTGGGCCACGCTTTCGGGTAGCTGCTTGAGGGCCGCCCCCCGCAGAGCGATCTTGGTATGTTCCTTGTCGCAGCGGTAGCGGCGGGGAATGCTCAGGGCCACTTCCAGCATCTCCCGGTCCAGGAAGGGCACCCGCAGTTCCAGGGAGTTGGCCATGCTCATCCGGTCGGCCTTGAGCAGGATGTCGTACAGCATCCAGGTGTGCATATCCACCCACTGCAGCTGGGTGGGTTCGTCCAGGCCCTGGACCTTGTCAAAGTAGGGTTTGAAGAAGGTCTCGGGGGCGGGGTTGCCGTAGTTCTTTTTCAGGTAACGGTCCCGCTCCGCCGGGGACTCAAACACATAGTTGGCCCGCATATACCGCTCCCAGGGCTGACGGCCGCCCCGGACCAGGAAGTGCTGGCCCTTGAAGTGGGGCAGTCTGGCCGCCGTGTGGGAGAGGAAGCGGCGCACCGCTCCGGGCACCTTGCGGCTGTAATCCTCAAAGTGGACAGCCTGACAGTACATGGGATAGCCGCCGAAGAGTTCGTCGGCGCCCTCGCCGGAAAGCACCACCTTCACATACTTGCGGGCGTTCTGAGCCAGGAAGTACAGCGGCACCTCCGCCGGGTTGGGCATGGGTTCGTCCAGATACCACTGGATCACCCGGTTGGCATCAAAGAACTGGTCGGCGTCCACCTTGTTGGCGATGCTGGGCACCCCGATCTCCTTGCTGAAGGCCTGGGCGTAGGGCAGCTCGGAGTATTTTTCCTCCGCATACCCCACCGAGAAGCTCTTCACATGGGGAGTCCCCTTGGCCACCTCGTTGACCACAAAGCTGGAATCCACGCCGGAGGAGAGGAAGCAGCCCACCTCCACGTCGGCGATCTGGTGGGCGGCCACGCTCTCGGCAAAAGTTTCGGTGATCTTCTTCTCCCAGTCCTCCTGGGTCTTGGTCTCGTCGATGTGGTAGCGGATGTCATAGTACCGCTCGATGGTCAGGTTCCCGTCCTGCCAGGTGAACATATGGGCACCGGGCAGTTTGAACACATCCACGAACATGGTCTCCTCGTTGGGGATGTATTCGATGCTCAGGTATTCGGGCAGCCGCTTTTCGTTCAGCTGTTTTCTGAAGCCGGGATGGGCCAGGAAGCTCTTGATCTCACTGCCGAAGAGGAACAGGCCATCCACATTATAGTAATAGAAAGGCTTGATGCCGAAGATGTCCCGGGCGCCGAACATGGTCTTGTTCTTGCGGTCCCAGATCACAAAGGTGAACATGCCCCGCAGCTTGGCGGGCAGGTCTTTGCCCCACTGCTCGTAGCCGTGGAGCAGGACTTCGGTATCCGAGTGGGTCTTGAAGGTATGGCCCGCGGCTTCCAGGTCGGCGCGCAGGGTCTGGAAATTGTAGATCTCGCCGTTGAAGATGACCACCAGGCTCTCGTCCTCGTTGTACATGGGCTGGCGGCCGCCCTCCAGGTCGATGATGGACAGGCGGCGGTGGCCCAGGGCCACCTGGTCGTCCACATAATACCCTTCCCCGTCGGGGCCGCGGTAGGTGATCAGGTCCGCCATAGCCTTCACGGTGGCCCGGGCGGTCTCGGCGTTATGTTTGCGTTCGGCAAAGCCGGTGATACCACACATGGATGTTATCCTCCTCTGTGTCAGTCGGTCAGACCCTTGTTGCCGTAATAGCGGGCGGTCTTGCGGTAGTAGTTCAGCTGGCTGCGCAGGTACCACAGCCCCCGGTTGAGGCTGCGGTCCTCCTTGCAGTAGAGCTGGTGGGCGCTGCGGCCCTGCTTTTTCAGTCGGGCGGCAGTGGCCAGGAGTTTTTCGTCTTTCAGATACTTGCGGATGACGCCATAGGGGGCGATCATCCACAGGCTTTCGGTGTCGGCGATGGTGAAGCCGGTGTCCTTGCCTTCCAGCACGTCCTCCACCAGCCAGCGGGCCAGGTTGTAGCCGGCTGCAGTGACAAAGTAGCTGGAACGGCCCTGGCGGGGGTTCATCTCGAAGAGTTTATACTCCCCGGTACGGGCATCATACTTCATATCAAAGTTGGCGTAGCCCACCCAGCCCACATCTTCCAGGAAGGCGCGCATCCGTTCCAGCAGGGCGGGGTCGTTGATCTCCGGGGAGGAGAGGATGGCCGCGTAGTTGCCGATGCCCTCGGGGGTCTGCTCCTCCAGCAGGGGGCGGCCCAGGGCCATCAGGTGGACCTTGCCGTCCAGACCGCAGTAGGCGTTGAGCACCCGCATGCAGTTGTCATCCCCGGGGATGTACTCCTGCAGGATCAGGTCGTCCTGGTAGGAGCTGCCGTAGATGGCCGCGGTGATGGCGTCGTACTCCGCCCGGTCATGGGCCAGGAACACCTTCTTTTTGTGGGGGAAGGAGCAGTTCCAGTAGGCCGGGGAGTTGCTGGCCTTGATGATGACCGGGAAATCGAAGGGAAATTCGGCGTTTTTGTAGTTCTGCGCGGTGCAGGTGGCCGTTTTCGGGTAAGAAAGCCCGTGTGCGGCACAGGCTTTGTAAAAGTTGTCTTTTATGTCAAGATCCAGCACGGTTTGCAGTTCCGGGCAGGCAAAATGGAAATAGGGCGCCAGTTCCTGGCGGTGACGGGCCATGAGGATGGTGTAGCCGTCGGCGCAGGAGACCAGCAGCAGCGGGCAGTTTTTGTAATCGTGGGCCTTGGCGTAGTCCACCAGGGTGCGTACAAAGACCTCGTCGTTTTCCAGGTCCGGCTCACACACGGCGATGCGCACCAGGCGGGTGTTGCGGCAGGCCACCAGGACCCCCTTGCAGACGGCGTCGCTGACGACCCCGTATTGGGTATAAAAACTGCGGGCCATGCCGTAGACGTTGGCGTCGCTGCCCAGCAGTACAGGTTGAAATTTCAGCATAGGAAAGCCTCTTTGTTCATACAGATGGTATATTCCTGCTTATTTTACGTCCAAAGCGGCGTCCTTGTCAATCTCCGTATGCCCGGAAAACAGGAACCGCCCGCCCTTACAGTATGCGCTGCAGCGTCCAAAGGTATCACCCCCGGCCCGGGCTCACACCATACTTTTACATTCTTTTGGGGCGTTCGGGCTTTTCTTTTCGGGGGCATGTGTGTATAATATAGGGTATCGAAAATCATACGGCACCCCAAGGAAAGGGAAAGTATATGTGCGGAATCGTTGGATTTGTGGGCGCGCGGGATGACGCGCGCGAAGTGTTGCAGGCCATGATGGACCTGATCGCCCACCGCGGACCGGACGGCCAGGGCCAGTTCCTGGAAGGTCCGGCGGCGTTGGGGCAGCGGCGGCTTTCCATCATCGACCTGGAGGGCGGCCGCCAGCCCATGTACAACGAGGATGAAAACCTTGTTGTGGTGTTTAACGGCGAGATCTACAACTTCCAGTCCCTGACCGAGGAACTGCGGGCCGCCGGCCACACCTTTGCCACCCGGTCGGACACCGAGGTGCTGCTCCACGGTTACGAGCAGTGGGGCAAGGGGATGCTGGACCGGCTGCGGGGCATGTTCACCTTCGCTTTGTGGGACCGGCGGGAAAAGACCCTGCTGCTGGCCCGGGACCATTTCGGCATCAAGCCCCTGTACTACTATCAGAACGAGGAGGGGGAGCTGCTCTTCGGCAGCGAGATCAAGAGCTTTCTGGCCCATCCGGGCTTCCGCAAGGAGCTCAACGAGGACCAGCTCTCCCTGTACCTGTCCTACCAGTTCTCCCCGGGGGAGAACACCTTCTTCAAGGGGGTCAAGAAGCTGATGCCCGCCCACTGGCTGGAATGGAAGGACGGCCAGGTGACGGTGCAGCGGTACTGGCGCCCCGAGTTCAGGCCCGACGACGAACCCACCCTGCAGGAGTGGGAGAAGGCCATCAGCGACGCCATGCAGGAGAGCGTGACCGCCCACAAGATCGCCGACGTGGAGGTGGGCAGCTTCCTGTCCTCCGGCGTGGACTCCAGCTATATGGCCGCCCTGGCCAAGGTGGATAAGACCTTCACCGTGGGCTTTGCCAACAAGCAGTACGACGAGACCGATTATGCCACCGAGTTTTCCAAGCATATCGGGGTCAAGAACTACGCCTACCGCATCACCCCCGAGGAGTACTGGGCCAACCTGGGCCGCATCCAGTACCACATGGATGAACCCCTGGCCGACGCCGCCAGCGTGGCGCTCTACTTCGTCAACCGGGAAGCCGCCAAGCAGGTCAAGGTCTGCCTGTCCGGTGAGGGTGCGGACGAATTCTTCGGCGGATACAACATCTACAAAGAGCCTTTCACCGTGAGCTGGTACGACCATCTGCCCCTGTGGCTGCGCCGCAGCGTGGGCGCGGTGGCCAACCTGCTGCCCCCGGTACCGGGCATCAACTTCCTGGTGCGCCGGGGCCGTCCGCTGGAAGAGCGGTATATCGGCAACACCAACCTGATGGGCGAGCGCCGCAAGCGCAAGCTGATGAAGCATTACACCGGCAACTGCAAGCCCACCGACATCTCCCGCCCCTTCTTTGAGATGACCAAGGGCCAGGACCCGGTGACCCGGATGGAATACTGTGACCTGAACCTGTGGATGGTGGGAGACATTCTGCTCAAGGCCGACAAGATGAGCATGGCCAACTCCCTGGAACTGCGGGTGCCGTTCCTGGACCGCCGGGTGTTCGATCTGGCCTGCCGCATCCCCACCAAATGCAAGGTCAACGCCCAGCAGACCAAGATTGCCATGCGGGGCGCCGCCGAGATGACCATTCCGGCCAAGACGGCGGACAAGAAAAAGCTGGGCTTCCCCGTTCCGGTGCGGGCCTGGCTGCGGGAGGAAAAGTACGCCGCCATCCTGCGGGAGGCCTTTGCCACCCCGGCTGCGGAACAATTCTTCAACACCAAGGAACTGAACCGCATGCTGGACCAGCATCTCAGCGGCAAGCGGGACAACTGGCGTCAGCTGTGGTGTGTGTTTATCTTCCTTGTCTGGTACGACGAATATTTTGTAAAGAGGTGAAGGGCCGATGCTGCTCAAACAACTGCTGAAAGGGCTGCGCTACCAGGTGGTACAGGGCACCCTGCATGTCGAAGTGGCCGACATCTTCTATGATTCGCGCAAGGTGACCCCGGGGGGACTGTTCGTCTGCATCGTGGGCACCCAGCGTGACAGCCACGACTACGCCGCCGATGTGGTGGAAAAGGGTGCCGCCGTGCTGGTGATCCAGCATGATCTGGCCCCCGGCGTGCTGGAAAGCATGCCCAATGTGACGGTGCTGAAATTTGACAACACCCGCTACGCCATGGCCATGCTGTCCGCCGCTTATTTCGGCCATCCCGCCGACGAGATGACCATGATCGGGGTGACCGGCACCAAGGGCAAGACCACCACCACCCACATGATCCGGTCGGTGCTCACCGCCGCCGGACACAAGACCGGCATGATCGGCACCAACGGGGTGTACTATCCCGGCCACCACTACGACCTGAACAACACCACCCCCGAAAGCTACGAGCTGCAGAAGATCCTGCGCCAGCTGGCCGACGCGGGGTGCGCCGCCTGCGTGATGGAAGTGTCCAGCCAGGGTCTGATGATGGACCGGGTGGCGGGCATCCACTACCGGGTGGGGGTGTTCACCAACCTGTACCCCGACCACATCGGCCCGGGCGAGCATGCCAGCTTTGAGGAATACCGCAGCTGGAAGGGCCAGCTGTTCCAGCGGTGCGACATCGGCGTGGTGAACGCTGACGACGAGAACACCGAAGCCCTGCTGGAAGGCCACACCTGCGAGCTCATCACCTACGGCATCGACAAGCCCGCCGATTACCGCGCCAGCCAGGAATACCGCCTGCTGCGCAACAAGACCATGCTGGGGGTGGAATTCACCCTCACTGAGCCGGACGGCCATACCCTGGACGTGCAGGTGGGCATGCCGGGACGGTTCAGCATCTACAACGCCCTGGCCACCATCGGGGTGGGCAAGGCGCTGGGTCTGGCCGACGAGCCCATCCACCAGGGCCTGCGGGACACGGTGGTCAAGGGCCGGGTGGAGCTGGTGCCCATCAGCCACCATTTCACCATCCTCATCGACTACGCCCACAACGAAGCCGCCACCGAGAGCCTGATGGAGACCCTGAAGGCCTACAATCCCCACCGGATGGTGGTGGTGTTCGGCTGCGGCGGCAACCGGAGCAAACTGCGCCGGTACGGCATGGGGGAGGTCTGCTCCAGGATGGCCGATTTCCTCATCCTCACCGAGGACAACAACCGGTTTGAGAAGGTGGAGGACATCATCGCCGACATCAAGGAGGGCATCGCCAAGGGCAACCCCGACGTGCCCTATGTGGAGATCCCCGACCGGCTGGACGCCCTGCACTACGCCATCGACCACGCCGAGGAGGGCGACCTGATCGCGGTCATCGGCAAGGGCCACGAAGCCTACCGGGACCGGGAGGGCGTCAAGACCCCCTTCCTGGAGCGGGAGCTCATTGAGGAATACGCCGCCGAAAAGGGCATCGACTGAGTACACAAAAGTAAAACCGGCGCGGAGAAAGCAGCTTGGCCTTCTCCGCGCCGGTTTGTTTTGTCTGATTCCTAAATAAAGCGTTCAGCCCCGGGTCTGCTCCCAGTACTCCCCCATGCTGGCACCTTTCCGGCCGGTGACCTCGTCGGTGAGGTAGTCCGCCAGCCCCGCATCCGCCGGGGTCCAGCGGCGGGCGGTCTCCTCGTCGGGGTATTCCACCTCGGCGTACAGGAAATGCCCCGGCAGGCCCGGGTCCACCTCGTTCACTTCCAGCCGCAGCCCGCCGGACAGGGCGTAGTCCCGGCGCTCCTTTTTGATCAGCGGCTTGCCGATGAGGGCTTCCAGCTTGGCAAAGAGATCGGCATCGATCTCGGTCTCGATCTCCTGGCGGCTCATGCCGGTGGGGTCGGGCGCGCCCTTGAAGCAGAGCACCAGGGCCGTGGGGCCGCCCTGCACCGCTTCCCGCCGGATGCGCACGGTGGGCCGCACGCTGATATAGCCCTGGTCCATCTGCTGCACCCGCACCGGTTCCAGCCCCCGGGGCCAGCCGGTCACCATCCATTTGCGCTCGATCTCCATCCCTGTTCCCTGCCTTTTTGTGAAATTGGGGCGGCGCGGCCGCCGGGAACAGTATACCACGCTTGCGCCGGTCCCGGCAAGCGCGTATAATGGTAGAAAGCTGCGGCATGCCGCAAAACGACATCAAGAAAAGAGAGTTTTTTCATGCAGCATTTGAAACGTTTCTGTACCCGCAGGAACCTGTGGTTCCTGCTGCTGTTGGCCGCCGAGGTAGTTTTTCTGCTGGGGCGGTTCGTCTCGGATTTCGGGGCGGGCACAGCCATCAATGTGACCCCCGACCTGATCATTCCTTACGCCGAGGAGGCGGTGAATGATTCCCGGGGCACCCAGGTGGAGAACTATGTGGGCCAGTTTGCCACCACCCGCTGGCTGGACATTGAATCGGGCAGCTACCAGGTGGTGGTGACCTACGCCAACAACGGCGGCACCGGCACGGTGCGGTTCCTGGACGAGGTCATGCCCACCGCCCAGTACGACGTGGCCAGCCTGCCCCCGGGGCGCAGTTCTTCCGTCTTTACCCTGTGGATGGAACACGGCTGCGATGTGGCCCAGATGCAGTTTTATTCCGACTGCGGCGAAGGCCAGGTGACCTTCATCACCGGGGTGCAGATCATCCCCACCCACTCCTTTGCCTATGTGCATTTCCTCACCGTACTGGTGCTGTTTGCGGCCATCGACTGGATCCTGCTGGTGGTGACCCGCCGGGTGGCGCTGCCCTGGCGCACCCTGGAATCCCGGTACAGCATGCTGGCCACCCTGGTGCTGGTGGCGGTGGCCTGTCTGCCCCTGGGGCTGGGCTACATCATCTACGGCCACGACCTGACGGTGCATCTGTCCCGCATTGAGGGGCTGAAGGCCGGGTTGCTGGCCGGACAGTTCCCGGTGCGGATGAACCCCGACCTGGTGGACGGCAAGGGCTATCCTTTCAGCCTGATGTACGCCGACCTGCTTTTGTATCCGGCGGCGTTCCTGCGTATTGTGGGTTTCAGCCTGCAGACGGTGTACAAGCTGTATGTGGCGGCCATCACCCTGGCCACCGCCCTGGTCACCCGGTTTGTGCTGCGCCGCATGTTCAGCAATGAGACGGTGGCCCTGGCCGGCACGGCGCTCTATCTGCTGGCGCCCTACCGGCTGACCAACGTGTACGTGCGGGCTTCCATGGGCGAATATTCCGCCATGGTCTTCCTGCCGCTGGTGGTGTACGGGCTGTGGCTGATCTACCGCCAGAAACCCGGCGAGAAAGCCCGCCCCTGGTGCTGGCTGCCCCTGGCCATCGGCTTTACGGGACTGCTGCAGACCCATCTGCTGACCAGCGTCATGACCGGCTTCCTCACCGCCATCTTCTGTATTTTGTACGCCAAGCGCACCTTCCGCCGCCCGGTGCTGCCCGCCCTGTGCAAGGCCGCCGGTCTGGCCGTGGTGTGGAACCTGTGGTTCCTGGTTCCCCTGGCCCAGTACATGGTGCAGGGGGTCTGCCGCATCAGCGGCCGGTACGACGCCTCCTACCTGCGGGACACCGCCGTCATGCTGGGGCAGATGTTCATGGTCTTCGGCAAGGGCACCGGCACCTCCCAGTCCCTGGCCCTGGGCATGGACGGAGAGATGACCCTGACCCTGGGTATCGCCCTGGGCCTGGGCGCCCTGCTGCTGGTAGCGGTCCTGCTGGACCCTGCCGTGCGCCAGTCCAACCGCAAGGTGCTGCGCATCAGCCTGTGGGCTTTCGGCTTCGGCGCCCTGTGCGTCTGGATGGCCAGCGATGTCTTCCCCTGGTATGACATCTTCCTGAGCCAGAACCCGGTGCTCAAGGCCCTCTCTTCCCTGCTGGGCAAGCTGCAGTTCGCCTGGCGGTTCCTGAGTCCGGCCAGCCTGCTGCTGACCCTGTGCGCGGCGGGGGCCCTGACCCTTTTGTGGAGCAAGCGCCGGGATCTGGCCAAACAGGCCGCCCTGGCCCTGGTGCTGCTGACCCTGATCCCCGCCGGGTACCAGATGTACGACAGCTGCGCCAACAGCGTGGTGACCACCTACATGAGCCTGGGGGCCATGGGCGTGGCCAGCCCGCTGAAGGAGTCCCAGCTGGCGGGGGGCGAGTACCTGCCCTACGACCTTTCGGATGACCTGACCCCCGCCCAGTTCAACGACACCAACTTCTATTTTGACGAGGGCGTGGAGGCTGAATCCTACTACCGCGGCCAGCTGAATGTATCCTTCACCGCCACCAACACCAACGATACCCAGTCCACCGTGGTGGTGCCGTTGTTCGCCTATCCGGGCTACGAACTCACCGACACCGCCGGCACGGCCCAGCTCAGCCGCCAGGACGGCTACCTCATCGTGCTGCTGCCCGCCGGGTACAGCGGCACCGTCACCGTGCGGTTCGTGGGCTTCTGGTTCTGGCGCGCCGCCGACCTTGTCAGTCTGGCAGGTATTGCCGCCACCGTTTTTGTGGGCCTGCGCAAACGCCGCAAACCCGTCGCCGTTTGACACCCGTCCGGGCGTTTCATACAAGAAACGTTTTCTTGTTTTGTGCGGGTTGACAAGAATTCTGACCAAAACGTCCGTTTTCCACCGCGAGGGCGGTTTGTGATTTGTTCAAACCGCCAGTTGCATTTTGGGCGGCGGACTCGTATAATAATGGCATACAGCAAGGGCGCTGCGAAATTCTTTCGCAGTGCCTTTTTTCATGCTTTTGTCCCGGGGTGGGGCAACAATCTGCATGGTAAAGGAGTAAAAGAAGTATGGCAGCAACCGTTATGGAAATCTACGGCAGCAAAGTCTTCAACGAACATGAAATGCGTGAGCGTCTGCCCAGCTCGACCTACAAGAGCCTGAAGGCCACCATCGAAAAGGGCCAGCCCCTGGACCTGGATGTGGCCAACGTTGTGGCCAGCGTCATGAAGCGCTGGGCCATTGAAAAGGGCGCCACCCATTACACCCACTGGTTCCAGCCCCTGACCGGCATCACCAGTGAAAAGCACGACGGCTTTGTCAGCCCCCAGCCGGACGGCACCGCCATCATGGAATTTTCCGGCAAGGAACTGATCAAGGGCGAGCCGGATGCTTCCTCCTTCCCCTCCGGCGGCCTGCGCGCCACCGCCGAGGCCCGCGGCTACACCGCCTGGGACCCCACCAGCTACGCTTTTGTGAAGGATGACGTTCTGTGCATCCCCACCGCCTTCTGCTCCTACACCGGCGAGGCGCTGGACAAGAAGACCCCTCTGCTGCGCTCCATGCAGGCCATCTCCGATCAGGCCTGCCGCGTGCTGAAGCTCTTCGGCAAGGACGTGGACCGGGTTGCCACCACCGTGGGCCCGGAGCAGGAATACTTCCTCATCCGCAAGGAAGACTATGACAAGCGTCTGGACCTGGTCCTGACCGGCCGCACCCTGTTCGGTTCCGCTCCCTCCAAGGGCCAGGAACTGGAAGAGCATTACTTCGGCGTGATCCGCCCCGTGGTCTCCGAGTTCATGAAGGAACTGGACGAGGAACTGTGGAAGCTGGGCATCCCCGCCAAGACCAAGCACAACGAGGTGGCCCCCGCTCAGCATGAGCTGGCCCCCATCTACGATACCACCAACGTTGCCATCGACCACAACCTGCTGACCATGGAGATGATGAAGAAGATCGCCTCCAAGCATGGTCTGGTCTGCCTGCTGCACGAGAAGCCTTTTGAGGGCGTGAACGGCAGCGGCAAGCACAACAACTGGTCCCTGGGCACCAAGGACGAAAACCTGCTGGATCCCGGCGACACCCCCATGGAAAACCTGCAGTTCATGGTCTTCCTGGCGGCGGTGGTCAAGGCGGTTGACGAATACGCCGACCTGCTGCGCACCGCGGTTGCCACCCCGGGCAACGACCATCGTCTGGGCGCCAACGAGGCCCCGCCGGCCATCATCTCCATCTTCGTGGGCGAAGAGCTGGAAGCCGTCATCGACGCCATCTGCTCCGATTCTCCCTACGCCGGCCCCGTCAAGATGAAGATGGACCTGGGCGTGGATGTCCTGCCCAAGTTCAGCAAGGACACCACCGACCGCAACCGTACCTCTCCCTTCGCCTTCACCGGCAACAAGTTTGAGTTCCGTATGCCCGGTTCCGCCGAGAACCTGTCCGACGCGAACTTCATCCTGAACACCGCCGTGGCCAAGGAACTGAAGGAATTCTGCGCCGCCACCGAGGACGCTGCCGACTTTGAATGCGCCGCGGCGGCCTGGGTCAAGCAGACCCTGAACGACCACCGCCGGGTCATCTTCAACGGCAACGGCTACTCCGCTGCCTGGGAGGAAGAGGCCGAGCGCCGTGGCCTGCCCAACCGCAAGTGCACCCCCGATGCGATGATCGCCCTGAAGGATCCCAAGAACATCGAACTGATGGAAGAGTTCGGCGTTCTGACCAAGACCGAGATGCTCTCCCGCTACGAGGTGGAGATGGAGCATTACAGCAAGGTCATCAACATCGAAGCCCGCACCATGCTGAAGATCGCCAACAAACAGCTGATCCCCGCCGCCACCA
>CALXHN010000063.1 GCA_944388105.1 uncultured Gemmiger sp. | reverse complement strand
ATCTACGAAAAGCGGTATCCCGTGCTGCGCAAGGCCTGCACCCGGCTGCTGGCTGCCCCGCCTGCGGACTATGAAGCCTTCTGCCGGGACAATGCGTTCTGGCTGCCGGATTATGCCCTTTTCATGGCGCTGAAAACCGCCCACAAGGGCGCCGCCTGGCATGACTGGGAGCCGGAACTGGTCCGGCGTGACCCCACCGCCCTGGAAAAGGCCCGCCGCACCTACGCCGACGAGATCGGCTTCTGGCAGGCGGTGCAGTATCTGTTCTTTACCCAGTGGTCCGCCCTCAAGACCTACGCCAACGAAAAAGGCGTACAGATCATCGGTGACCTGCCCATCTATGTGGCGGCAGACAGTGTGGATGTATGGGCCAGCCCGGAGGAGTTCCAGCTGGACGAGGATCTGCTGCCCACCGAGGTGGCCGGCTGCCCGCCGGACGCCTTTTCCGCCACCGGTCAGCTGTGGGGCAACCCGCTGTATGACTGGGAGGAAATGAAAAAGACCGGGTACGCCTGGTGGGTACGGCGCATCCGCCATACCTGTGAAATCTACGATGTGGTGCGCATCGACCACTTCCGGGGCTTTGCCGGGTACTATGCCATCCCCTACGGCGACGAGACCGCCGTGGGCGGGCGCTGGCGCACCGGCCCGGGCATCGACCTGTTCCGCACCATCGAGCGGGAACTGGGCCGCCGGGAGATCATCGCCGAGGATCTGGGCTTCCTGACCCCGGACGTATACGAGCTGCTGGCTGCCACCGGCTACCCCGGCATGAAGGTGCTGGAGTTCGCTTTCGACAGCCGGGACGGCGGCGGGTATCTGCCCCACAGCTATCCCCGCACCTGCGTGGCCTACACCGGTACCCATGACAACGAGCCGGCCAACGGCTGGTTTGCCAACACCAACGAATATGCCCGGGCCCGAGCGGTGGATTACCTGCAGCTGACCGAGGCCGAAGGATACAACTGGGGCATGCTGCGGGGCATCTGGTCCAGCGTGGCGGACCTGGCCATCGTGCAGGCCCAGGACATTCTGGGGCTGGGCTGCGAAGCCCGGATGAACACCCCTTCCGTCCCCAGCGGCAACTGGAGCTGGCGGGCGCAGCCCGGTGTGTTCACCCGGGAACTGGCCAAAAAGCTGCGCCACCTGACCGAAATCTACGGCCGCACCGATTTCTGGGATGTATTCCCGGAGGAAGAGCCGGAGGAGGACGAAGATACCAAAACCGAGGAACCGGAAACGTCCGAATCCGAAACTACCGAGACAGACTGAAATCAGTTTTCCTGCCGCCCGGTGCCCAGCCGCACCAGGGCGGCTTTGTTTTTGCGCCAGGTGAGCAGCAGCGGGATGCCTGCCCCCAGCAGAAACGACGCCATCTCTGCCGCCAGTCCCAGCGGCGTGTCCGGCAGAAGCCGGCGCAGCCAGAGCACCGGTGTCAGTCCGATCCCCGCCAGGGCCGCGGGCAGGATAAACCAGGCCGCCCAGTCCATCCGCATGGATGCGCAATGGAGCATCCGGTGCAGATTGAGGGTACAGGTGAGCAGGTTGGATGCCGCCATCACCCCGAAAAATCCCGCGATGCCATACCGGGGAATCAGGGCCGACATGGCCAGAATGCGCAGGGCGGAATCCAGCACCGAATACCGGAAGGTGGCCAGCTGCTCCCCCATCCCTTTCAGGATGCCGTCCACCATGCTTTCCAGGTACATGAAGGGAGCGATGAATCCCAGCACCCGCATATACTGCCCCACGGCTTCCTCGTGGTACAGCAGCACGGCCAGGGGCTCGCCGAAAAGCACCAGCCCCGCGCCTGCCAGCACCGAGAACAGTCCTGTCAGGGTCATGGCGGTGTGGATAAGGCGTTCCCGGGCAGCGGTATCCCGTCGGGCCCCCGCCCGGGCGATCTCCGGCATGAGCAGGCCGGACAGCGCCGCCAGCACCGAGAAGGGGAAAAAAATCAGGGGCATGGCCATTCCCTTGACCGCGCCGTACTGGGTGACGGCGGCGGTGCGCTGGCCCAGGTAGAGGGTCAGGCACAAGGGAATCAGGCTGCTTTCCATGGCCTGCAGGGCGCTGGCCAGGAGCCGGCTGCCGCACACCGGCAGGGCAATGCCGAAAAGTTCCCGCCGGGTAAAGCCCCGGGCCGGGTCCCCGGCAGCCGGACGAAAGGCCGGTTCCCGCCGTGCAAACACGGCCATGAGCAGGCAGGAGACCGCCTCGCTCACCGTATTGCCGATGAGCACCGCCCCGCAGGCGTACCCGGCCCCCCAGGCCGCCAGACGGGACAGGGCAAAGGCCGCCACCCCCATGCGCACCAGCTGTTCCGCCAGTTGGGCGGTGACGTTGGGTTCCACCCGCCGTCTGGCCAGAAAGCACCCACGCAGCGCCCCGGCCACCGCCATGAAGGGCAGGCTGGGGGCCAGGATCCGCAGTCCCAGTTCTGCCCGGGCATCGTGGAGCATCCAGTGGGCCAGAGGCTCCGCCAGGGCAAACTGGACCAGCATGGCCAGGGTGCCGAAACAGGCCGCCGCGCTGACCAGGCCCCATAAGGTGGGGGCCATCCCCCGCCCCCGGGCCAGACTCTGGGCCGCCAGCCGGGTGGAGGCCACGTTGACCCCCGCCGTGGCCAGAGCGACAAACACCCCGTACACCGCCAGGATCAGCTGGTACAGACCCATGCCCTCGCCGCCCAGCCAGCCGGCAATGTACACCCGGAACACCATGCCCAGCACCCGCAGGGCAAAGCCCGCCGCGGTGAGCAATGCTGCGTTTTTCAGATAGGTCCTGATGCGCATCGGGCTCCCTCCTTCCCCCTTATGGTCCTGTTGGGGATATATGCGCACCGCAGCCTGTCTATGCTTGCCGCCCGGGGCGGGTCCATGGTAAAATAAGGGCAACAAAACAAAGAGAGGTACCGTCTTATGACCCAACTGGAAACCATCCGCGCCGCCGCTGATTATCTGCGCACCCGCCTGCCCGAAGCCCCCGAGATCGCTCTGGTGCTGGGGTCCGGCCTGGGCGGTCTGGCCGACCGCATCGAAAACCCGGTGTACATTCCTTACGGGGAAGTTCCGGGTTTTCCTGTCTCCACCGCCCCGGGCCATGCAGGCCGGTTTGTGGCCGGACGTCTGGCCGGAAAGGCCGTGCTCTGCATGCAGGGCCGGTTCCACTATTATGAGGGCCACGACATGGCCGCCATCGCCCTGCCGGTACGGGTCATCAAGGCTCTGGGCTGTCGGGCGCTGGTGCTGACCAACGCCGCCGGGGGCGTGAACTATGATTTCTCGGTGGGAGATTTCATGCTCATCACCGACCACATCAATTTCATGGGCGCCAATCCGCTGCGGGGCACCAATGAGGAAGAGATCGGCCCCCGGTTCTGCGATATGAGCCGGGTGTATGACGCCGGATTGCAGGAACTGGCCCGCAAGGTGGCCGGCGAAAAGGGCCTGACCTTGCGGGAGGGCGTGTACCTGGGCTACATGGGGCCCAGCTACGAAACCCCCGCGGAGATCCGGGCGTTCCGCACCCTGGGTGCCGACGCCGTGGGCATGAGCACCGTGCCGGAAGCCATCGCCGCAGCCCACTGCGGGCTGCCGGTGCTGGCCCTGAGCCTGATCACCAACATGGCGGCGGGCATGACCGGCAAACGGCTGTCCGGCGAGGAGGTCATCGAGATTGCCAACCGCCGGGGTCCGGTGTTCCAGGACCTGGTGGAGGGCATGGTGGCTGCCATGGCATGAGCCTTCGGCCCTTGCTTTTTTACACCAAACCATGTAGAATAGAATACGTCCGATTATGCTGGACAGGCAGGCCCCGCCGGGGTTTTCCCGCGGGGTTTTCGTCTGCCGGTGACCGGACGCAGAATATGCAAAGTGCCGGGGCTTTTCCCGGCCCAAAGGAGACTTGTTTGCAATGAGCGAAGCGTGTAATCACGATTGCAGCAGCTGCACCGCCAACTGCGACCACCGCGCGCCCGAACGGGAAGCCCCCCACGCCAAGAGCCACATCAAGAAGGTCATCGGCGTTGTGTCCGGCAAGGGCGGCGTCGGCAAGAGCATGACCAGTGCCATGCTGGCTGTTTCCATGCGTCGTCTGGGTCACACCGCCGGCATCCTGGACGCGGATATCACCGGACCTTCCATCCCCAAGCTGTTCGGCGTACATGGTCCGGCAATGGGCGGCGAGGACGGCATCTACCCCATCAAGAGCCGCACCGGCATTGATATCATGAGCATCAACCTGCTGCTGGAGGATGAACAGGCCCCCGTGGTGTGGCGCGGCCCGGTCATTGCCGGCGCTGTGAAGCAGTTCTGGCAGGAAGTGATCTGGGAGGATGTGGATTTCCTGTTTGTGGATATGCCTCCGGGAACCGGCGACGTGCCCCTGACCGTCTTCCAGACCCTGCCGGTGGACGGCATCATCATCGTGTCCAGCCCCCAGGAACTGGTAGGCATGATCGTGGGCAAGGCCGTGCAGATGGCCGAGATGATGAAGATTCCCATCCTGGGCATTGTGGAAAACATGAGCTATGTGGTCTGCCCCGACTGCGGCAAGCATATCTCTGTGTTCGGCGACAGCCATGTGGATGAGACCGCCGCCCGCTACAAGCTGCCCGTACTGGCCAAGATGCCCATTGACCCCGAACTGGCCAAGGAAGCCGATGCCGGCATGATCGAGACCTTTGCCGGGGATTACCTGGACGGCGCCGCCAAGGCCGTGGCCGACCTGCTGAAATAAGATCCGGGAGGCTTTTACCATGCCTGTACAGGAAAAACTGCATGTGCAGCAAGGGCTGGAAACTTCCAAGAAGTTTCTGGATGAGTTCAAGGCATTCGCCCTCAAGGGCAATGTCATCGACATGGCCGTCGGTGTCATCATTGGCGCTGCCTTCCAGTCCATCGTGTCCTCTCTCACCGGGGACATCCTGAACCCGCTGCTGGGCATCGCTTTCTCCACCGATTTCAGCAATGTGGTCATTCCGCTGCCCAACGGCGCTGACCCGCTGCGCATCGGTGCCTTTATTTCGGCAGTGATCAACTTCCTGATCATGGCCTTTGTGCTCTTCTGTCTGGTGAAATTTATGGGCCGTCTCATGCGCCTGGGCCAGCACAAAAAGGCCGCCGAAGCCAAGGCGGAAGCCCCCAAACCGGCCGCTCCCACCCAGGAAGAATTGCTCGCCCAGATCCTGGCCGAGCTCAAGGCACAGAATGCGGCGGAAAATGCAAAATTAAATTAAGTTTCATGGCTTGTTTTTGAATTTGCAAAGGTTTCGACTTTAATTTCATAAGATTCTTTTGATTTTCGATTGCCAAGCGGTCCTTCCTATGATATAGTGTAGGCAGGAACAAGGACGTTCGTCTGCTGGAGGTGTATGCCTCCGCATACGGACGTCTTTTTTGTTGCGGGACCGGTCCCCAAAAAAGACTCCCGCAGCATGGCGTTTATCGCCGGGAAGGAGAGGTACCAGTGCAAGACTTTACCACAAGCAAGCAGCCCATTGGGCTGTATGACCCGAGATTTGAGCACGATAACTGCGGTATCGGCGCCGTGGTGGACATCAAGGGCCGCAAGAGCCACAAGACCATCGACGATGCTTTGCAGATCGTGGAACATCTGGAACACCGCGCAGGCAAGGATGCCGAAGGCAAGACCGGCGACGGCGTGGGTATTCTGCTGCAGATCGGCCACAAATTCTTCAAGAAGGTGGCGGACGAAGCCGGTATCGCCCTGGGCGAAGAGCGTGAATACGGCGTGGGCATGTTCTTCTTCCCCCAGGAAGAACTGCGCCGCAACCAGGCCAAAAAGCTGTTTGAGATCATCTGCCGCAAGGAAGGCCTGAACTTCCTGGGCTGGCGTGCCGTGCCGGTGTGCCCCGAAATCCTGGGCCACAAGGCCCGCTCCTGCATGCCCAGCATCTGGCAGGGCTTTGTGGAAAAGCCCGCCCGGGTGCAGCCCGGTCTGGACTTTGACCGCCGCCTGTATGTGGCCCGCCGGGTCTTTGAGCAGTCCAGCCCCGAGACCTATGTGTGCAGCCTGTCCAGCCGTACCATCGTGTACAAGGGCATGTTCCTGGTGAAGGAGCTGCGTTTGTTCTATCCCGACCTGCAGGATACCGACTATGAATCCGCCATCGGCATGGTGCACAGCCGGTTCTCCACCAACACTGCGCCCAGCTGGAACCGCGCCCACCCCAACCGCATGATCCTGCACAACGGCGAAATCAACACCATCCGGGGCAACGTGGATACCATGCTGGCCCGCGAGGAGACCATCGCCAGCAGCTGCCTCAAGGACGACATGGCCAAGGTGCTGCCCATCGTGAACCAGGACGGCAGCGACTCCGCCATGCTGGACAACACCCTGGAGTTCATGGTCATGAACGGCATGGACCTGCCCCTGGCCGTGATGGTCACCATTCCCGAGCCCTGGAGCAACAACGACAGCATGGATCCCAAGAAGCGCGCTTTCTACCAGTACTACGCCACCATGCTGGAACCCTGGGATGGTCCGGCTTCCATCCTCTTCTCCGACGGTGATGTGATGGGCGCTGTGCTGGACCGCAACGGTCTGCGCCCCTCCCGCTACTATATCACCCGTGATGGCCGCCTGATCCTCTCCAGTGAGGTGGGCGTGCTGGAGGTGGACCCCGCCGAGATCGTCTGCCGTGACCGTCTGCGTCCCGGCAAGATGCTGCTGGTGGATACCGTGAAGGGTGAGCTGGTGGACGACGACCGCCTGAAGGCCGACTACGCCAGCCGCCAGCCTTACGGCGAATGGCTGGACCGCAACCTGGTCAACCTGAAGGATCTGAAAATTCCCAACCAGCGGCCGCCGGAACCCAACGCCCAGGAGCTGGTCCAGCTGCAGAAGGCTTTTGGCTACCGGTACGAGGACGTGACTTCCATGATCCTCCCCATGGCCAAGAATGGCGCCGAACCCTCCGGTGCCATGGGCAGCGATACCCCGCTGGCTGTGCTCAGCCACACCCATCCCCCGCTGTTCGATTATTTCAAGCAGATGTTCGCCCAGGTCACCAACCCGCCCATCGACGCCCTGCGTGAGAAGGTTGTCACCTCCACCACCGTCTATGTGGGCGCCCAGGGCAACCTGCTGGAAGAAAGCAGCGAGAACTGCAAAGTTCTGAAGATCAACAACCCCATCCTCACCGAAACCGACGTGCTGAAGCTGAAGGCCATGAAGGTTCCCGGTTTCAAAGTGCAGACCGTCTCCATCTGCTACTACAAGAACACCGACCTGGAAAAGGCCATCGAACGCCTGTTCGTGGAAGTGGACCGCGCCTACCGGGACGGCGCCAACATCCTGATCCTCTCCAACCGGGAGATTGACGAGTACCATGTGGCCATCCCCAGCCTGCTGGCCGTGGGTGCGGTTTCCAAGTACCTGGTGCGCACCAAGAAGCGTACCGCCATGGCTCTGGTACTGGAAAGCGGCGAGCCCCGCCTGGTCCATGACTTTGCCACCCTGCTGGGGTACGGCGCCTGCGCCATCAACCCCTATCTGGCGCAGCAGACCATCCGCCAGCTCATCGACGAGAAGCTGCTGGACAAGGACTACTACGCCGCCGTGGAAGACTACAACCACGCCGTGCTGGCCGGCATCGTAAAGATCGCCTCCAAGATGGGCATTTCCACCATCCAGTCCTACCAGGGCAGCCAGATCTTTGAGGCTCTGGGCATCAGTAAGGCTGTGGTGGACAAATACTTCACCAACACCGTTACCCGTGTGGGCGGCATCACCCTGAAAGACATCCAGGATGATCTGGAAGAGCGCCATCAGAAGGCTTACGATCCCCTGGGCCTGGGCACCGATACCGAGCTGCCCAGCCTGGGTCTGCACAAGTTCCGCAGCGGTCCCCAGGCGGAACAGCACCTGTACAATCCCCAGACCATCCATCTGCTGCAGCAGGCCTGCTGGACCGGCGACTATTCCAAGTTCAAGGCCTACACCGAAGCCATTGACAATACCGGCTCCGATGAGATGCATCTGCGCAGCCTGCTGACCTTCCGTTACCCCGAACAGGGCGTGCCCATCGACGAGGTGGAGAGCGTGGACAGTCTGGTCCGCCGCTTCAAGACCGCGGCCATGAGCTACGGTGCCCTGTCTGCCGAAGCCCACGAGTGCATGGCCATCGCCATGAACCGTCTGGGCGGCAAGAGCAACACCGGCGAAGGCGGCGAGTTCGAGGACCGCTACGGCACCGAACGGAACTCCGCCATCAAGCAGGTGGCCTCCGCCCGCTTCGGCGTCACCAGCAAGTACCTGGTTTCCGCCAGCGAGATCCAGATCAAGATGGCCCAGGGCGCCAAGCCCGGTGAGGGCGGCCAGCTTCCCGGCGGCAAGGTCTATCCCTGGGTTGCCAAGACCCGTCACTCCACCACCGGTGTGGGCCTGATCTCTCCCCCGCCCCACCATGATATCTACTCCATCGAGGACCTGGCCCAGCTGATCTACGACCTGAAGTGCGCCAACCGCAAGGCGGCCATCAACGTCAAGCTGGTCAGCGAGGCCGGTGTGGGCACCATCGCTGCCGGCGTGGCCAAGGCCGGCGCCGAGGTCATCCTGATCTCCGGCTTTGACGGCGGCACGGGTGCTGCCCCCAACAACTCCATCCACAACGCCGGTCTGCCCTGGGAACTGGGCATTGCCGAAGCGCACCAGTGCCTGATCATGAACGGTCTGCGCAGCCGCGTGCGTATTGAGGCGGACAGCAAGCTGATGAGCGGCCGCGACGTGGCCATTGCTGCCATGCTGGGCGCTGAGGAATTCGGTTTCGGCACCGGCCCCCTGGTGACCATGGGCTGTGTCATGATGCGTGTGTGCAACCTGGACACCTGCCCCATGGGTATCTGCACCCAGAACCCCGAGCTGCGCCGCAACTTCAAGGGCAAGCCGGAATATGTCATGAACTTCATGCGGTTCATGGCCCAGGAACTGCGGGAATACATGGCCCGCCTGGGTGTGCGCCGTCTGGAAGATCTGGTGGGCCGCACCGATCTGCTGGCCATCAAGGAAGAGCCCGCCGGCAGCCGTGCCAGCGAGCTGGATCTGACCCCGCTGTTGAGCAATCCGCTCATCGAGAACACCAGCGTCCACTTTGATCCCAAGGATGTCTACAACTTCGGCCTGGAAAAGACCCCGGACATGAAGGTCCTGATGAAGAAGTTCAAGAAGAGCTTCGACATGACCGAGCCCAAGCCCATGCGGGTGGAACTGACCGTGGGCAACACCGACCGTGCTTTCGGCACCATCTTCGGCAGCGAGATCACCGCCAAGTTCGGCAATACCCTGCCCGATGATACCTTCCATGTGCTGTGCCACGGCTGCGGCGGTCAGAGCTTCGGCGCGTTCCTGCCCAAAGGCCTGACCCTGGAGCTGGAAGGCGACTGCAACGACTATCTGGGCAAGGGACTTTCCGGCGGCGAGATCGTGGTGTATCCGCCCAAGAGCGTGACCTACGACCGCAGCCAGAACATTGTCATCGGCAACGTGGCCCTGTACGGCGCCACCAGCGGCAAGGCTTTCATCAACGGTGTGGCCGGCGAACGCTTCTGCGTGCGCAACTCCGGCGCCACCGCCGTGGTGGAAGGCGTTGGTGACCATGGCTGCGAATATATGACCGGCGGCACCGTGGTGGTGCTGGGCAAGACCGGCAAAAACTTTGCGGCCGGCATGAGCGGCGGTATCGCTTACGTCCTGGACGAGGACTGGGATTTTTACCAGCGCGTCAACAAGGACATGGTCAGTCTGGAGCCCGTGGAGCACAAGTATGACGTGGCTTTGCTGAAAGATCTGATCCGCGAACATGTGGAACGCACCGGTTCGCCCCGCGGCAAGGAGATCCTGGATGATTTCGGGGCATATCTGCCGCGCTTCAAGAAGGTCCTGCCTCACGACTACGACAAGATGCTGCGCCTGATTGCCCAGATGGAAGAGAAGGGCGAGGACAGCGAGCAGGCCCAGATCGAAGCCTTCTACGCTATGAAGAACGCCAAATAAGGAGGGGCACACCATGGGAAAACCGACCGGATTTTTGCAGATCGAACGGCAGACCAGCACCGAGCTGCCGCCGGAAGAACGCATTTGCAACTTTAACGAATTTCATCTGCCCCTGCCCTCTGACGAACAGCAGGCCCAGGGTGCCCGCTGCATGGACTGCGGCGTGCCCTTCTGCCAGAGCGGCATGATGGTGGGCGGTATGGCCAGCGGCTGTCCGCTGAACAACCTGATTCCTGAGTGGAACGACCTGGTGTATCAGGGCCGCTGGGATCTGGCACTGCATCGCCTGCGCGCCACCAACCTCTTCCCCGAATTCACCAGCCGGGTCTGCCCTGCTCTGTGCGAAGCAGCCTGCACCTGCGGCATGGCCACGGGCAATCCTGTCACTGTCAAGGAAAACGAACACGCCATTGTGGAGTACGGCTATGAGCACGGTCTCATCCAGCCCGAACCGCCCGCTGCCCGCACCGGCAAGAGCGTGGCTGTGGTGGGCGCCGGCCCTGCCGGTCTGGCCGTGGCCGACTTGCTGAACCGCCGCGGTCACAGCGTAACCGTTTTTGAGCGGGAGGACCGCGTGGGCGGCCTGCTGATGTACGGCATTCCCAACATGAAGCTGGAGAAGTCCGCCATTGACCGCCGCGTGGCCATCATGAAGGCGGAAGGCATTGAGTTTGTGCTGAACACCAATGTGGGTGTGGATATCAGCAAGGAAGAACTCACCAGCCGCTATGATGCAGTGGTTCTGTGCTGCGGCGCCAAGCAGGCCCGCGATCTGGCTGTGCCGGGGCGCGAAGCGGAGGGCATCTACTTTGCGGTGGATTACCTGACCAGCGTTACCCGCAGCCTGTTGGATTCCAACTTTGCGGACGGCCGCGCCGTCTCTGCTGAAGGCAAGCGTGTGCTGGTCATTGGCGGCGGCGACACCGGCAACGACTGCGTGGGCACTGCCATCCGCCAGCACTGCGCCGACGTACTGCAGCTGGAAATGATGCCCTGTCCCCCGGCCCAGCGTGCCCCCGGCAATGACTGGCCGGAATGGCCCCGCATCCTCAAGACCGACTACGGTCAGCAGGAAGCCATCGCGGTGTTTGGCCGAGATCCCCGTGTCTATCAGACCACGGTGAAGGAATTTCTGAAGGGGGAGGACGGCCGCGTATATGGCGCGGTTCTCTCCAAGCTGGAAAGCCGTGTGGTGGACGAAGCCACCGGCCGCCGTGCTATGGTTCCCACCGGCGAGGAAGAAACGGTGGAGTGTGAGCTGGTTCTGATTGCTGCCGGCTTTACCGGATGCGAAAGCTACACTGCCGAAGCTTTTGGCCTGGAACTGACACCCCGCGGTTGCGTGGCCGACCACAACTTTGCCACCAATGTGTCGAACGTCTTCACCTGCGGTGATATGCGCCGCGGTCAGAGCCTGGTTGTCTGGGCCCTGCGGGAAGGCCGCGATACCGCCGCTGTGGTGGACCGTTTCCTGATGGGGTATACGAACCTGTAATCACCAAATAAAATGCGCAGAGCGCCTCTGTGTTGCCTTTCCGGCAATACAGGGGCGCTCCTTTTTGCATTCATATCTATTCTATTGCTTCAATTACTTATCGTATTTTCCTGATCTTCAGAACCATTTCCGGTCGCATGATCTGCTCTTCCCTGCTTCCAACGATTCCATATTTCGGCAATAAACTGGCGGACAGGATATTGCCGGATATCCACAAAAGTGCCTCCGGCATAGGCCGTCAAGGCGGCTTCCACCAACGACCGGTATTCCGAAGGCAGATGCCGCAGCCCCCACTCCCCGCCTTCTTGCTTGGAGAGCAGCTGGCCATCCTCCAGGCAGGCCAGGGCACGGCAAAAATTCAGGACATAATAGACTGGCTGATCTTCCATATTCTGGGCCGCATCTGCCAGGTCTCCCTGTATGCTGTCCAGCAGCCATAGCCTCGGAATCGGTGCAAACACCTGCTTCGCAGGAGCACCCAACAGAGCCCTTCCCCTGGACCGTACCATGGAAAAATGCACAATTAGATCCGGGTCTGTTCTGGGCATACGGGCCAGCTGTCCCTGTGGGTCCTGGGCATAGGACTCGACATATAAGGGTGAAAAATGGAATTCAAAAGCCGGGCTCCGCTGTGGATTTTCGCACACCGCCTTGGTCACCACGCTGAGTTCCATCCCCTTTGGCGGACATAGCGGCTGCAGGGCAAGGCATGTGTCGATCATTGCGGTTTTCGCCGCTATCCCTAATGGCTCAGCGGTCACAACCAGGCAATCCACATCCCCGGTATTCCAATTGAAGCAGCCCATAGCTACAGAACCATGCAAGTAAATGCCTGTCAAATTTTCGCCTAAAGCGTCTTCTACTGTTTCGCATAGTCGCTGGATGGGCAAGGACAAACGGCGCTGTTCCTCTGGTTGCTGCATATCTGTTTCCTCCCTATTGGCGGGCAAAAGCAATATAAAAAAGAAATCCGAACCTCTTACCATAAAGGCTTGAGATTCGGATTTTTTTGGTGACCCGTACGGGAATCGAACCCATGTTAACGGCGTGAGAGGCCGCTGTCTTAACCGCTTGACCAACGGGCCATATAAAAGAGAAGCCGGCATCTACCTATTTTCACAGGCCGTCTCCAGCCAACTATCTTCGGCACAAGTGAGCTTAACTTC
>CALXHN010000062.1 GCA_944388105.1 uncultured Gemmiger sp. | reverse complement strand
CCGTCAGCGTGGGGCAGACTGTTTCCCAGGGCGATGTGATCGGCTACGTGGGCTCCACCGGTAACTCCACCGGCAACCACCTGCACATTGAGCTGCGCCAGAACGGCGCCCGCATCAACCCGGCCCTGTATATCCCGTCGTAATTGTATGTTAGGAGGCGTTCCCATGGAAAATCATCACAAGACCGGTATCCGCGTGGTCTGTCTGGTCATCGCGGTGCTGATGGTTGCGGGTCTGTTTTCCTCGGTCGTTTATTCCCTGGTCTGATCCTACCGCCAAGACTGTGGCAGACGGCTTTGTTCCGCCTGCCGGATAAGGAGATTGCCTGATTCATGAGCAGAAAAGTCAACCTGGCCGTGGCCGCCACCGTCACCCTCATCGCAATGGCCGTGACCTTCTCGATCACCATGGTCGTGTCCATGGATATGTTCAACAGCACCGTTTCCAGCGTCAAGAACAAGGAACGGATGTACAACAAACTGTCCGAGATCGACCGCTATGTGCGCGATAATGAATACTTCGACATCAATGAGGACACCCTCAACGATACCATTGCTTCCGGCTACATGCTGGGCATCAGCGATAAGTATGCCCGCTACTATTCCGCCAAAGCCTACACCGAAAAGGTGGGCGTGGAGACCGGGCGCCTGATGAACATCGGCGTGTCGGTGGTCAAGGATTCCTCCTCCGGTTACGCCCGTATCATCCGGGTGTACAGCAACAGTCCGGCCAGTGAGATCGGCCTGCAGGTGGGCGGTTTCATCACCACCATCGGGGACACCAGCGTGCGCACCATGACCGATACCGCCGCCATCAACTCCGCCCTGCTGGGGGAGGAAGGCACCACCGTCAGCATCACCTACCTGAACCCGGACCGCCAGGAACAGCCTGCCGTGGAACTGGTGCGCTCCAACTACACCACCAACACGGTTTTCACCCAGATGACCGGTGACGGCTGCGGCTATGTGTGCATTGATGCTTTTGCATCCACCACCGGCACCGAGTTCCGTACCGCGGTGGAAGACCTGATCAACCAGGGGGCCAAGGCGCTGGTCTTTGATCTGCGCAACAATACCGGCGAATCCCTGGATGCCGCCCTGGTGGCTGCCGACTACTGTGTGCCCGCCGGCCTGATGGCCCAGAGTCAGGCCAAGGACGGTACCCTCACCGACCTGCGTATCTCGGATGACCATGAGATCACCGTTCCCATGGTCTGCCTGGTCAACGGCAGCACCGCCGGCGGTGCCGAACTGTTCGCCAATGCCCTGCGCAAGATGGCCGGCGCCAGCATTGTGGGGACCACCACCGCCGGTAAGGGCGTGGTGCTCAGCGAGCCCCAGAGTTTCTCCGACGGCAGTGCCGCGGTCATCACCATCGGTATGCTGCTGGACAACGAAGGCCAGACCTGGAACGGTACCGGCCTGACCCCGGATGTGGAAGCCGCCTTGACTGCCGACGAGCAGAACAGCTACTATGACTTCACGGTGGATACCGACCCGCAGATCAACAAGGCCGTGACCTCGGTCATGGCCTTGGTCGGGTAAGGGAGGCGGACCTATGCCGGTTTTGACCGACCTTTCCACCATCCGCGACCTGTGCGCGCGGTATGACTTTGCCTTGTCCAAGGGCTTTGGACAAAACTTCATCATCAACCCCGGCATCTGTCCCCGCATTGCCGAAGAGGCGGGCATCGGCCCCGGTTGGGGTGCCCTGGAAGTGGGCCCCGGTATCGGTGTCCTCACCGAACAGCTGGCCAAGCGGGCCGACAAGGTGGTTTCGGTGGAGGTGGACAAGCGACTGGAACCCCTGCTGGCCGAGACCATGGCCGGGTACGACAACTTCAAGCTGGTCATGGGGGATGTGCTCAAGGTAGACCTGGCGGCTTTGCTGAAGGAAGAATTTGGCGACCGCCCGGTGGCTGTCTGCGCCAATCTGCCCTACTACATCACCAGCCCCATTCTCATGCGCCTGCTGGAAGAGAAACTGCCGGTGGAGAACATTACCGTCATGGTGCAGAAGGAGGCCGCACAGCGCCTGTGTGCCGCCCCTGGCACCCGGGAAGCCGGAGCCATCAGCTACGCTGTGGCCTACTACTCCACCCCTAAAATGCTTTTCACGGTGCAGCCGGGGAGCTTTTACCCGGCGCCCAGGGTCACCAGCGCGGTCATCCGGCTGGATGTCCACAAGCAGCCCGCTGTGGAGGTCCCCGACGGGGACGAGGCCGGACTGTTCCGGCTGATCCGGGCGTCCTTCTCCCAGCGCCGCAAGACCATCGCCAACGTGGTGGCCTCCGGACTGAACCTGCCCAAGCCTCAGGTGCTGGAAGCGCTGCAGGCTGCGGGCCTGGATGCCCGCCTGCGCCCCGAACAGCTGACACTGCAGGATTATTGCCGCCTGCTGGGCACACTGCGCGGTTGACACCGCCGCCGGACCATGATACAATAATATGGTTCCCGCTGGCATAGCTCAATTGGCAGAGCAGCTGATTTGTAATCAGCAGGTTGCAGGTTCGATTCCTGTTGCCAGCTCCATCACGCCGCAAGCAATTACGCTTGCGGCGTGTTTTTGGTTAGGGAAGGGACAAGAAAAAACCGGTAAAAAATAAACCCGGCCCCGGAATGACGATCCATTCCGGGGCCGGGTCTTTTCAGAATTTATTTGGTTTCGACGTCTTTGGGCAGCAGTCCGTATACCTCGTACAGGGTCAGCACATCCTGCAAACTCAGCTTTCGGGCAAACAGCTGGCGGTAGGTGGCGGTTTTGACCTTGCCTTCCAGCTTCATCTTGTCCATGCGGGCGGTGGTTTCGGCGTACTGCTTCTGCACAGCTGCCAGCATGGCCTCAAAGGCGGCCAGACGCTCTGCCTCACTCACAGCAGCGTCACCCCCGCAGCTTCACAGGCGCTGCGGGTCTCTTCATCCCACAGGCTCACCTGGACTTCGCCCACATGGGCCTTGCCCAGCAGCAGCATGCACAGACGGCTCTGGCCGATGCCGCCGCCCATGGTCAGGGGCAGCTGACCGTTCAGCAGCATCTGGTGGAAGGGCAGTTCCGCCCGCTCGGGGCAGCCCGCTTCCGCCAGCTGACGGCGCAGGGCAGCAGCATCCACCCGGATGCCCATGCTGGACAGTTCCAACGCGCAGCCCAGGGGCTTGTGCCAGAACAGGATATCGCAGTTCAGGGTCCAGTCGTCGTAGTCGGGGGCGCGGCCGTCATGGACCTGACCGGACGCCAGCTTGCCGCCGATCTGCATGATGCAGACGGTGCCGTGCAGCCGGGTAATCTCATTTTCCCGCTCTTTCGGGGTCAGGTCGGGGTATGTGTCCTCCAGCTCCTGGGTGGTGATGAAGGTGACCTCCCGGCCCAGGCGGACCTTTTTCAGCTCCGGGAACTTCCAGCGCAGCTCGTCGGCGGTGGCACACACCGCGTCCACAATGTCCCGCACCGTGTCTTTCAGGAAGGGGATGGTGCGCTGCTTCTCGGTCACCACACGCTCCCAGTCCCACTGGTCCACATAGATGCTGTGCAGGTTGTCGGGGGTCTCATCCCGGCGGATGGCGTTCATATCGCATACCAGGCCCTGCCCGGGGCGGAATCCATACTTGGCCAGAGCAAACCGCTTCCACTTGGCCAGACTGTGTACCACCTCGGCCTCCTCGTCCAGGCAGGGAACGTCAAAGCGCACAGGGCGTTCCACGCCGTTCAGATCGTCGTTCAGGCCGCTGCCGTGGAGCACGAACAGGGGCGCGGTGACCCGTTTCAGGTGCAAAGCGGCGCACAGCTTTTCCTGAAAGATGGTCTTGATCAGGCCGATGGCCTTCTGGGTGTCGTACAAGCCCAGAAGGCTCTTGTAGTTCTGCGGGATCTGCGTGTTGGACATCTTCATTTTCCTCCTTTATGTGTCTGCTCAAGCTGGGGCAAACTGGCTCTGGTACAATTGGGCATAGAAGCCGTTCTTGGCCAGCAGTTCCTCATGGGTACCGCTCTCGATGATGCTGCCGCTCTTCATCACCAGGATCCGGTCGGCATTCTTGATGGTGGACAGGCGGTGGGCCACAATAAAGCTGGTGCGGCCCTTCATCAGTTCTTCAAAGGCATCCTGCACCAGTACCTCGGTGCGGGTGTCGATGCTGGAAGTGGCTTCATCCAGGATCAGGATGGGCGGGCGCCGCAGCATGACCCGGGCAATGCAGAGCAGCTGACGCTGTCCGGCGCTCAGGTTGTCGCCGTCCTCGGCGATCATGGTGTCGTAGCCCTGGGGCAGACGGCAGATGAAGCTGTGGGCCCGGGCTTTCTTGGCGGCGGCAATGATTTCCTCCCGGCTGGCGTCCGGCTTGCCGTAGGCAATGTTCTCGGCCACGGTGCCGCATTTCAGCCAGGTCTCCTGCAGCACCATGCCCAGGTTGGCACGCAGGGAATCCCGGGTCACCATGTCGATGGGATGGTCGTCCACCTTCAGGGAACCGCCGTTGATCTCATAGAACCGCATGAGCAGGTTGACCAGGGTGGTCTTGCCGCAGCCGGTGGGGCCTACCAGGGCGATGCGCTGCCCGGGCCAGACCCGCAGGTTCATGTCCTCTATCAGGGGGACCTCCGGCACATACCGGAACTTCACATGCTCAAAGGCGACCCGGCCTGCACCCTGACGCAGCTCCACCGCGTCGGGGGCATCGGGAGTGATGGGGGGCTCGTCGATCAGGTCGAACACCCGCTGGGCACAGGCCAGGGCGTTCTGCAGCTCGGTCATGACGCTGGAGATGTCGTTGAAAGGCTTGGTGTACTGGTTGGCGTACTGGAGCAAAGCGGACAGATTGCCCGCGGTGATGCCCCCCGCAATGGCAAAGAGGGCGCCCAGCACACCCACCGCCGCATACACCAGAGAGTTGACAAAGCGGGTGCAGGGGTTGGACAGGGAAGAGTAGAAGGTGGCCCGCAGCCCGCAGGACTGCAGATCCAGGTTGATGCGCTCGAACCGTTCCTCGGCACGGCTCTCGTACCCGAAAGCCCGCACCAGATGCTGGTTGCCCACCAGTTCTTCCACCAGACCGGTCATCTCGGCCCGGGTCTCGCTCTGGACCCGGAACATGGAGTAGGTGTGCTGGGCAATGAACTTGGCCACGAAGATGGAAAGGGGGGTCAGCAGCACTACCACCAGGGTGATGCGCCAGTCGATGGACAGCATGAAGATCAGGGTGACCAGAATGGTCAGCACGCCGGTAAACAGCTGGGTGAAGCCCATGAGCAGACCGTCGGAGAACTGTTCCACGTCGGTGGTCAGCCGGCTGATGGTCTCACCGGGGCGGTGGGCATCAATGTAGCGCAGGGGCAGTTCCTCCATATGGCGGAAGGCCCGCACCCGGATGTCCCGCACCACCTGGAAGGTGATGCGGTTGTTGATCAGGCTCATGAGCCACTGACTCACCGAGGTCACGCAGACCACGATACCCAGCTGAATGGCCAGCCTGACCAGACCAGGCAGATCCACCTGACCGGGACCCAGGATCAGGTCCACGCCCAGGCCGGTGAGAATGGGGGCGTACAGGGTGGTGATGACCGTCACGGCGGCCAGAATCAGGGAAATCAGCACCAGCAGGCGATAGGGGGCAATCAGTTTCAGTACCCGGCGGATGGTATCCCGGCTGGCGGTTTGTTTGGCCTTGCTCATACGGTTTTCTCCACCTCCTCCCGGGAAAGCTGGCTCAGGCAGATCTCCCGATAGACTTCGCAGGTTTTCAGCAGCTCGGCATGGGTGCCGCTGCCTGCCAGAGCACCATCGTCCAGCACCAGAATCCGGTCGGCGCGCTGTACCGCCGTGGCCCGCTGGGACACGATGAACACCGTCATGCCGGAGGTCTTTTCTTTCAACGCCTTGCGCAGGGCCGCGTCGGTGGCGTAGTCCAGGGCCGAGGCGCTGTCATCCAGAATCAGGACGGCGGGGCGGGGGACCAGCGCCCGGGCAATGGTCAGGCGCTGACGCTGGCCGCCGGAAAAGTTGCGTCCGGCGGTCTCCACCGGCTCATCCAGCCCCTTCGGCTTGCCCCGGACGAAGTCCGCCGCCTGGGCAATCTCCAGCGCCGCCCAGATCTGCTCGTCGGTGGCGTTGGGGCAGGCCCAGCGCATGTTGTCCCGGATGGTGCCGGTGAAGAGCACCGCCCGCTGGGGCACCACCCCGATCATGGTGCGCAGCTGGGCAAAGGGATACTGCCGCACATCATGGCCGTACAGTTCCACCTTGCCTTCGGTAGCGTCGTAGAAGCGGGCAATCAGATTGACCAGAGTGCTCTTGCCGCTGCCGGTACCGCCGATGACGCCGATGGTCTGCCCGCTCATGGCCCGGAAATCCAGGTCGGTCAGGCTGGGGGCACCGGCGTCCTTGTAGGTGAAGGTCACATGGTCAAAAGTCACCGCCGGGGCACCCTCCGCGGGAGCCAGCTCCTTGGCCCCGGATTCGGCCGGGTCGGGCATGCCGGTGGGGGTCTTCAGCAGTTCATTGACCCGGATACCGCTGGCCAGGGCCCGGGTCACCGAGATGACCAGATCGGCCATGCGCAGCAGGTTGGTCAGAATCTGGTTCATGTAGCTGATCAGGGCGATGATCTCACCCTGGGTCAGGGCTCCGTCATTGACCAGGGCGCCGCCCCGGACCAGCACCACAATGATGCCGAAGTTGACGATGAGATAGGTCATGGGGTTCATCAGGGCGGAGATGCGTCCCGCCGTGGTCTGGACTTTTTTCAGGGTATCGTTGGTTTTGGTGAAATCCCGGATCTCGTCCTCCTGACGGGAGAAAGCCCGCACCACACGGGTGCCCACATAGTTCTCCCGGGTCAGCAGGGTGACCTTGTCCAGCATGCTCTGGGCCTGGTGATAGCGGGGCACGGTGATGCGCATGATGAGATAGATCACCAGGGAGATCAGCACGGTGACCAGCAGGAACCAGGCGGTCATCTGGGGGCTGATGGACAGGGCCATGATC
Organism: uncultured Gemmiger sp.; assembly: GCA_944388105.1. Classification (GTDB taxonomy): domain Bacteria; phylum Bacillota; class Clostridia; order Oscillospirales; family Ruminococcaceae; genus Gemmiger. The sequence goes on along the minus strand of CALXHN010000062.1, from coordinate 6,179 downwards.
AGCGCGCCGATGACGATGAAGGGGGAGCGCAGCAGCAGACGCAGGGTCATGTTGACGCCGTTCTGCAGCTGGTTGATGTCACTGGTCATGCGGGTGACCAGCGTCGGGGTGCCGATGCCGTCCAGCTCGGTGTAAGAAAGGGTGTTGATGTGGTGGTACAGGTCCCGGCGCAGCGCCGTGCCGTATCCCAGAGCGGTCTTGGCGGCAAAATACTGGGCTGTCACGCTGGAAGCCAGTCCCACCACGGCCAGCAGTACCAGCAGCCCGCCCTGGCGGGCAATCTGGCCCACGTCCCGGTTCTGGATGCCGGTGTCCACGATGGCAGCCACCACCAGCGGCACCAGAAGCTCAAAGCAGGCTTCCAGCATCTTGAACAGGGGCGCCAGGACGGTTTCCCGTTCGTAGCCTTTGAGATAACGCAGCAATCTGTGCATGCCTTCCCCACCTTTGTATAAAAAATGCAGAAATATTATACCACGCATACCCGCATTTGTCAGCGCTTTTGCCCGGTTTCGATGATTATTTGCCCGCTGCCCGCCTATACTGGTTGTAGTTTATTCACACAGCGGGCACGCCGTTTTGGCGCGCCGAAAGGGGAGTCATATGCTGTATTTTCATAAAGGTTTGTCCTGCTCCGCCGCCCGCACGGTGGGGCGGGCTTTGTCTCTGGCAGGGCAGCAGGGCTGTACCGCCGCCGACACCGGCCACCTGCTGCTGGCCATGCTGCAGACCGCCCAGGGGCCGGCAGCGGATTTCCTGCGCCGCAAAAACATCAGCGAAACCACCCTGCGCAGCTGTCTGGCAGGGCGGGTGTGTACCGGCCGCAGCATCCGCCTGAGCCGGCGGGACCTGGCCCCCGAGATGAGCAAGGCTCTGGAATTTGCGGTGCTGGGCGCCCATGCGGCCCGGGTACCCCGGGCGGAAAATGAGCATCTGCTCTGCGCCATGCTGGAGGACTGTGCCTGTACGGCCAGTGTGTGGCTGGCCTCGCTGGGGGTGGAAGTGCCCCAGGCGGCGCGGGAGTGCCGCCAGCTGTCCGGACAGCTGATCCTGCCTTCCGGCACTCCCCGCATGAGCACCAGCCGGGGCAGCAAACCCAGCGAAAAGTATGGCCGGGACCTGACCCGTCTGGCCCAGGAAGGGCGCCTGGACCCGGTTCTCTGCCGGGACAAGGAGCTGGACCGGATGATCGAGATCCTCTGCCGCCGCCAGAAGAACAATCCCTGCCTGCTGGGGGAGCCGGGTGTAGGCAAAAGTGCCCTGGCCGAAGCGCTGGCCCAGCGCATCGCCGCCGACCAGGTGACCCAGAGCCTGCGGGGACGGCGGGTGCTGGCCCTGGACATGGCGGCCATGGTGGCGGGCACCAAGTACCGCGGCGACTTTGAGGAGCGGTTCAAAAGCCTGCTGGAGGAACTCTACCGGGACCGCATGACCATCCTCTTCATTGACGAGATCCATGTGATCGCCGGGGCCGGCGCCGCGGAAGGAGCCATCGACGCGGCCAGCATCCTCAAGCCCATGCTGGCCCGGGGCGAACTGCAGCTCATCGGGGCCACCACGCCGGAAGAATATCGCAAGACCATCGCCAAGGATACGGCCCTGGACCGCCGCTTCGGCAAGGTGATGGTGGAGGAGCCGGTCCCGGCGGATGCCGAGACCATCCTGCGGGGACTCATGCCCCGGTATGAGCGGTATCACGGGGTCACCATCCCGCCGGCAAGCATTCATGCGGCGGTGGAACTGAGCGTGCGGTACCTGCCGGGACGGTACCTGCCGGACAAGGCCATCGACCTGCTGGATGAGGCCGCCGCTGCGGCCCGCATTGCCAGTGCGGAAAAAGGCGGCAGTCCGGCGACCCTGACGCCCCAGGACATTGCCCGGGTGGTCAGCAAGGCCAGCGGGGTGCCGGCCCAGCGGGTGGGGGAGGCCGAGCGGGAGCGGCTGGAACAGCTGGAAAGCCGCCTTTCCGCCGAGGTCGTCGGCCAGCCCCGGGCGGTGCACGCGGTGGCCGCCGCCATCCGCCGCAGCCGCACCGGCCTGCGGGAAGCGGGGCGTCCCATCGGTGCCATGCTGTTTTTGGGGCCCACCGGGGTGGGCAAGACCCAGCTGGCCCGCACCCTGGCCAAGAACTGGTTCGGCAGTGAGAAGGCCCTGCTGCGCTTTGACATGTCGGAGTATATGGAACAGCACACGGTGGCCCGCCTCATCGGTTCGCCACCGGGGTATGTGGGCCATGAGGAGGGCGGCCAGCTCACCGAAGCCGTGCGCCGCCGCCCCTACAGCGTGGTGCTCTTTGATGAGATTGAAAAGGCCCACGGGGATATCCAGAACATCCTGCTGCAGATCCTGGAAGATGGCGTGCTCACCGACGCCCAGGGCCGTAAGGCGGACTTTTCCAACACCATCATCCTGCTGACCTCCAACCTGGGCGCCCGGTGCCTGGTGGGGCAGTCAGCCCCCCTGGGCTTCGGTACCGCGGCCGAGGATACCGCCCGCCGCAGCAAGCAGGCGCTGCAGGAAGCCAAGGAATATTTCCGCCCCGAACTCATGGGCCGACTGGACGATGTGGTGGTCTTTGACCCGCTTGGTCCGGCCCAGCTGGCAGCCATTGCAGGCAAGCTGCTCACCGAACTGGAAGAGCGGGCCGCCCGACAGGGGTATACCCTGCGCCACACGCAGGCCGCTGCCGCGGCTTTGGCAGGCAGCGAAGTGCCGCCTTACGGGGCCCGGGACCTGCGCCGCAAGGTGAGCAGGGCGGTGGAGCAGGCTCTTGCCGACCGCATTGCCGATGGTACCGCCCATCCGGGCGTGACCTACACCGCCGACGCCGATGCCGACGGCCGCATCATCCTCAGCGACAGCAATCTGGCCGCCTGCGTATAAAAAAGAAGTGCCTTCCTTTTTAATAAGGGAAAGCACTTCTTTGTTTTTATGGTTTTTATGGCTTGTACAGGAACCTCACAGGTTCTGGACCTTGAATTCCTGTTCGCAGTAGATGCAGCGGTACCGTCCGCTGGGGGTCAGGGCAAAGATGTGGTCGCAGCCTTCCTCCAGAGAGGTGATGCAGCGGGGGTTGGTGCACTTGATCACGTTTACCAGCTGCTTGGGCTGCTCCGGCCGGACCTTGCGGGTCACATGGCCGTTCTCGATGTAGGTGATGGTGATCTGGGGGTCCAGATAGCCCAGCACATTGAAGTCCAGGCTCTGGATGTCGCCCTCGATCTTGATGATGTCCTTCTTGCCGCTTTTCTGGCTGCGCACGTTCTGCAGCAGGGCCACGCTGGCGTCGCTGAGTTTTTCCAGCTCCATCAGGTGGTACAGCGCCAGACCGGTGCCGGCGGTGATGTGGTCAATGACCACGCCGTTCTGGATTTCGTCGATGTTCAGCATTCGAAAGCCACCTCCCCGGTCTTGGGGTCTTTCAGACCCAGCAAAGTCATAATCAGTGCCATGCGCATGTATACGCCGTTCTGTGCCTGCTCAAAGTAGGCGGCGCGGGGATCATCATCCACATCCAGGGTGATCTCGTTCACCCTGGGCAGGGGATGGAGCACCGCCATGTCGGCGGGGGCCTGGGCCAGCTTGGCCTTGGTCAGCACGTAGCTGTTCTTCAGGCGGACGTAGTCTTCCTCATTGAAGAAGCGCTCCCGCTGCACCCGGGTCATGTACAGGATGTCCAGCTGGGGCAGGGCTTCTTCCAGGCTGCGGGTCTCCACATAGGGGATGCCCTTGGGGTCCAGCACCTCGGTCAGGATGTAGTCCGGCACCCGCAGCTCCTCGGGGCTGATGAGCACGAACTTCATGTTCGGCCAGCGGGACAGGCTCTTGATCAGGGAATGAACGGTGCGCCCGAACTTCAGGTCTCCGCAGAAACCGATGGTCAGTCCGTCCAGATGCCCTTTGCGGCGGCGGATGGTCATCATGTCCAGCAGAGTCTGGGTGGGATGGCTGTGTCCGCCGTCGCCCGCATTGATGACCGGAATCCGGGAATACCGCGCAGCCCGCAGGGGGGCGCCTTCCTTGGGATGGCGCATGGCGGCAATGTCCGCATAGCAGCTGACGATGCGGATGGTGTCCGCCACCGTCTCGCCCTTGGAAGCGCTGGAAACCCCTGCATCCGGGAAGCCCAGCACCTGGCCGCCCAGGTTCAGCATGGCGGCCTCAAAGGAAAGCCGGGTACGGGTGGAGGGTTCATAGAACAGCGACGCCAGACGCTTGCGGTACGCCACGTCCTTGTAGGCGGCCGGATCGTCATGAATACGGTCGGCCAGGTCCAGCAGGCGCAGCGTCTCCTCGTAAGTGAAATCAAGCGGATCGATCAGGTGTCTCATGGGCAACAACCTTTCCTTTCCTGTTTCTGGTTTGAACGTACAGCCCAAGGCCGCCGACCCTGTGCCCGGGGAAACCCCGTTCGCAGAAGCGGCGGCCTGTAAGCCTCACCTATTCTACAACTATACGAGCTTGCGCACAAGAGCAAAATCAAAAAAATCTGTGTAAAGGGTCTTGCTGCGCACCACCGGACGGCACAGGCGGGAATAACAGGTCTCTTCCAGTTCCAGCAGGGCCTTGTCCGGACTCAGTCCCAGCAGCCGCCGCACGGCGGTCTCCCCGGGCACCGCATGCAGTCGGGCCACCGTGCTGGTGGTCTGGATGTCACAGTGATCCTGAAGAACATCAAAGATGGGCCGGCTAAAGTCGATCCCGTCCAGACGCCCGCCGAAAAGGGCCAGGGGCATCACGTCGGTACAGAACAGCACCGGAATGTCGTCGGCCAGCATCCGCTTGCCCACCACCAGAACCGTCTCTCCGGCCTGCAGGCCCAGGACCCCGGCCAGCTCGGCGTCGGCGGTCTGCCGGGTCACCATGACATGGTCCGTGTGGGGGATGCGCCCCATAGCCTCGATCATCTTGTGGAATTCCATCTTCTGGTCCATGCGGTGGGCCAGGTGGACCACATCCCGGTTCACCACCGTGCCGATGCCCCGCACCCGCTCCAGGTATCCGCCCCGCTCCAGTTCGCTCAGGGCATCCCGCACCACCGTGCGGCTCACCCCCAGTCGGGCGGCCAGTTCCAGTTCCGGCGGCAGACGGTCCAACCCGGCGTAGGCACCGTGGGCCATCTCTTCCAGCAGACGATCCACCACCCGGGCTGAAATCAGCGCCCCGCCCAGCAAGGTGGGGTTCTTTGCGTGCTGTTCCAACCTCACGCCTCCTCTTTCTTTGCTTTGCCGTTCTTTTTGGCGTACCGGCACACATCAGCCAGACAGCACCTGTCGCAGTAGGGCTCGGTGCGGGCGGTGCAGACAGCCCGACCATGGTACACCAGCCGGTGGCAGAAATCACTGCCTTCCTCCGGCGGAATGATCTTCCACAGGGCCATTTCCACCTTCTTGGGCTCCTTGACCCCTTCATCCACCAGCCCGATACGCCCGCACAGGCGGATGCAGTGGGTGTCGGTGACGATGGCCGGCTTGCCGAACACATCTCCCATGATCAGGTTGGCACTCTTGCGGCCCACACCGGGCAGGGCCAGCAGCGCGTCGAAGTCGTCCGGCACCTTGCTGTCATATTTGTCCCGCAGCATCCGCATGCAGGCGGAAATATCCCGGGCCTTGCTGCGGCCCAGCCCGCAGGGTTTCACAATGGCTTCGATCTCTTCCGGTTCGGCGGCGGCCAGGGCCTGCACATCGGGATATTTGGCAAACAGGTCCTTCACCACCACGTTCACCCGTTCATCGGTACACTGGGCAGCCAGACGCACCTCCACCAGCAGCTCCCAGGCATGGTCATAGTCCAGGGTGCAGTCCGCCAGAGGATATTCTTCTTTCAGCCGCTGAATGCAGATGGCGGCCAGTTCTTTTTTGGTCATGAGGGTCTCTCGCTTTCCAAGGGTATTACTTTATCTGCCTTGATTCTACCATTTTAATCGTCTATAATGCAAGGGTAAGTCACGTATTTGCGAAAAAGGGAGAATTTTTCATGGAACCACTGGCACAGCGTCTGCGCCCGCGCACCCTGGCCGAAGTCTGCGGCCAGCGTCATCTGCTGGGGGAGGGGAAGGTCTTCCGCCGTACCCTGGAAGCCGCACAGGCCTCCGGCCGCATCCCCAACATGATCTTCTACGGCCCTTCCGGCGTAGGCAAGACCACCGTGGCCAGCATCATTGCGGCCAACAGCGG
>CALXHN010000061.1 GCA_944388105.1 uncultured Gemmiger sp. | reverse complement strand
GCTGCGCCTGCACGCTTATCGGACGCAAGTCCCGGTTAACGGACTTTTCTGCTGGTATACTGGTTACTGTAAAAAGGCCTTACCACTTGGCCTTGGTCTCCACCACTTTGCCGGCAATGTACAGATGGTCCAGGTCCTCCCCCTTGATGACCACCTCATCATACGCCGGATTAAAGGGATGCAATACCACCGAGTTCCCCCGCTGAATGTACTTTTTCAGGGTGCCTTCCCCGTCCACGCCAAACACGATGACCCCCAGGTCCCCGTTGTCCAATGTGGATTGGCGACGCACCAGCGCCAGGTCCCCGTCCGAAATGCGGGGTTCCATACTGTCGCCCTTGACCACCAGATAAAAGTAGTTCTGCGGGTCCTTGACGCTGGCATATTCTTTGCCATAGTCCTCCTCAAAGGCCAGTGCACCGTAACCGGCACGCACCGTGCCCACCACCGGGACAAGACATTGTTCATAGCGGGCCATGACGTCCTGGCTGATGGTCGCGGCCGCATTGTGCAGCCCCAGCAGAGCGTCGGCGGTGGTGTCCAGGATCTCAGCCAGACGGGCAACGGTCTGGGGATCCGGCGTGGAGCGGCCGGTTTCCCACTTTCCTACTGCCTGCTGGGTCACACCCAACAGACGGGACACTTCAGCCTGACTGTATTTTTTGGCCTTGCGGGCCATCTTCAAGCGTTCTGCAAACATCTGCAAGCTCCTTTCCGGCCGGGGGGAGCCGGGGATTCTTTGATGTGCTTATTATACAACCTTTGGTAGTTTCTGTAAAGAGCGAAAATTGGAAAATTTTCACTCAAAAGTTGTTTTTTGGGTTGACAACAACTCTTTGTTGTATTATCATGGGGTCATGAAACAACAATTGGTTGTGATTGATACAGTTTGCGGAGGTATGAATCATGAACTTTCAAATGATCAAACAACAGGTATGTCGGTTTCTGATGTCGGCCATGGGCTTTCTGCTGCTGGTAATCTTCTGCGCTGCCGCAGAGGGGACGGTATTCTGGCTCGTCGCCCTGCTTCTGGGGCTGGCTGACCTGGTGGGAATGAACTTTCTTTGCGGGCTGGCAGAGTCCAAGCCTGCGCCCAAAACACAGTCTGCACCCGTGCGGACCTCCTGTGCCGCCGGAACACGCCGTGCAGTCTCCCTGCGGGTCGTGCGGGGCGGCCGGGCAGCCTGAGTCATCCTTTCCTGTTTTTTTATAGAACCGCCCGCTGCCCCCGCCGGATCTTCCCTGCGGGGGCACTGTGCATTTTCGGGTCTCCGTGGTATACTATGTTCAAATTTACAGGGCCGGACACTGATCCGGAGAAAGGGACCCGATTATGAAACCTGTATTGGAAGTTTGTGTGGACAGTCTGGCATCCGCCCGTGCGGCGGTGGCCGGGGGCGCAGACCGGCTGGAACTGTGCAGTGCCCTGGGCGTGGGAGGTCTGACCCCCTATGCCGCGCTGCTGGCTCAGATCCGGGAAGAAAGCACCATCCCGGTGCGCTGCCTCATGCGGCCTCGTCCGGGAGATTTTCTGTACACGCCGGAAGAGATCGACCTGATGTGCCGCCAGATCCCGGTGCTGCGGGAAGCCGGCGCCGACGGGTTTGTGATCGGTGCGCTTACGGCGGAGGGGGAAGTGGACACCGACGCTGTCCGCCGCCTGATCCGGGCAGCCGGTCCCGGGGCCGGTCTGACACTGCACCGGGCTATCGATGTCTCCCGCAATCCGGTGGAAACATATCTGGCCGCCGCGGCCCTGGGCATTGACACGGTACTGACCAGCGGCGCCGCCGCTTGCTGCCTGGATGGCCGGACCGTGCTGACTTCCCTGCTGGCCGAGCGGGACCGGACCGATGGTCCCGAGGTGCTCATCGGGGCCGGGGTGAACGCCCAGGTCATCCGGGAGCTGTGCCGGGTGCTGCCCCGGGCCAGAGCCTTCCACATGAGCGGCAAAACCCTGCGGGAAAGCGGCATGCGCTTCCGCCGGGAGGGCGTGCCCATGGGGCTGCCCGGTCTGGACGAATGGCACATCCAGCAGACCAGCGCTTCGGCGGTGCGGGAAGCCCAACAGGCGCTGGAAGAATCCGTCTGAATTTTCAACCAGAAAGGGCCTCTGCCGTGGAATTCCGGCAGAGGCCCTTTTCTTTATAGATCTTTTTGCAGGATATGACGGCGCTTCCCGCCGTAACACAGCACATCGGCGGCGGCAATGCGGTACCCCCGATGAAGAAAGCTGTACAGGCTGGCGGCGTTATCTGGATGAACGGTGCCCAGGCAATGGCGATAGGGACGGTCAGGCCAATCCAACAGGCGTTGTTCGGCCAGCTGCATCAGTCGGCCTTCCAGGCTGTGGCCCCGGTAGGGCGGTGCCACACAGCAGCTGTCCATCTGGGCACAGGCCCGCAGTTCCGCGCCCTGCATCCCCAGCTGCCGGCCCAGGGCGTCGGCAGCCTCCCCCGCCAGCTTGACGGTAAAATAGGCGGCCAGTTCGCCGGCCGGGGCCTGGGCCACATAGCAGAACCCTTCCCCGCTATCGATATGCGAGGCAAAATATGCCTCTGTATCCGGCACAAACCAGTCCTGACAAGCCAGTGCCCGCCGGGACACATGCATGACCCGCAGAATTTCCCTCAGGTCGTCGGGAACGGCAGGGCGAAGCAGAAAATCCATCTCCGGCTCCTTTCAGCTTTCGGCCGGCGCATCCTTGGCAGCCTGAGCTGCCATACACCGGCGCAGCCAGCCGCCCTGGAAATAGTAGACAGCAAACAGCAGACTGGCCAGAGCCCAGGTGATGGGGTAGCTGGCTTCCACCATGAGAATGGTGTGGAAGCGGGGCACCACCAGCAGCAGCCAGGCCACCCGCAGCCCACAGACACCGAACACGGTGATGAGGGTGGGCACCCGCACATCCCCGCAGCCGCGCAACGCGCCGGAGAAGATCTCAATGCAGACATAGGTGATGTAGGTGGGGACCAGGAAGTGCATCATCTGAACACCCTGGGCCACCACCGCGTCGTCCTGGCTGAACAGCCGGAAAGCCAGCTCCGCCAGCGGGTACAGCGCCAGACTGATGGCCACCGTGGTGCCGGCTGCCATGCCCAGGCAGACCCGGGTGCCGCGGTGGACCCGGTCATAGAGTCGGGCCCCGAAGTTCTGCCCTGCAAAGGTGGTGATGGCGATACCGAAGGAGCTGACCGTCATCCAGAAGAGGAAGTCGATCTTGCCGTACACGCTCCAGGCCGCCACCGCCGTGGTGCCGAACCCGTTCACCGCCGCCTGAATGACGATGTTGCTGATGCTGTACAGGGCCGACTGGGCCGCACTGGGCAGACCGATGCGGCAGATATCGGAAAGCACCGCCGGGTCCGGCCGCATGCGGGCGGTTTCCAGGTGCCAGGGCATTCCGTTGGAGCCTGCCAGACAGCGCAGCGTGAGCACCGCGCTGGCCAGCTGGCTGATGATGGTGGCCAGCGCGGCACCGGCCACACCCCATTTGAACCCGGCCACAAAGACGATGTCCAGCACGATGTTCACCAGGGAGGCAATGAGCAGGAAGTAGAGGGGACGCTTGCTGTCCCCCACCGCCCGCAGGATGTTGGTACCCATATTGTAGATGATCTGGGGAATCATGCCCAGGAAATAGATCTGCAGATACAGAGTGGCTGCGTCGATGATCTCGGCCGGGGTCTGCATGAGGAGCAGCACGCCGCGGCTGGTCACCAGCCCCAGCACCGTCAGCGCAGCACCGCCCAGAATGGCCATGGACAGAGCGGTGTGGACCTGACGGTCCACCGCTTCCACATTGCCGGCGCCGTAGCTCTGGGCAATGACCACCCCGGCGCCGCTGCACAGCCCGACGAACACCCCCACCAGCAGCTGAACAAAAGCACCGGTGGCGCCCACCGCCGCCAGGGCCTGGGTTCCCACAAAGTTGCCGACGATCAGGGTATCGGCGGTGTTGTACAGCTGCTGGAACAGGGTCCCGAACCAGATGGGCAGAAAGAACAAAAGCAGCTGACGGGGTATGGACCCCGTCAGGATTGCGTTTTGACCGTGCGATGTGCGCATAAAACCTTGTAACCTCCCCAAAATCTTTCTTCATTTCATATACCCAGGGATTTGTGTTTCCCGTCCCAACATTTTATGCTATAATAGCCCTGTTGTAAAGACCCGGACCCAAAACAGAAACGAGGTGGCAGTATGCAGCGTTCGGTCAGTATCCTTTGGGAGCCCTGCACAGGCGGGGCTCGGCTGCTGCGCCTGTTCGGGGAGTCGCCCCGTGCCCTGGTGCCGGATACAGCGGGCGGCCTGCCGGTGACCGAGATCGGGCCGTACTGCTTTTCCGCCCGCCGGGAGCCGGAAGGCGGACAGCTGGAAACGCCGGCGGGCGCCTGTCCTTCCGACCACCCCGTCTGCGGAGAGTTTGCGCAGGAAGTGATTCTGCCCGACAGCGTGCGAGCCATCCATAACGGCGCTTTCTACAACTGCCGTGCCCTGCGCTGCCTGACGGCGGGGCCCGGGATCGAAAGCCTGGGCAGCGACCTGTTCACCAACTGCCGCGCCCTGCGCACCTTTGCCCTGCGCGCCGCTCCCGACGAAGCCACCGGACTGAAAAAGATGCTGGCCGCCGTGGCTGCCGGCATCGGGGTGGAGTTTCTGGGCGGAACAGCACCGGCACGCCTGTACTACCCGGAATTTTCCGAGTATCTGCATGAAAACACCCCCGCCCACATCTTCAACCACAGCATTGAGGGGGTGGGGTACCGCTATCGCCAGTGTTTTGACCAGGGTGTGCTGGCCTTTGAAGAGTATGACGCCGCCTTCGCCATGGCTGACGCGGAGGAGTCCCCCGAAGGGCTCTGCCGGGTGGCCCTGGACCGGCTGTGCTGCCCCGTACAGCTGAATGAAGAAGCCCGTGCCCGGTACGGAGCCTATCTGGCGGACCATGCCGCTGATGCCGTGGCCGTGATCCTGGCCGACCGGGACGCCGCCGCATTGCAGGCCCTGGCCGGGGTACTGGACGAAACGTCCCGCCGGGAAGCGGCCCTTGCCTGCGGGCAGGCCCAATGGAGCGAGGGCGCAGCCCTGCTGCTGGCGGGCACTTCCGGCGCCGGACGGAAGCAGAAGAAGACCTACGATTTTGATGATCTGTGACCGGCTTTTGCCGGAACGCTTATACAAAGGAGGACAGGACCATGCCGCAGCATGTACAGACACAAGCCGAGTGGGAAGTCACCATGGCACGCCGCGCCATGGAACTGACCCGCAGCGAGCTGTATATCCAGCTTCGCTACCTGAATGCCGCCCTGGGGGCCCTGAGCCTGACCCCTGACCCGGAACCGGAGCGCGGCCCCGCCACCAACGGGGCGGCCTTGGTCTACGGGCCCGCCTGGGTGCTGCGCATTTACCGCAAAAACCGCAAGTATCTGGCCCGGGCGTATCTGCACAGTGTGCTGCACTGCATCTTCCGCCATCCCTGGCTGCGGGAAGGTCGGGACCCGGCTCTGTGGGGGCTGGCCTGCGACATTGCAGTGGAGCACACCCTGGACACCCTGGGAGTGGAGGCCCTGACCCGGCCGGTGAGCTGGCTGCGGCAAAAGACCTACGCCGAACTCAAGGAAAAGGCCAAATTTGTGGCCGCCGGCCCCATCTACCGGGTTCTGGCCCAGTGCAGCGCCGGGGAGCTGGACAAGCTGCAGCAGGAGTTTTACTGTGACAGTCACCGGCTGTGGCCCACCGACCCGGACTCCCCCGCCGCCCAGATGATGGGCCGTCAATGGGAGCAGCTGGGCCGGGAGACCCAGCTGAGCATGCAGCAGGCCGGACGTCAGGCGGGAGAAGCCGCCGGGGCCCAGAGTCTGGCCGCCCAGGTGGAAGCCGGACGCAGCCGCCGGCTGTACAAGGACTTCCTGCGCCGGTTCGCCGTATTGCGGGAGGAGCCCAGGCTGGATCTGGATGAGTTTGATCTGGGCTACTACACCTACGGGCTGACCACCTACGGAAACATGCCTCTGATTGAACCGCTGGAGACCCGGGAAAGCAAAAAGATCCGGGATCTGGTCATTGTCATCGACACCAGCGAGTCCACCGCCGGGGAGCTGGTGAAATCCTTCCTGCGGGAGACCTTCGGCCTGCTGAAAACCTCCGGCAGCTTTTTCAGCAAGTGCAACATCGTGGTGATGCAGTGTGATGATGCCGTGCGGGATATCACCTTCCTGAAGGACACCGAGACCCTGGAACGGTACGCCGCTGCCCTGACGCTGAACGGAGGCGGCGGCACGGATTTCCGCCCCGCCTTCGCCCGCATTGACGAGCTGCAAAAGGAAGGGCGGCTGCGGGATCTGCAGGGAGTTTTGTATTTCACCGACGGCAAGGGCACATTCCCGGCCCGACCGCCCGCCTATCAGACGGCCTTTCTCTTTCTGGAAGACGGGAGCCCGCCGCCGGAAGTGCCGCCCTGGGCCATCCGGCTGATCCTGGCTCCGGAAGAATTTATGCCCCAACAAAAGGAAACGGCTCCCACCCTGGATTGGCAGGAATGGGACCCCGACGAACTGCCCCAGCTGTAAGCATTCGGGAAGGAGTACGCAAGCATGGACATCAAACGCGCCAAGCAGGAAATTGAAAACACCGTCCGGGCCTATCTGGCCACCGACGACACCGGTACCCCGCTGATCCCCCCGGTCCGTCAACGGCCTATTCTGCTCATGGGCCCTCCGGGCATCGGCAAGACCCAGATCATGGAGCAGATCGCCCGGGATTGCGGCATCGCCCTGGTGGCTTACACCATCACCCACCACACCCGCCAGAGTGCCGTGGGTCTGCCGTTCATCCGGCACCGGCACTACGCCGGCGTGGACCGCAGCGTGACCGAATACACCATGAGCGAGATCATTGCCAGCTGCTATGAGAAGATGGAGCAGACCGGGCTGAAAAACGGCATCCTCTTCATCGACGAGATCAACTGCGTGTCCGAGACCCTGGCCCCCACCATGCTGCAGTTTCTGCAGGGCAAGACCTTCGGCAACCAGCCGGTTCCCGCCGGGTGGGTCATCGTGGCCGCCGGCAACCCGCCGGAATACAACAAGAGCGTGCGGGACTTCGACCTGGTCACCCTGGACCGGGTGCGGCGCATCGACATTGAACCGGAGCTTTCGGTCTGGCAGGAATACGCCCGCGCCCACCGCCTGCACCCCGGCATTACTGCCTATCTGGAGCTGCGGCCCCAGCACTTCTACAAGATCGAGAACGATGTGGACGGCCCCAAGTTCGTCACCGCCCGCGGCTGGGAAGATCTGTCCGCCTATCTGCAGGCGGCCGGGGCGCTGAGTCTGCCTGCGGACGAGGAGGTCATCGGGCAGTATCTGCGCCATCCGGAAGTGGCCCGGGATTTTGCCGCCTACTGGGCTTTGTATCAGAAATACCGCGCCGACTATGGGGTGGAGGATATCCTGCAGGGCAAGCCCTTTGATGCGGTGCTGGACCGCGCCCTCAACGCTGCCTTTGACGAGCGGATGAGCCTGGTCAGCCTGCTGCTGGCCGGACTGAACACCCGTTTTGCCAAAGCCCGTCAGACCGACGAGGCCACCGATGCCTGCTACCAACAGCTGCGCGCCTTCAAGCGCAGCCTGAATGGGGACATCACCGACCCTGCCGCCGTGTTTGCGGCCCAGTGCGATGACTATGAAGCCCAGCTGGAAGCAGGCAAGACATCCGGCCGGCTGACCGCCGCCCAGATCGCCGCCCACACCCGGGCTGCCGCCCTGATGCGGGGCTGGGGCAAGAAGCTGGACCCCGCCATGGACAACGACGAAGCCTTTGATACGGTGCGGGCCGGTTTCAACGCCCAGGTGCGCCGCCGGGAAGAGGCCGTAGCGGCCGCCGGGGATGCTCTGGAAGCCGCCTTTGATTTTATGGAGCGGGCCTTCCCCGACACCCAGGAGATGGTGGTGTTTGTGAATGAGCTGGCGCTGGGACCGGACTCCGCCGCCTTCCTGGCCGAGAACGAGTGCGAACGGTTCACCCAGTACAGCCAGAGCCTGCTGCTGAACCAGAAGCAGGACGAACTGCTGGCCGAGCTGGAGCGGAACGACCTGCGGCGCAGTGAGGGAAGTCTGGCGTTCTGAGCCTCCGCTTTTTCCACTAACAAAAACGCATCCGTGGAGAATTTCTCCCCACGGATGCGTTTTTTCATTTACAGGTCTGTCAATTGCCGACTGAATTCTTCCGGCAGGATGGCGCGGGTGCTGCAGGCGGCGGAAAAGAAGAGGCTCATTCCCGTTTCAGGTCCCGGCCCATGAGGGAGGCCACGGCGTTGCGGGCTTCCAGGTGACCGGACAGGATATCGGCCACCACCTCCACGATGGGCATTTCCACCTTGTACTTCTTGGCCAGCTTGCGGGCAGCGGGCAGGGCGTTGATGCCCTCCACCACCTGGCCCACTTCCTTTTTGGCCGTTTCGGCGTCCATGCCACGGCCCATGAGCATGCCGGCATGCAGGTTGCGGCTGTGCATGCTGGTGCAGGTCACGATCAGGTCCCCCATGCCGGAAAGGCCGGCGAAAGTGTTGGCCTGACAGCCCATGGCCACCCCCAGACGGGACAGCTCCGCGTTGCCGCGGGTGATCAGGGCCGCCTTGGCATTGTCCCCGTACCCCAGGCCCAACGCCACGCCCACAGCCAGCGCGATGACATTCTTGATGGCACCGCCCAGCTCCACACCACGGCGGTCGCTGTTGGTATAGACGCGGAAATTGGGGTTGGTGAAGGTCTTCTGCACCTGTCTGGCAGCTGCTTCGTCCTCACTGGCCGCCACGATCAGGGTGGGCAGGTCCCGGGCCACCTCCTCCGCATGGGTGGGGCCGGACAGGGCCACCACCTTGCAGGTTTCGTGTCCCGGCACCTTGGACAGCTCATCCTCGATGATCTCGGACATGGTCATCAGGGTCTTTTCCTCAATGCCCTTGGCCACGTCCACGATGACCTGTCCGTCCGGAATATACTTGGCAGCCTTTTTGGCCGTGGACCGGACAAAAACAGAGGGCACTGCAAATACCAGCAGGTCCCGTCCGGCGCAGATCTCGGCCATATCGGCAGTATAGTGCATAGCAGCGGGCAATTCCATGCCGGGAAGGTTGGGATGGCGGTGGGTGGTGGCCATATTCTTGAGTTCTTCGGGGATCGCACTCCACATGGTCACATCATGGCCGTTTACGGCCAGCAGACGCGCCAGAGCCGTACCCCAGGTACCTGCCCCCAAAACGCCGATCTTCTGTTTCATATCTTTGCCTCTTTCCGGCTGGGATGCCCCCGCCTGTTTCTCGTTATCGGTTTGCACCAAACCCGCGCCAGCGGGCCAGCAGCCCCTGGTGAACCGGTATGTCCGGCTTGTCCGGCAAATCGATGGTAAAACGCTCAAACGCATTGATGATGCGCGTCTGGCCGTATTGATGTTCCCGCTCGACGTTGGCTCCATATGTCAGATGTACATGACCATGAAGCATCACATCGGGCTTGTAGGTATCCAAAACTTCCCGAAAGACCGTGAACCCGCGATGGGCCAGATCATTCAGGTCTCCGTAACCATGCAGAGGGGCATGCGTCACCAGCACATCCACCCCGCCTGCCCGGGCAATCTTGCCCCGGACACGGCGGATGCGGCGGCGCATCTCCGCTTCGGTAAACTGCCAGGCGCCGGTACGGTACCGGCAGCTGCCGCCCAGCCCCAAAAACCGATATCCTTTATAGCAAAACACATCGTCGTCAATGCACACAGCCCCTGCGGGCGGGCGTTCGTCATAGCTTTCGTCATGATTGCCATGCACATACACCACCGGCACCGGCGCAACGGTTGCCAGGAAATCCAGATAATGGAAGTTCAGGTCCCCGCAGCCAATGATCAGGTCATAGCCGCGCAGTTTTTCCGGCTCATAATAATCCCAGAGGTATTTGGATTCCTCATCCGCTACGGCCAGAAGCCTCATAGTTCAGCCTCCTTGTCCACCGGCAGCCTATCCCGGTGGATCCCTTGCATGCGATACATCGGCTTGGATGCCTCGGTCAGGGCGTCATATTCCGGGATCTCCCCGTCAACAGCATCACACAGCCAGTCCATATGCAGAATCTGCTCGGGGGCAAAGCCGGAATGGCCTTCGTTCATCAGGGTCCCGTCCTGCGCCACAATATGGCAGGCAAAGGGGTCGATGCCGCCCGCAATGATGCCCTGGCGCAGAATTCCCGCCAGATGCCGCACATCATGGGGAAGTTCCCGGCTGAACAGCACATCCATAACGCCGCTGTTCATGCCCCACCAGTAGTTGACCGCACGGGGCGTACCGTCGGCGGCATCCTTGGCCCAGGCTCCGTTGAGCACGCTGCGGATCACATTTTCATAGAACTGGCCCCAGTGCCAGAAGGGCGAGGCCAGATCTTCCAGACGTCCCCCGGGACGAATCATGAAGATGCCGAATTCCCGCTGAGGACGCCCCGGCGCCGGGTTGTCACGGCCGGAAATGATCGTGATACCCTTGGAGGTGAATTCCTGCATGGGGTCTCCGGGCAGGCAGGTCCATTGCAGGTCAATGCGGACCTTGGGGTTGACCATGCGCGCCCCCAGGGCAAAGGCATTGATATTGGCAGGCGTGCCGAAGCTGGGATAATCGGCCACATACCCGATACGGTCGCTGCGGCTCATGGCGCCGGCAATGGCGCCGCTGATGAATTTGGCCTCATATACCCGGGTGTAGTAGGTCCGGATGCTGGTGTACGGCATATCCACCGAGCAGTTCAGGATACGAACCTCCGGATGCTGGATGGCCGCGCGCAAGGAGGCCCCCACCAGTTTGGGGCTGGTGGTAAAGACGATATCCGCACCTTCCGCAATGGCCTGTTCCACCAGTGCATCGGCGTTCTCCCCCGCCACCGCTCCGTGATAGGCAACGGTCTCCACCTGTCCGGCAAAGACCTGATCCAGCTGGCAGCGGCCGAATTCATGCTGACTGGTCCAGGCGCTGGTCTCGGGGGTACGCTCATTGACAAATGCGACCTTCAGGTGGGTGGGCGTGGAATTGGTGCGGATCCCCGGCAGAATGCGGTTCAACAGCTTGGGCTGGGCGGGTCCCGGCTCGGCGGGCTGGGTGCTCAGCTTGACGGGCTGCGGGTTCTGGATGGCCAGAACGTCAGGCCAGACCGACTCAATGGCTTTGGCCAGTTCGGCAGGGGTGCGCTTCTTCAGATCATCCACCTTGTACAGGCGGATCAGCAGGAGCAGGACATCCCCCACTGTCGGGCGCATGGATTCACCGCCCTTGGCATAATAGGCCTTCTTGGTCCAGTTATACAGCGAAAGAATGTCGGCGCGTTCTTCGGCCGTCCACTTCTCTCCGGGAGCCTTTCCCATGGCTTTCTGCAGGCGGGCATAACTGCCTTCCTGGGTGAAAGTCAGGGTATACATACCGCAGATGGGATAATACTCCACAAATTCATAATACTGGCGGATCTGCGGGTTGTCGCTGTACTGCGGCATGATACGGGTCACGCTGGCAGAGATGGAATCCGCGCCGAAATACTTCAGGACGCTGACCCGTTTGTTGCCTTCCTGCACATAAAAGCGGCCCAGGTATTCAAAGCAGCGGATGGGGTCACGGATGCCTTCCTCCACATGGGCCATGCACAGAGAAACCCACTTGGTGGCAAACTCGGTCTTGGGGCTGAGCAGCGGCAGAAAATTGGAAGAAAACGCCGCCGTGCGGCCCGCCGTTTTGGTTCCCACCACCAGTTCCAGCGGAATTTCCACAATGCCAATGGGCAGCTGATTTTCAATGTTGGCGTTCTGAAGAATGTCATCCAGTACCGGCAGATACGGATACTGACCCGCTGCCATCTTTTCACGGTAATCGCGCTGCGCACGCTTCCACGCGTGCTGATATTCTTCCAGCGCTTCCATTCGATTCATAATGACTGCCCCCTGTTCTTTCCCGATTTTTTCCCTTTTCTTTCCCATATTTCAGGCCGGATGACCCGACCATATACAAAGGTATTATAGCATATTCCCCCACGCCCGAAAAGGGATTCCGTTGCCTTTTTCCCGAAAATATGGTATGGTTATTCCATTAGCGAATTTACAGGAAAAGAGGTAGGCGGCATGGGCCTTTGGGCAGACGCAAAGAATATACGGGACAAGGACCCCGCAGCACGCAATGTGCTGGAAGTGATTTTGCTGTATCCGGGATTTCATGTACTGGTGACCCACCGGATCGCCCATTGGCTGTATCGGCACAAACTGTTGTTCCTGGCCCGCCTGGTCAGCCAGATTTCCCGTCACCTTACGGGTATCGAGATTCATCCGGGGGCCAAGATCGGTCAACGGCTGTTCATTGACCACGGCATGGGGATCGTGTTCGGCGAAACCACCGAGATCGGCGATAACTGCACCATCTATCACGGCGTGACCCTGGGCGGTACCGGCAAGGACACCGGCAAGCGGCATCCTACCGTTGGCAACAACGTGCTGATCGGTGCCGGAGCCAAGGTTTTGGGGCCTGTATTCATCGGAGACAACGTCCGTGTGGGGGCAGGCAGCGTGGTGCTCCACAACCTGCCCGCCAACGCCACCGCCGTAGGCATTCCCGCGGAGGTCGTCCGGGTCAACAACATCCGCTGCTGCCCCGCCGATGATCTGGACCAGCAGGATCTGCCGGACATGCAGCTGCAGCGCATCCAGCAATTGGAGGCACGGCTCAGCCGCATCGAGGCTAAACTGCAGGGGGAATATCCGCCGGATAAGCCGGTAGGCCCCCGGACTTGAGTATTATAAAAAATGCGCCCGCAGCGCTTCCCCGTGTTGGAAGAATGCTGCGGGCGTTTTTTATCTCAGCCGAATGTCTCGTCGCTGTCGTGGTGGTTGCTTTCCATCAGGTCCGGAGCCGTATGTCCATCCGGCATGGTGGAACCGAAGCTGGGCACAAACACAAACTTGCGGATCAGGAAGATCAAACCGATGGAAGCCACACTGATAAGGTTTTCAATTGCGGAAGCATGTCCCAGGATCATCTGGCGGGCGATGGCGTACAAAAGCACTTCCAGCGCACTTCCCGGACTATGCTTGGCAAGCATCTTGATGAACTCAATACCAATGACCAGATTGAAAGCATGTCCCAAAAACGTCTGGAATGCATCGGTATTGTCCGAAAACCAGAGGGAAACCATCTCCTGGGCAATAGGGATCGTACTGACCAGAAGGCCTACCAGTACCATTACCGAGAGAAGCATTTCCAGCAGGCTGGCAGCCGC
>CALXHN010000060.1 GCA_944388105.1 uncultured Gemmiger sp. | reverse complement strand
AGCGAAGCCCAGACCCCGCCCTTCGAGATCCGCGACGGCATCAACGTCAACGATGACCTGCGCCTGCGCTACCGCTATCTGGACCTGCGCCGCCCGTCCATGCACGAACCCATCGTCATGCGGTCCAAGATCTGCCAGGTGGTGCGCAGCTACTTCTACGACCAGCATTTCTGCGAGATCGAGACCCCGACCCTGATCAAGTCCACCCCGGAAGGTGCCCGTGACTATCTGGTGCCCAGCCGTGTGCAGCCCGGCCACTTCTACGCCCTGCCCCAGAGCCCCCAGCTGTACAAGCAGATCCTGATGCTGTCCGGGTTCGACCGCTATTTCCAGGTCGCCCGCTGCTACCGGGACGAGGACCTGCGCGCCGACCGTCAGCCGGAGTTCACCCAGATCGATGAGGAAATGTCCTTCGTCACCGAGGACGATGTCATGACCATCAACGAAGGCCTCATCAAGCGTCTGTGGAAAGAGATCCTGAACATCGACGTGCCCACCCCCTTCGTGCGCATGCCCTGGGACGAGGCCATGAGCCGCTTCGGCTCTGATAAGCCGGATACCCGCTTCGGTCTGGAGATCCAGGACGTGAGCAGCGTCTTTGCCGGCACCGAGTTCAAGCCCTTTGCCGATGCCCTGGCCGCCGGCGGCACCATCCGTGCCATCAACGCCAAGGGCATGGCTGACCGCCTGACCCGCAAGAACATCGACAAGCTGGGCGAAGTCGCCAAGACCTACGGCGCCAAGGGTCTGGCCTACAGCCGCCTGACCGCCGAGAGCACCTCCTCCAGCTTTGAAAAGTTCCTCACCGAGGCGGAGAAGACCGCCCTGTACCAGGCTCTGAACGTGGAGACCGGGGACGTGCTGCTGCTGGTCAGCGACACCGACTGGGTCCGCGCCTGCACCGCCCTGGGCCAGGTCCGTCTGGAGATGGGCCGCAAGTACGAGCTCATCGACAAGGACGCCTTCAACTTCCTGTGGGTGGTGGACTTCCCCCTGTTCGAGTACAGCGAGCAGGAAGGCCGCTGGATGGCCATGCACCATCCCTTCACCATGCCCAAGCCGGAAGACCTGGACAAGGTGGAGAGCGACCCCGGTGCCTGCCGCGCCCTGGCTTACGACATCGTGCTCAATGGTGTGGAGCTGGGCGGCGGTTCCATCCGTATCAACGACCCTGCCCTGCAGGACCGCATGTTCCGCGCCCTGGGCTTCACCGAGGAGAAGGCCCGCGCCAGCTTCGGCTTCCTGATGGATGCCTACAAGTACGGTGCGCCCCCGCATGGCGGTATGGCCTACGGCCTGGACCGTCTGGTCATGCTCATGCTGAAGAAGGATTCCATCCGGGATGTCATCGCCTTCCCCAAGGTGCAGAACGCCGGCGAACCCATGTCCGGTGCGCCTGACGTGGTGGACCCCAAGCAGCTGCAGGACCTGTCCATCGCGCTGGTGGACAACCACTGAACACAAACTGAATAAGGACCCGCCGCCGGGTGGGTTATACAAAACGCTGGGCTTTGCGTCGTAGGCCATTGAAGACGCGAAGCACCGGCGTTTTTTGTATGTTTGGCCCGGTGCGGGGACAGACTGACAAACAAAAGGAGGCAAAACCATGAACCATACAAATCCGACCCTGCGGGCCGAATTCGGCCGCTATGCGGTGCTCAGCGTGCTGGGCATGATGGCGATGTCCTGCTACATTCTGGCGGATACCTTCTTTGTGGCCCAGGGCCTGGGCAGTGAGGGACTGGCCGCCCTGAACCTGGCCATTCCCGTCTACAACGTCATCCACGGCATCGGCCTTCTGCTGGGTATGGGCGGGGCCACCCGCTTCTCGGTGCTCAAAAGCCAGAATGCCCGGGAGGAAGCCAATGTGGTCTATACCCACACCCTGGGCATGGCGGCGGCCGCGGCGGCGGTGTTCGTGCTGGTCGGACTCACCGTTCCCGGCCCGCTGGCCGCCCTGCTGGGGGCCACCGGCACCGTCCACACCATGACCACCACCTACCTGCGGGTGCTGCTGCTCTTTGCTCCGGCTTTCCTGCTCAATGACGTGCTGCAATGCTTCATGCGCAACGACGGCGCCCCCCAGCTGTCCATGGCCGCCACCGTTACCGGCAGTCTGGCCAACATCGTCATGGACTACATCTTCATCTTCCCCTTCGGGCTGGGCATCCTGGGCGCGGTGCTGGCCACCGGCGTGTCCCCGGTCATCGGCATCCTCATCCAGGCGCCCCACTGGGCCAACCCCCGGTGCGGTTTCCGCCCGGTGCCCTGCCGCCCCCAGCGCCGCACCGCCGCCCGCATCGCGGCCCTGGGCGTGCCCTCCCTGCTGGAACAGCTCTCCGGGGCGGTGGTCATGGTCACCTTCAACTTCCTGATCCTGCGTCTGGCTGGCAACACCGGCGTGGCGGCCTACGGGGTGGTGGCCAACCTGTCCCTGGTGGTGCTGGCGGTGTATTCCGGTCTGGCCCAGGGTATGCAGCCCCTGGTCAGTCGGGCCTGGGGCCATGGACGGCGGCCCGACCTCTTCCGGCTGCTGCGCTACGCCCTGCTCAGCATGGCCGCGGTGACCGTGGTGGTGTATCTGGGCATCTTTGCGGGGGCCGGGACCATCGCCGGCGTGTTCAACAGCGAGGCCGACCCCACCCTGCAGGCCATCGCGGTACAGGGGCTGAAGCTCTACTTCCTGGGAGCCCTCTTTGCCGGAGCCAACGTGATCCTCTGCATCTGGTTCACCTCGGTGGAGCGTCCGGCGCCTGCCCAGGCCATCTCGCTGCTGCGGGGGCTTTTCGTCATCGTGCCTGCCGCCCTGCTGCTGGCGGCCCTCTTCGGCATGCCGGGGGTCTGGCTGGCCTTCCCGGTGAGCGAGGCCCTGGTCAGCGCCGTGGGCTGCGTCCTCTTTTTCCGCAGCCGGGGCAGCCTGTATCCTCCCTCCCGGGAAACCCCGTGACCCGGAACAAAAACGCCCCCGCGGCCAGATGGCCGCGGGGGCGTTGCCGCTTTGGGGTAGCCTCAGTATTTGGGAGTGCCGTCCTCCTGCGGGGGCGTCTTTTCCTCCCGGGACGGGTCCGGATTGGCAGAGGTCGGGTAGGTGTAGGCGGTGTTGCCCTGGCTGCGGGCGGCCTGTTTTGCGGCGGCTTTGGCCTGCCGGCGGGCGCGGCGGGCGGGCCGGGTGGCCAGCAGCACGGCGATGACCACCGCCGCCAGGATCACCAGCGGCCACATGTACACAACGGCCAGCACAGTGCCCTGGATGAAGTCCACAAAGACCTCCCAGCCATCCCCGAAGGCCCGACCCAGTTTTTCCCCGAAGGTGACGGGGGTCACCGGGGTCAGCACCGCCACCTCGTACAGGCTGATGTTCACGGTGGAGTAGCTGATCTGGTCGTCCATGGCCCGCAGCTGGCGGGTGTAGTTTTCGATCTCATACTGCACGTCCGAAAGCTGGCTCTCGATCTCCAGCAGGTCGGCGGTGGTTTCCGCGGAAGCGGCCAGGGCGTTGAGCCGGTCCCGCTGGTTTTCCAGCGCGGCCAGTCGGGCCTCCACATCCACATATCCGGCGGTGATGTCGTTGGCGTCCTCGCTCAGGTAGCGCTGGCTGCCCACCTGGGCGGCGGATTCCAGAAATGCCCGGTAATGTTCTGCCGGCACCCGCACGGTGCAGGTCAGGCTGCGGCTCTGATACTCGGCGCTGCCATCCTGGCTGCTGTGTTCCAGATACCCGCCCTGGGCTTCCACCGCCTCCATCAGGGCGGTGCGGGCGGCGTCAAAATCGGTGGCTTCCAGTTCCAGATTGGCGGTATAGATGATCTTGCGGGCGCTCTCGCTGGTGGCGCCCGGGTCCAGGGTCACGGTCCCGGCGCCTTCCCCGGCTTCGGCCCCGTCGGCGGTGCTGCCGGAGGTCAGCGTCTCCTCCGGCATGGCGGCGGCCTCGGTGGATTCTGTGGTATCGGCAGCGGCAAACTTGTCCCCGCCGGATGCCCCGCAGCCGCTCAGGGAAACTGCCAGGACCAGGGCCGTCAGGGCCGCTGTCAGGCGGACGGGCCAATGGGTTCGTTTCATGGGATCTCCTCCTTTTCCGGGATGTCTTTCTCTGTCACCAGTATAACACGGAAAAGACCGCAGCACATTACAAATTGATGCCAAAAATAAAGCGGGAACGCCATTTTTCGGCGTTCCCGCTAAAGTTTTGCTGCGTTTTTCAGCCCTTTTGACCAAGGACCTTGATGTCCTCATTGTCCGCAAAGGCCACGGCATTGAACCCGGCAGCTTCCAGGGTGCCGAACTGCTTGCCCAGCTTCTTGGCCTGGGCCAGGACGGTCACGTCGTAGTCGGCCCGCAGCCGCTCGGCCTTGGTGAGCACGTCCGCAAAATCGGCCTCGGGCAGATAGAGCAGGGCCAGCTTGGGCTTGGCGCCGGGGATGGCGTAGCCCTGTTCCAGCAAAATGCCGCAGACCCGCTCAAACCCGATGGAGAAGCCCACAGCGGGCACCGTCTGGCCGATGAACTTGCCCACCATGTTGTCGTACCGGCCGCCGCCGGCCACCGCGCCGGAGAACTGGGGGCAGGTGACCTCGAACACCATGCCGGTGTAATAGCCCTGGCCGCGCACCAGGCTGGGGCAGTAGGCGATGCCGTACCGTCCGGCGGCCAGCTTTTCGGCGGTGGACAGCACATACCGCAGGTCGGCGGTGAGCTCGGGGCCCTTCTCGCCGCAGGCGGCGGTGACGGCCTCCAGGCTGAAGTCGCCCCCGCGCAGGAAGGCGTCCAGGGCGGCGATGGCTTCGGCAGGGAAGCCCTTCTCCTCCAGTTCGCCCCGCACACCGTCGGCGCCGATCTTGTCCAGCTTGTCAAAGCTGATGCAGACCGAATCCAGGGTGTCCTCGGCAAAGCCCATCCCGGCCAGCATGGCCCGCAGGATGCGGCGGTCGTTGATGTTCACGGTGAAGCCGGAGAAGCCGATGCGCAGCAGCGCCCGGGCGGTCACGTCGATGAGTTCCACCTCGGCGTTGGGGCTGGCATCGCCCAGGATGTCGATGTCACACTGGACGAATTCCCGCAGGCGGCCCTTCTGGGGACGCTCGGCCCGGTAGACCCGGTCGGTCTGGATGACCTTGAAGGGGTGGGGCAGGGAATTGCGGTTGGCCGCGTAGTAGCGGGAGAGGGGCAGGGTCAGGTCGTACCGCAGGCCCATGTCCGAAAGCTGGGACTCGTCCCCGCTGCGCAGGGCGGCGGCCAGCTTGTCGCCGCGTTTGAGAACCTTGAAGATCAGGTTCAGGTTGTCGCCGCCGTCGCTCTTGTCCAGATTCTCCATATCCTCCAGGATGGGGGTGGAAATGCGCTGGAACCCGGCAGCACGGTAGGTGGCCAGGATCTCGGCCTGGATGTGGTCGCGCAGGGCCTGCTCGTTGGGCAGCAGATCCCGCATGCCTTTCAAGGGTTGGGTTTTCATAGCTTGGCAGCTCCTTACTGTATTTGAAATGTCCGCGAAGATCGCGGGAAATGGCGGATCCGCGGCGTTTTGCCGCACTGTACTGTATATCATAGCCCCCGGGCGGTGGGTTTGTCAACCGAAAGCAGGCTCTGCTGCCGGGAATTTCCGCCCTTTTGGCGGGGAATACTGAAAGGAGACAAAGGGGGCGGAACTGTGAAGCAGAAGAAAGGCGCGCCGCAGATTCTGGCGGCGGGGGCGGCGGTGCAGCTGCTCACCGGCATCCCGGCGGCGTGGGGGGTGTTCCAGCGCCCGGTCATGGAGGAATACGCCTTTACCCGGGCCCAGGCCAGCATGGTCTTTGCGGTGCTGGTGGCGGGTTACGGGGTGGGGTGTGCCATCGGCGGCCTGCTGCAGGACGCCCGGGGCCCCCGGTTTGCCGCGGGCTGGGGTACCCTGCTCATGGGCGGGGGCTTTTTGCTGGCGGCGGCGGCCCCGGCGGGCAACGCCCCTTTGTTTCTGCTGGCCTACAGCGTGCCGGCGGGGGTGGGCAGCGCCTTTCTGGCCCCGGCGGTGCTGGCCTGTGCCCAGAAATGGTACGCCGACCGCAAAGGTCTGGCCACCGGGGTCACCGGGGCGGCCATGGGACTTTCGGGGGCTTTTCTCACCCTGTTCGTGCGGGGCATCGGGGGAAAATTCGGCATGCGGGTCTGCTTCGGTGCCCTGGGGGCGGTGATCCTCACCGTCTGCGGGGCGGGGGCGGCGGTGCTGAAAAACCCGCCCCCCAAACCCGGCGCCCCGGCGGGCACCGCCGCCGACCTGCCACCCAAAGCCATGGTGCGCACGGCGCAGTACAAGCTCTGCGTGGCGGGGGTGGCGCTGGCGGCGCCGCCGGTGCTGCTCTTCAGCCCGGACCTTTTACAGATCGCCGCCGACCGGGGCATGGCGGAAAACCTGGCCCCGCTGTGTGTGGTCATCGGGGCGGCGGCTTCCGCGGCAGGCCGTCTGGCCTGTCCGGCCCTCAGCGACAAGGCGGGACGCAAGCCGGTGCTGTACGGGGTGTACGCGGGGCTGGGCATCGGTTCGGCCTTCTTCGCCCTGGCGCAGAACTGGTGGGTGGCCGCCGCCTACGCCCTGCTGACCTTCTTCTACTCCGGCGGGGCGGCGGTGCAGCCTTCCCTGAACACCGACCTGTTCGGGCTGCGCCATGCGGGGGTGAATTACGGTTTCCTGGCCCTGGGCATGAGCGCCGGCAGCCTGCTCAGCTACGCGGGCAGCCAGCTGCTGCCCATGGGAGCCCGACATTGGGCGGCGGGGCTCAGCGCCGCCGCGGGGCTGGTCTGCTTCGCACTTGTAAAACCTTTGTGTCAAAATGGTACAACGGTTGCAAAAAAAGGCACAGGAAGGTAAAATAGCTAGGTGACCCCGGACACAGTCCGGCGGCCGCCTTCTTTTTTGTCATTTCACTCTCAGGAGGTCTTTTGTTTTCATGCCCAAGCATACCCAATCTGCCCGACAGCGTCAGCAGCAGGATCTGGCCCGGATGACGGCATCCACCGCCACCGCCCTGCTCACGGCGGTGCTGTGCATCTTTCCCTTGTATATCGACCGGTTCTCCAACCTGGGTCTGACCAAGTTTTCCGGCGGCTTCACCCTGATCCTGCTCTTCGCCGCCGCCCTGGGGGCCTGCCTGCTCATCGGCGGCAAGGTCCCGGCCGGCCGCTTTGCCAGACGGGATACCGGCACTCTCTGGCTGGGCGCCTTCGCCCTCACCGGTCTTTTGTCCACGGTGACCTCCATTGCGCCGGTCTCCTCCCTGTGGGGGCTGGGCGGCTACTACGGCGGCTTCGCCCTGGTGGTCATCACGGCTCTGGCGTATCTCTGCGTCCGGGCTTTTGCCCCGACGGGGGATATGAACTTCCTCTTTTTCGGGGTGGGGGTCACGGCTTCCATCGTCACGGTGCTGTATGTGCTCAACATCTTCAACATCGACCTCATCGGTGCGTACCGGGATACGGCGGTGGTGGAGCGGGCCCAGTTCTTCTCCACCCTGGGGCAGAAGGACTTCAATGCCGGATTCTTTGCCATCGTGCTGCCCATTGTCTTTTACGCATGGCTCACCGCCAAAGGCCGCGCCCAGAATATCGCCTACGGGATTCCCATGGTCTTCGGCGGACTGGCCCTGGCGGTGGTGGACGCCGAAGCCCTGACCCTGGGGGTGGTGGCCGCGGCCATGGTGCTGGTCTGCCACAAAAACTTTGACACCCGCATGGTACGCCGGGGCGCCCTCATCGGTCTGGCTTTCTTCGCCTGGGCGGCCTGGATGCACCATATGCGGGCCACCGTCTACACCCAGGGCGGCCGGTCCCTGCTGTCCCATTTCGGTGACCCGGAACTGGCCATTCCGGGGATCGTGTTCTGCGCCGCCGTGTGGGGGCTGCTCTATTGGCGGGCCCGGCGGGGCAAGGCGGAACGCAGCCTGTGTCTGGTGGGCCGGATCATGACCGCCGTCTGCGTGGCAGCGGTGGCGGTGCTGTTCCTGCTGGCCAATCTGTGGGACGGGTTCCCGGCCCTGGGCAAGCTGGACAACTTCCTGGTCTTCAACGATGACTGGGGCACCTACCGCGGCACCGGCTGGCGGGCTGCCTGGGGCACCTGGAGCAGCGCACCCTGGTGGCGTCTGCTGCTGGGGTACGGCCCCGGCACCATGCACAAGGCCATGGTGGCCTGGGCAGGGGACAGCCTCACCGACCGGATGAATACCTTTTACGCCGCCCACAACGAGTACCTGGAACAGCTGCTCACCACCGGTATCCTGGGTCTGGCGGCCTGGGTGGGCTTTGTGGCGGTGCATCTGCGCCGGGGCTTCCGGGCCTGGAACCGTCCCGGTGCGGCCCCGGTGCTGCTGGCTCTGTGCAGCTACCTGGTGCAGGCGGTGGTGTCCATCCGGGTGTCCATGCTCTTCCCCCTGGTGATGGTCCTCTTCGCCCTGCTGTGGGTGCTGGGCACCCCCCGGCCGGATGAGGAGACCCCGGCCCTGCCGGCGGGCGCAGCCCGACTGCGGTATACCGAGATCACCCTGTTTGCGGTGATCATGATGGCTCTGGCGGCCCCCCTGTCCCATGTGGTGCTCTTCTTCCTGTTCTGAGATCTGTGCAAGATACGGCGGCCCGCCGGGGATTTTCCCGGCGGGCCGCTGTTTTGCCAAAATGGTATAGGCCCTTCCGTATAAACCCACCCTTTCCCGCCCAGAATTTCCGTGCAGGGGTTGCATCCTGCGGAAAGATCGGGTATACTACAGTTAGTTAGAGACAACTAACCAGCACAATACCCGCCCGCCTGCCCAAAGGTCGGGCGTTCAGGAAAGGAAGGTACACCAATGAAACACCTCAGTATAGAAAAGGTCCTGGGCCGCCAGATCATCGACTCCCGGGGCAATCCCACCGTGGAGGCGGAAGTCTGGCTGGCCGACGGCACCGTGGGCCGGGGCGCGGCGCCCAGCGGCGCCTCCACCGGCGAGTTTGAGGCCCTGGAACTGCGGGACGGGGACAAGTCCCGCTACGGCGGCAAGGGGGTGACCAGGGCGGTGGAGAACATCAACACCGTCATCAACGACGCCCTCGCCGGCATGGACGCTTCGGATATCTATGCCATCGACGCGGCCATGATCGCCGCCGACGGCACCAAGGACAAATCCAGCCTGGGGGCCAACGCCATCCTGGCTGTGTCCATCGCCAGCGCCCGGGCCGCCGCCGCGGCGCTGGATATCCCCCTCTACCGCTTCCTGGGCGGTGTCAACGCCAACCGGCTGCCGGTGCCCATGATGAACATCCTCAACGGCGGCGCCCACGCGGCCAACACGGTGGATGTGCAGGAATTCATGATCATGCCCGTCGGGCTGCCCTCTTTTTCGGAGGGGCTGCGCGCCTGCACCGAAGTCTTCCACGCCCTGCAGGCCCTGCTCAAGAGCCGGGGGCTGGCCACCGCCGTGGGGGATGAGGGCGGCTTTGCCCCCGACCTGGCCAGCGATGAGGAAGCCATCCAGGTCATTCTGGAAGCCATCGAACAGGCGGGCTACACCCCCGGCAAGGACTTTGTGCTGGCCATGGATGCCGCCGCCAGTGAGTGGAAGAGCGGCACCAAGGGCGAGTACAAGCTGCCCAAGTGCGGCAAGACCTACACCTCCGCCGAGCTGGTGGCCCACTGGAAGGACCTGACCGAAAAGTATCCCATCTGGTCCCTGGAGGACGGTCTGGACGAGGAAGACTGGGAAGGCTGGCAGCTGTTGACCAAAGAACTGGGCGGCAGGGTCCAGCTGGTGGGGGACGACCTCTTTGTCACCAACACCGAGCGTCTGGCCAAGGGCATTGCGCTGGGATGCGGCAACTCCATCCTCATCAAGCTCAACCAGATCGGCTCGGTGTCCGAGACCCTGGAAGCCATCAAGATGGCCCACAAGGCCGGCTACACCGCCATCTCCTCCCACCGTTCCGGCGAGACCGAGGACACCACCATCGCCGACCTGGCCGTGGCCCTGAACACCTGCCAGATCAAGACCGGCGCCCCCAGCCGCAGCGAGCGGGTGGCCAAGTACAACCGGCTGCTGCGCATCGAGGAACAGCTGGGCGCTTCGGCGGTCTATCCGGGCTTTGGCGCCTTCGGCGTCAGCCGCTGACCGTACAGTGAAAAAGTAACAGCAGGACCTGCTCTTTCCGGAAAGAGCAGGTCCGTTTTTTTGTGTGAAACCGCCTTTTCTCAGCTTGACATCGTCCGGCATATCCACCATAATAAAAAAGAACTATTGATTTTTTGGCAGAGGAGCAACCGCACATGACAGATTTCTGCGGGATGACCCGACAACTGTGGCATATCTATGTGTTCCACCGCACCAAGGAGGACTTCTCCCGCCTGTACCCCATGATCGACCCGGCTTGTGTGGTGATCGGTACGGGCAAACATGAATTCTACACCTCCGGTGAAATGCTGATGCAGGCACTGGACGAGGAATGCGCCCAGACCGAGCAGATCACCTTTGTCTTGCTGGATGAGTGGTACCAGGAGAGTGCGTTGAGCCCGGATACCCACCTGGTCTACGGCGGCTTCCATGTCCGGAACGGCCAGGATGACGCCGGCATGGATATGGACATCCGGTTCAGCGTGGTCTACGCCAGACGGGGCGAGGACTGGAAGATCGTGCATATTCACCAGTCGGTCCCCTACAAGGAACAGGCCTACGGAGAATTTTACCCCAAGACCCTCAGCGAGAAGATCCGGGAGACCCAGCGGCTGGCAGCCCGCATGACCGAGCTGGCCAACACCGATCCGGTGACCGGCCTGTATAACCACCGTGCCTTCTTTGAGCAGTGCGAATCCCGGCTGAAGGAGGGGGCACTCTACCTGATGGTGCTGGATCTGGACGATTTCAAACAGATCAACGATACTTTCGGCCATCTGGCCGGGGATGAAGTCCTCAAAGAGGTGGGGCGGCTCCTTCACGAAGCCACCCGCCGTGTGGACGTGCTGGGCCGCGTGGGCGGTGACGAGTTCGCCGTGCTCTGCCCGGGCGTGACCACCGATGAGATCGCCGAGCGCATTGCCCAGCGTATCATCGGCAAGATCAACGGCGGTGCGGGTGCCACCATCGGCCGGCCGGTGCACATCTCCATCGGGATCGCCTCCAAACAGCCGGACGATACGGTGCGCGGCCTGTTCCAGCGGGCGGACGAGGCCCTGTATGCGGCCAAACACAAGGGCAAGAATGTCAGCTGCGTGTATGCGCCTACCCTCTGACCGCCCGGATATACGGCAAAGAGCCGGTGCTTCTGCACCGGCTCTTTTTTTCGGGCAGGGTGAGACTTTTCGGCTTCGAGGATCGTCATAAAGGGTGCAAGCAAAAAAAGAAGGCAGCATGTGTAACATTTGCCCCCCGAAACCCCACTGAATAAAGGAAAGGGCGCAGAAATTTGTCCGATCCGGAAACAAGTCGGACACAAACCTGCCTTATACTACCAATTACACCGCGGGTCATACCCGCACAAACGGTCCAGGAAGTACAAAAGAGGTGACACACATGTCCCGGCAGGAATCCATGAGTCAGGCGAGCAAGATCCAGTACCGCCGGCCGCAGCCGGCACAGGCCCGCCGCAGCCCCAACATGGCGGGAGCGGTGCGTGCCGGACGGGATACACGGCATTCCCGGGACTGGTATGCCCTGCGCCGTCGCCGCCGTCGGGCCAGACGTCTGGTCCGCCTGGGCATCCTGGCGGCTCTGGCGTGCGTGGTGGCTGCGGTGGTGCTTTTCCTGGTGCCCTGCGTGGAACGGATTTTCGCAGCAGAACCGGAACAGCTGCCTGTGGATGAACCGGCTACCGCCAAGGCGGTGGCCGCCCCGGCGGAACAGCTGCCGGTGGTGGCCATTGATCCGGGACACGGCGGGGTGGACCGTGGGTCGGAAGGCCCCGGATTCGGGGAATATGAGATGACCTGGCGCACCGCCAACGAGCTGGCCGACCTGCTGGAGGCGGACGGCCGGTTCAGCCCCTACCTGACCATCACCGAGGAGGAGAGCCAGAACCCGGACTGTGCCCGCATCAAGCCCAGCGAGCGTGCCCAGCGGGCCGCCGCCCAGGGGGCCCAGCTGCTGCTGTCCATCCATGGCAATTCCGATTCCAGCACAGGCACGTCCGGGTATGAGTGCTATGCCATTCCCCCGGGCGACGCCAACCATGAGGAGAGCCTGCGCTTTGCCCGCTGCCTCACCGAAGGCTTCGGCAATCTGGGCCAGCGGCTCCGGGGACTGGACGGCGTGCGGTACTTATATTACGGTGACGACAACGAAAAGCTGCTCTACGAATCCGACGATACCACCGTCCACGATGACCCCACCTTCGGCGTACTGGAATACGCCCAGTGTCCGGCGGTGCTGTCGGAACAGTGCTTCCTCACCAACAGCGCCGACGTGGACCTGCTGGCGGACGAGGACGGCTGCCAGCGGGCGGCCCGACTCTATTATGAGGCCATCTGCAGCTGGTTCAATCTGGAACCCGACCAATCCTGACATTCCCGCATGACGCGCTTCTTTTTCTGTGTGGCCGGGGAAGTCCCCCAACCATCCCCGGCAAAAACCCTCCGTGACGGACAACACGGAGGGTTTTCTTTTGTCAGCCCGGAAGAGAATGCCGGAAATTGGGGAAACTCTCGACAAGGGACCCTATATATGGTATATTGTGGAAAAGGCCGCCCGGTGCAACGGGCAGCCGGCAAGGAGAACAAAACCATGAGTGAAATGATCTATGATATGGCTGTGGTAGGCGGCGGCCCGGGCGGCTGCACCGCCGCTTTGTACGGGGCCCGGGCGGGCCTCAGGACCATTGTGCTGGAAAAGCTGGCCGCGGGCGGCCAGATGGCCGATTCCCCCCTCATCGAGAACTATCCCGGTTTCCCGGAAGGTCTGGACGGGTATTCCCTGGGGGACCTGATGCGCCAGGGTGCCGAGCGGGCGGGGGCGGAGTTCCGCTATGCCCAGCTGACCGGCGCCGACCTCACCGGTGCGGTCAAGCATCTGCAGACCGACGACGGGGAAGTGCTGGCCCGCACGGTGGTGCTGGCTCCCGGGGCTTCCCCCCGCCCCCTGGGCCTGCCCAACGAAAAGGAACTCATCGGCCGGGGCATGGGCTACTGCGCCGCCTGTGACGGCATGCTCTACCGGGGCAAGACGGTGGTGGTCGTGGGCGGCGGCAACACGGCGGTGGGAGATGCCCTGCATCTGGCCAAGCTGTGCCAGAAGGTATACCTGGTGCATCGCCGGGATACCCTGCGCGCCCCGGCGCCCAACGTCCGCGCCCTGGAAAACAGCGGGGTGGAGATCGTCTGGAACGCCCGTCCGGCAGAACTGGTCCAGGGGGAGGACGGCCGTCTGTGCGCCCTGAAGGTGGAGGATGTGCATACCGGCGCCATCCGGGAGCTGGCCTGTGACGGCGTGTTTGCGGCCATCGGCCGTGTGCCGGACACCCAGCTCTTCCGGGAGCAGGTGACCTGCGACGCTGCCGGGTATTTTGCCGCCGATGAGACCACCCGCACCAACCTGCCCGGTGTCTTTGCGGTGGGCGATGCCCGCGCCAAGGCAGTGCGCCAGGTGGTCACCGCCACCGCCGACGGCGCCGTGGCCGTGCACTTTGCCCAGGAGTATCTGGCAGGGGTGGAGGGGTAAGGTGCCTCCCCGGCTCTCGGCTTGTGCGACATATAGCAAGAATCATAAACTTGTTATTGACATTGTCAGTGATAGGGTTTATGATGATATAAAATTTGATAGAAAGCGAGGTGCTTCA
>CALXHN010000059.1 GCA_944388105.1 uncultured Gemmiger sp. | reverse complement strand
TTCAAGAACAGCCTGACCGGCCTGCCCATGGGCGGCGGCAAGGGCGGCAGCGACTTTGACCCCCACGGCAAGAGCGATGCCGAGGTCATGCGTTTCTGCCAGAGCTTCATGACCGAGCTGTTCCGTCATATCGGCCCCGACACCGACGTGCCGGCCGGCGATATCGGCGTGGGCGGCCGCGAAGTGGGCTACATGTTCGGCCAGTACAAGCGCCTGCGCAACGAGTTCACCGGCGTGCTCACCGGCAAGGGCCTGACCTTCGGCGGCAGCCTGGTGCGCACCGAAGCCACCGGCTACGGCCTGTGCTACTTCGCCGATGAGATGCTCAAGGCCAACGTCAAGAGCTTTGACGGCGCCAAGGTGGTCATCTCCGGTTCCGGCAACGTGGCCATCTACGCCAACCAGAAGGCTTCCGAGCTGGGCGGCAAGGTCATTGCCATGAGCGACTCCAACGGCTACATTGTGGACGAAAACGGCATTGACTACAAGGTCATCAAGGAGATCAAGGAAGTCAAGCGCGCCCGCATCAAGACCTATCTGGACTATGTGCCCAGCGCCAAGTATGTGGAAGGCAGCCAGGGAATCTGGACCGTCGCCTGCGACATCGCCCTGCCCTGCGCCACCCAGAACGAACTGCCGCTGGAAGGCGCCAAGGCCCTGGTGGCCAACGGCTGCTACGCCGTGGCCGAAGGCGCCAACATGCCTTCCACCCCGGACGCTGTGGCCTACCTGCAGGCCAACGGCATCCTGTTTGCCCCGGCCAAGGCTTCCAACGCGGGCGGCGTGGCCACCTCCGGCCTGGAGATGAGCCAGAACTCCCTGCGTCTGTCCTGGACCTTCGAGGAAGTGGACGAACGCCTGAAGAACATCATGAAGAACATCTACGCCAACGCGGCCAACGCCGCCGAGGCTTACGGCATGAAGGGCAACCTGGTCGCCGGTGCGAACATCGCCGGCTTCACCAAGGTGGCCGACGCCATGCTGATGCAGGGCATCGTCTGATTGTGACGATCACTCCGTAACAAGATAAGAACCCCGCCGGTTCCCGTAAGGACCCGGCGGGGTTTTTGCTTGCTGCGGTAGAGAACGGTTTCCCTGTGTAAGGGGCACTGACCGAGGAGTTGGTCAGTCCGTCCGGCTTGCGAGGATAGCGGCATCTCGCCGGAGTGTCCTTCCTTTTTGTCGCCAAAAAGGAAGCGAAAAAGCGCCACCGTTTCGATGCGGTGGACGCCGACCAGGGCTGCGGCCCTGGACCCGGAGATGCGGCCACCTGACGACGGCCTTCTCACCGGCTGGGGCCGGTGAGCAAGGAAAATGATTTGAAATGGCATGCCAGAAAAGCCGTTGGTAAAACGGGAAAGCGTGGCTGGTTCAGCTACGACTCTGCCTCATGCCTCTCCTGTGTAAGAGGAGGTACCGCGCAGCGGCGGAAGGGTTATGATTAGAAAAGCTCACCCCTTCTCGATCCCCCGCCCCGCGACGAGGTCCGCCCCGGTGCCCAGCAGGTTTTCCACAATGACCTGCCCGGGCTGCACCGGCGCCGCCACGCTGACGGCGTTGGCCACCTCCATGGCCTCAAAGAGCAGGTCCTTGGGGATGGCGGTGCTGGTCTTGACCGGCAGGCGGCGGTGCACGCCCCCGGTGACCCGCACGGTGGTGGTCAGCACCCGGGTGGGATGCTGCAGCTCATTTTTGCCGTATTCGGCCCCCCGGGGACAGCTGTTGCCGGTGACGGCGTAGCCGTTGTCCTCGTCCACCTGCAGGCGGCAGCCCCGGGGACAGACGATGCACACCAGTTCTTTCATCTTGCCGCACCCCCTTTGTCCTCTTCAATGGAAATGGTCACAGGCCCCTTGGCGCTCCGGACCAGGTCCCCCGGCAGCAGGATGTGCTCCATCTCGCCGGGGGCCAGATGGGCCCGACGGAACCCGGTGAGGGAGTTGCCCTCCCCGTCCCGCACCGCGATGGCGGCGGGCCCGGTGACCCGGTTCACCCGGAAGAACACCTCCACCGTTTTACCCGCCTCATCGGGGCGGACGGTCTGGGGCACGGTGTAGCTGACCCCGTCCCCGTTCTTCAGTTCCAGGGTGCGGGCGGCGGCGCCGGCCCGCTTGCCCTGCACATAGGCCGCCGCCGCGGCGCCGGCCCGCTCGCTCTCGGCGGAGACATAGTCCACCAGGTCATGCACATGCACCACGTTGCCGCAGGCAAAGATGCCGGGAATGCTGGTCTCCATGTTCTCATACACCCGGGCGCCGCTGGTGCGGCGGTCCATGTCCGCCCCCGCGGCCCGGGTCAGCTCGTTTTCGGGGATGAGACCCACACTGAGCAGCACGGTGTCGCAGTCAAAGACCATCTCGGTGCCGGGGATGGGACGGCGGTCCGGGCCCACTTCACTCACCGTCACCTGCTCCACCCGGTCGTGGCCCTTGATGTCGGTGATGGTGTGGCTGAGATACAAAGGGATATCAAAGTCCTGCAGACACTGGACAATGTTGCGCATGAGCCCGCCGGAATAGGGCATGAGCTCCACACAGGCCAGCACCTTGGCTCCTTCCAGGGTCATGCGGCGGGCCATGATGAGCCCGATATCCCCGGAGCCCAGGATGACCACCCGGCGGCCCACCATGTACCCTTCGATGTTCAGATACCGCTGGGCTGCCCCCGCGGTGAAGATGCCGGCAGGCCGCTCCCCGGGGATGGAGATGGCCCCCCGGGTGCGTTCCCGGCAGCCCATGGCCAGCACCACAGCCTGGGCTTCCAGCACCTGATATCCGTCTCTGGCGCTGACGGCGTGTACCTGGTGGGGTGCACCGTCTTTGCCGGGGACGATCTGCAAGACCATGGTGTCCAGGCGGGTCTCCACGCCGGTGTCCCCCAGCATCTCAATAAACCGTCCGGCGTATTCCGGGCCGGTGAGTTCCTCCCGGAAGCGCTGCAGCCCGAAGCCGCTGTGGATACACTGGTTCAGGATGCCGCCCAGTTCGGAGTCCCGCTCCAGAATGAGGATGCGGCGCAGGCCGTTCTCCCAGGCCTGACAGGCCGCCGCCAGTCCGGCGGGGCCGCCGCCGACCACGATGAGTTCATAGGCTGCCATCTCAGCGCGCCTCCTTTCCGGTCTTGGTCTCCCGGGCCAGCACCCAGGTGCCGTCCTGGTCCATGAGGACATCGGTCATGGGAATGTTCAGTTCCCGGGCAATGATCTCCTGCACCCGGGGCCCGCAGAAGCCTCCCTGGCACCGGCCCATGCCCGCGTTGCACCGGCGCTTGACCCCGTTGATGGTGCAGGCAGGCACCGGGCTGTGCAGGGCCGCCACGATCTCCCCTTCGGTGACCGTCTCGCACCGGCAGATGACCCGGCCGAACCGGGGGTCTTTCCGAATCAGTTCCGCCCGCTGCCGGGCGTTCAGCTCCCGGAAGCGGGGCACGGCCTGCCGGCGGGGGTTGAAGTCCGGCTTTTCCTCCAAAGACAGCCCTTCCGCCGCCAGCAGCTCCGCCGCATAGTCGGCGATGGCCGGGGCGCTGCTCAGCCCCGGGGAGCAGATGCCCGCCAGGTCCAGCCAGTGGGGGTGGGCTTTGCTCGTCTCGATGACGAAGTCCCCCCGGTCGGTGTTGGCCCGGATGCCGCTGAAATTGCGGATGTTCTGCCGCAGATTCAGCCCCGGCACACTCTGCATGGCACGGCGGCGGACAAAGTCCAGGGCGTCGGCGGTGTTGCCCAGGTCCCGGCGGTCGGTCACCGCCTCGGCGTTGGGGCCCACCAGCAGGTTGCCGTGGACGGTGGGGGCGACGAGAACACCCTTGCCCTCGGGGCCGGGACACTGGAAGATCACCCGGCTGACCGTTTTGCCTTCGCTTTTATCCAGCAGGTAATACTCGCCCCGGCTGGGATGCACCGTGAAGTCGGGGGTCTCCAGCAGGGCGCGGACCTTGTCGGCGTCCACCCCCGCCGCATTGATCACATACCGGGCGGTGAACTCGCCCTTGGGAGTGGTGAGCACAAAATAGCCGTCCTCCTCCCGCACGGCGGTGACAGGGCAGCCGCGGAAGAGTTCCACCCCGTTGGTGACGGCGTTTTCAATCAGGGCCAGGGCCAGTCCCCAGGGGTCCACGATGCCCGCACTGGGCGCCAGCAGCGCCCCGGTCACGGCTTGGGACAGGTTGGGTTCCAGTTCCCGGGCTTCTTCCCCGGTGAGCAGCCGCAGCCCGGGCACCCCGTTGGCGGTGCCCCGGCGGTAGAGTTCTTCCAGCCTGGGCTGCTGGTCCGCCCCGAAGGCCAGCACCAAAGAGCCGGTGCGCCGGAAAGGCACATCCAGTTCGGCACACAGGTCGCCCATCTGCCGGTTGCCCTCCACATTCAGCCGCGCCATGAGCGTTCCCGGCTCCGGGTCGTATCCCGCATGGACGATGGCGCTGTTGGCCTTGGTGGTGCCATTGGCCACATCGTTCTGGGCTTCCAGCACCGCCACCTTCCCCCGGCACCGGGCCAGACGGCGGGCGGCGGCCGCCCCGATGACCCCGCAGCCGATGATGATCACATCATACATAGATTGCCTCCCTGTTTTGCTCACAAAAAAAGAGCAAAGCAAATACCGCCCCTGTCGGGCCGCATCTGCTTCACTCTTGACACAAGCAGTCTTCTGAACATGTTTACTGTACCATCCCCTTTCCCCGGCTGTCAAGGCAGGGGCAGAGGAATCGGCAGGTTGGCCAAAAGCGAGGGGCCGCTTTTGGCACAATGGCTGTTTTTGGTCCGGCCGCTTTACTTTCCCGCCCAAACCTGCCATAATGGATTTGTTCACAAGAGCAGGGAGTGGGACGGCCAGAGGTGCGCCCCACTCTTTTTATTTATCGGACCGCTGCGGCGGCAGGAGGATTTTGCCAAGATGGAATCCCTGGAAGAAAAACGGGTCCGGCTGCTGGACTGCCCGGTGATCGCCGCCGTGAAGGACGAGGCCGGACTGGACCGGGCGCTGCAAAGCGAGTGCGAGGCGGTGTTTCTGCTCTTCGGCACCCTGGTCAGCGTGCCGGGGCTGGTGGAAAAGGTCCGCGGCAGCGGCAAGCTGGCCATTGTGCACATCGACCTGGTGGAGGGGCTTTCCGCCCGGGAAGTGGCGGTGGATGCCCTGCAGGGGCTGTGCCGCCCGGACGGCATCATCTCCACCCGGCCGCCCCTGATCCGTCGGGCGCGGCATCTGGGGCTTTTGACGGTACAGCGGGCCTTTATCCTGGATTCGCTGTCCCTGGACAACCTGCCCGCCCAGCTGGGCGTGGGCAAGCCGGATTTCATCGAGATTTTACCCGGTATCATGCCCCGGGTCATTGCCGAGCTGGCCCAGAAGACCCGCACCCCCATCATTGCCGGGGGACTGGTCAAGTACAAAGACGAAGTCATGGCCGCCATCCGCGCCGGAGCGGTGGCCGTTTCCACCTCCAGCCCTGCGGTCTGGGAGATGTAAGTGATACGGGAGGCCCACCATGAAAAAATATGTGATCGCCCTGGACCAGGGCACCACCAGCAGCCGCTGCATCCTGTTCGACAAGGACCAGAACATCGTGGATCTGGCCCAGCGGGAATTCACCCAGCACTACCCCCATCCGGGCTGGGTGGAACACGACCCCATGGAGATCTATTCCAGCCAGTACGGCGTCCTGATGGAAGTGCTGGCCAAGAGCGGGGTGGATGTGCAGGAGATCGCGGGCATCGGCATCACCAACCAGCGGGAGACCGCCATCGTCTGGGACAGGGAGACCGGCCGGCCGGTATACAACGCCATCGTGTGGCAGTGCCGCCGCACCGCCGCCCTGTGTGAGGAGCTGAAACAGGACACCGCCTTCACCGACTATGTACAAAAGCGCACCGGGCTGCTCATCGACGCTTATTTTTCCGCCACCAAGATCAAGTGGATCCTGGACAACGTTCCCGGGGCCCGACAGCAGGCGGAGGAAGGCCGGCTGCTCTTCGGCACGGTGGACACCTGGCTGATCTGGAAGCTCACCGGCGGCGCCGCCCATGTGACCGACTACACCAACGCCAGCCGCACCATGCTCTTTGATATTGAACATCTCTGCTGGGACAAGACCATCTGCGACCGGCTGGGCATTCCCATAGCCATGCTGCCCAAGGTCTGCTCCTGCAGCGAGGTGTACGGCACCGTGAACATCCAGGGGGTGGAGGTGCCCATCGCCGGCATTGCGGGGGACCAGCAGGCCGCCCTCTTCGGCCAGACCTGCTTTGAGGCCGGGGAAGCCAAGAACACCTACGGCACCGGCTGCTTCCTGCTCATGAACACCGGGGAGACCCTTGTCCGCAGCCGCAACGGCCTCATCACCACCATCGCCTCGGGGGTGAACGGCCGCATCCAGTACGCCCTGGAAGGCAGCGTCTTTGTGGGCGGTGCGGTGGTCCAGTGGCTGCGGGACGAGCTGCACCTCATCACCGAGGCTGCGGACACCGAATACTTTGCCAAAAAAGTGCCGGACAGCGCCGGGGTGTACCTGGTGCCCGCCTTCACCGGGCTGGGCGCCCCCTACTGGGACATGTACGCCCGGGGCGCCCTGGTGGGCCTGACCCGGGGTGCCGGACGCAACCACATCATCCGGGCGGCGCTGGAATCCATCGCCTACCAGACCGGGGATGTGCTCCGGGCCATGGAGCGGGACGCCGGCATGCCCCTGCGGGAGCTGCGGGTGGACGGCGGGGCTTCGGCCAACAACTTCCTCATGCAGTTCCAGGCGGACATCATCGGCCGCACCCTGCGCCGCCCCATGATCCGGGAGACCACCGCCCTGGGCGCCGCCTATCTGGCGGGTCTTGCCACCGGGGTGTGGCAGGACCTGGCGGACATCCGCCGCCAGTGGACCCTGGACCGGCTGTACGAGCCCGAGATGGACGAGGCCACCCGCACCCGCCTGCAGGCGGGCTGGCACAAGGCCGTGGACCGGGCCCGGGGCTGGGCCGAGGGCTGAGCTTTCCACAAAACAGCTTTCTTTTGTGGAAAAAACGGCCGGGTTTTCTCTTTTGCATTTCATACAGACCTTTTCCGCCGCTCCTTGGCCGGGGCGGCGGATTTTTTTGGAAAAAAATCCGGAGAAGGCACTTTTCCCTATTGACAAAGGTCGGAGAGGGGACTACCATATAGACATATGAACAACTGCTCATATGAAAGGATGTCTGACAATGGCTTTACCCAACGAGATCCCCCGCCCCGACGCTGTGCCGGTGTGTGACCCCGGCTGCCCCGGGGACCCGGAAGCCCTGGCCCGGGTGTGCGCCGATCTGCCCGACGACGAGGTGCTGTACGACCTGGCCGAACTGTTCCGGGTGTTCGGGGACACCACCCGCATCAAGATCCTGTACGCCCTGTTTGAAAGCGAGCTCTGCGTCAGCGACATCGCCCAGGCGGTGGGGCTTTCCCAGAGTGCGGTGAGCCACCAGCTGCGGGTGCTGAAAGCCAGCAAGCTGGTCAAGTTCCGCCGGGACGGCAAGACGGTGTTCTACAGC
Source organism: uncultured Gemmiger sp. (assembly GCA_944388105.1). Lineage (GTDB taxonomy): Bacteria > Bacillota > Clostridia > Oscillospirales > Ruminococcaceae > Gemmiger. The sequence continues at coordinate 6,266 of CALXHN010000059.1, read as the reverse complement.
CTGGACGACGACCATGTGCGTACCATGATCGCCCTGGGCATGGAGCACGTGGAAGAGTGACCCATTTGTAATCCCTATATCTGAGAGTGAAAAGGAGAATGTACCATGCAGAAGAAATTCAACATTGAAGTGGACTGCGCCAACTGCGCCGCCAAGATCGAGAACGCCGTCAAGGCCCTGCCCGGTGTGCAGAGCGCCAGCGTGAGCTTTATGGCCCAGAAGATGCTGCTGGAAGCGGAGGACAGCCAGTTTGACGCCATCCTGAAGCAGGCCGTGAAGGCGGCCAAGAAGATCGAGCCGGATTTCGAGATCGAACTGTAAAGGTCCTTGGCGGTATCCGAAGCGGGAGGGATGGTTTGTATGACCAAAAAGCAGAAACGAATGCTGCGCCGTATCATTCTGGCCGCAGTGCTGTATGCGGCGGCAGCGGTCCTGTGCCAGGTATTTGCCGGCCTGCCCTGGCCGGCGCAGGCGGTGCTCTATCTGATCCCCTATTTCATCATCGGGTATGATGTGCTGCGCAAGGCCGTGCTGGGCGTGGTCCACGGGGAAGTGTTTGACGAAAACTTCCTCATGGCCGTGGCCACGGTGGGCGCCATGTGCCTGGGTGAATACGGCGAGGGCGTGGCTGTCATGCTGTTCTACCAGGTGGGCGAGCTGTTCCAGAGCTACGCCGTGGGCAAGAGCCGCCGGAGCATTGCGGGGCTGATGGACATCCGCCCCGACAGCGCCAACCTGGAAGAGGCCGACGGCGGTCTGCGCACGGTGGACCCGGAGGAAGTGCCGGTGGGGGCGGTCATTGTGGTGCGCCCCGGGGAGAAGATCCCCCTGGACGGCACGGTGCTGGAGGGCGAAAGTTCCCTGAACACCGCCGCCCTTACCGGGGAGAGCCGTCCCCGCTCCGCCCGCCCGGGGGATGCGGTCATCAGCGGCAGCGTGAACGTGGACGGGGTGCTGCGGGTGCAGGTGACCAAACCCTACGGCCAGTCCACCGTGGCCCGCATCCTGGACCTGGTGGAGAATTCCAGCCTGAAGAAAGCCAAGGCGGAAAACTTCATCACCAAATTTGCCCGGTACTACACCCCCGCCGTCTGCTTTGCTGCCCTGGCCCTGGCGGTGCTGCCGCCCCTGGTGCTGGGCGGAGGCTGGGCCATGTGGATCAAGCGGGCGCTGACTTTCCTGGTCATCTCCTGCCCCTGCGCCCTGGTCATCAGCATCCCCCTCACCTTTTTCGGGGGCATCGGGGGGGCATCCCGCTGCGGCATCCTGGTCAAGGGCGGCAACTATCTGGAAGCCCTGGCCCATACGGGCACGGTGGTCTTTGACAAGACCGGCACCCTGACCAAAGGGGTGTTCAAAGTCAGCCGGGTCTCCCCCGCTCCGGGCCGCACCGAACAGGAAGTGCTGGAACTGGCCGCTGCGGCGGAAAGCTACTCCAGCCATCCCATCAGCAAGAGCCTGCGGGAAGCCTGTCCTGCCTGCATTCTGCAGGCCACCGACGCCCAGGAGATCGCGGGCCACGGCGTGTCCGCCCAGGTGGACGGCCACACGGTGCTGGCGGGCAACGCCAAGCTCATGGAAGCCAAGAAAATCCCCTACACCCCCGACGACGGGGTGGGCACGGTGGTCTACCTGGCCTGTGACGGCACCTTCTGGGGTTCGATCCTGATTTCCGACGAGGTGAAACCCACCGCCCGTCAGGCCATGGACAGCCTGCACAGCCTGGGGGTGCGCACCGTCATGCTCACCGGTGACAGCAAGGCCGTGGCCGCCGGGGTGGCGGGCCAGCTGGGCATGGACGACTTCCACGCCGAGCTGCTGCCCGACGACAAGGTCCGCCGGGTGGAGGAACTGCTGGCGGACAAGAGCCGGGGCAACCTGGCCTTTGTCGGGGACGGCATCAACGACGCCCCCGTGCTCATGCGGGCGGACATCGGCATCGCCATGGGTGCCCTGGGCAGCGATGCCGCCATTGAGGCCGCCGACGTGGTGCTCATGGACGACGACCCGGCCAAGATCGGTCTGGCCATGCGCATGGCCCGCCGGTGCATGTCCATCGTCTACCAGAACATCGTCTTTGCCCTGGGCGTCAAACTGCTGTTTTTGCTGCTGGGCGCCGTGGGCATCGCCAACATGTGGTGGGCGGTGTTTGCCGATGTGGGGGTCATGGTGCTGGCCGTGCTCAACGCCACCCGGATGCTCTCCATCCGCGCCTACCGCAAGTAATATCACAACACAAAATCCCGGACTCTGGCTGAGTCCGGGATTTTTTTATTTGTTGTCTTCCGGGTCCTGGTAGGCCCCGTTTTCGTCCAGGTATTCCAGGTGCAGGTGGGAGGCATCCTCCCCCTCACTGGGGATGGTGCCCACTGTGCCCAGCACGTCCCCCCGGTGGACTTCGTCCCCGGTCTTCACATCCGCCTTGTCCAGGCCGCAGTACCGCCAGGTGCCCCCGTCCAGGGTCTTGACCTCGGCCACCGTGCCCCACAGGGCGTCCTCGGTGACAGATGCCACCGTGCCGGCGGTCACCGCATGGACCTTGTCCCCCTTGTCGGCGGCGTAGTCGGCACCGTTGTGGGTGCGCCAGTCACCCAGGGTCTCGCTGTACACCAGCTCATCCCCGCTGAAGGCCCGGATGGGCTCAGCATCCGCCGGCGATACGGGCAAGGCGGCCGAGGACACCGAAGAATCGCCAGAGGCGGCCCCACCGGCGGACACTGCCCCAGACGGCTGCTGCGCCGAGGAGGAAGCAGGCGACTCGGAGGGCTGTGCAGAGACCTGCGGCGACGGCACAGGCGTCTGCACCGGCACATCCTCGGCGGGATTGGTTACGATGGTATCCGGCTGGTTCCATTGGGCATCCTCCTCCAGGGCGTTCTGGCGTGATTCGGTCAGATCGGCCACATTGCGCACCACACTGCGGATGGCCAGTACCCCGGTGATGGTGGCCACCAGCAGCAGGGCCAGACAGATCAGGTATAATCCTCTTTGCTTGAAAAATGCTTTGAAGCTGTTCATCTTCCCCCGTCCTTTGCTGCAAGATACACCCGCGGGCGGCGCCCGCGGTTCGATTTACGGTTAGTGTGGCACAGGGCGCGGGGGTTTATACAGACAAAACGGGCGGCGCGCAAAAGTTTTGCGCGCCGCCCGTACCATGCCGGTGCTTATTCGCCGAACACCTTGGTGTAGTCGGCCTTGAATTTTTCGATGCCCGCATCGGTGAGGGGATGGTGCAGCATCTGCAGGATGACCTTGTAGGGCACGGTGGCAATGTCCGCCCCGGCCAGGGCACAGTCGGTCACATGGATGGGGTTGCGCACGCTGGCCGCAATGATCTGGGTCTGCAGATCCGGATAGTTCAGGAACATATCGTGGATGGTCTCGATCAGGTCGATACCGGGCTGGCCGATGTCGTCCAGCCGGCCCAGGAAGGGGCTGACATAGGTGGCGCCCGCCCGGGCCGCCAGCAGCGCCTGGTTGGCGGAGAAGATCAGGGTGCAGTTGGTGGGGATGCCTTCCCCGGAAAGGACCTTGATGGCCTTGAGGCCTTCGGCGGTCATGGGGATCTTGACCACCATATGCCTGGGGTCCAGGGCATAGATGGCACGGCCTTCCGCGATCATGCCCTCGGCGTCGGTGGTGGTGGCCTTGACTTCCCCGGAGATGGGGCCGTCCACGATGGTGGCGATCTCGGCCAGGGTCTGGGCATAGTCCCGCCCTTCCTTGGCGATCAGGCTGGGATTGGTGGTGACACCGGCAATGATGCCCATATCGTTGGCCTTGCGGATCTCCTCCACATTGGCGGTATCAATGTACAGTTTCATGCTGATTCACTCCTTAGTCTTTTTCCTTTTTCTGACCATAGTAGGCATGGGGACCGTGCTTGCGCAGGTAGTGCTTGTCCTGCAGATTCTGGGGCGCCGGGGCGGCGTTGGGGTCCACCTGCCGGGTGAGCAGGGCCATCCTGGCCACCTCTTCCAGCACCACCGCATGGTACACCGCCTGGGCCGCGTCCTTGCCCCAGGTGAAGGGACCATGGCTGCGGCAGATGACCCCCGGCACCGCCGCCGGGTCGATGTTCCGGGTGCGGAAGGTCTCCACAATGACCTTGCCGGTGTTGCCCTCATAGTCCGATTCCAGCTCGGCGGTGCTCAGCTGCCGCGCACAGGGAACCGGACCGTAGAAGTAATCGGCATGGGTCGTGCCGTAGCAGGGAATGTCCCGTCCGGCCTGGGCCCAGGCCACCGCATAGGGGCTGTGGGTGTGCACGATGCCCCCCAGTGCCGGAAAGGCCCGGTACAGTTCCAGATGGGTCCTGGTGTCGCTGCTGGGGTTCAGGTCCCCTTCCACCACCACACCGGTGTCCAGATCCACCACCACCAGGTCGGCGGGGCGCAGGTCCTCATACGCCACCCCCGAAGGCTTGATGACCACCAGCCCCCGGCTGCGGTCGATGCCCGACACGTTGCCCCAGGTATAGGTGACCAGCCCGCGGCGGGGCAGTTCCATATTGGCTTCATACACTTGCTGTTTCAGATGTTTGAGCATGGGGCCCTCCCTGTGCATTTTCATATTTCTGGTTTTTATTGTAGCGCAGCGGACGGACAATTTCCACTGTTTTGTCAAATAAATCAGATTTTTCCGTGTTTTTTCTATGGTCTGTGCACAAAAAGCCTCTTGTGTGCGGGCCGCGCTTCCCGTATAATCGAAACAGAAGTCTTCCCGCCCCGGGCCTGTGGCGCCAAGGGCGGGAACATTTGTCAGGAGGTCCTATCATGTCCCACATCATCGTCAACGCCAACCGGTCGGCGGGCGTCATCAACAAAAACATCTACGGCCATTTTTCCGAGCATCTGGGCCGGTGCATCTACGGCGGGCTGGCCAATGCCGACGGCACCCTGCGCACCGACGTGGTCGCCGCCCTGAAAGAACTGCATGTGCCGGTGCTGCGCTGGCCCGGCGGCTGCTTTGCGGACACCTACCACTGGATGGACGGCGTCGGGCCCAAGGCACAGCGCAAGACCATCGTGAACACCAACTGGGGCGGCGTGACCGAGGACAACGCCTTCGGCACCCATGAATTCATGGCCCTGTGCCGGGAACTGGGGTGCGAGCCCTACATTTCCGGCAATGTGGGCAGCGGCACGGTGCAGGAGTTTTCCGACTGGGTGGAGTACTGCAACATGCCCGGGCGCTCCCCCATGGCCGACCTGCGGCGGAAAAACGGCCAGGAAGCCCCCTTCAACGTGCGGTACTGGGGCATCGGCAACGAGACCTGGGGCGGCGGGGGCAACATGCGCCCGGAATTTTACGCCGATCTGTGCCGGCAGTATTCCTCCTTCCTGCGCAGCTACAGTCCCGACCTGAAGCCCTTCCGCATTGCCTGCGGCGCCAGCGAGGACGACTACAACTGGACCCGCCGGGTGGTGGAGAGCGCCGGCCGGGTCATAGATGCCATCAGCCTGCACTACTACACCATCCCCGGGGACAACTGGGGCGTCAAGGGCAGCGCCACCGAATTTGACCGGGACATCTTCTACCACACCCTGTACCGTACCCTGTGGATGGAGGAGCTCATCGAAAACCACAGCCGCATCATCCGCCGGTTCGCCAAAGGCCGGGACATCGGTCTGGCGGTGGATGAGTGGGGCACCTGGTACGATGTGGAGCCGGGTACCAACCCGGGCTTCCTGTTCCAGCAGAACACCATGCGGGATGCCCTGGTGGCGGCTGTCAACCTGAACATCTTCAACAACCACTGCGACACGGTAATCATGGCCAACATTGCCCAGATGGTCAATGTGCTCCAGGCCATGGTGCTCACCGACGGGGACAAGCTGCTGCTGACCCCCACCTACCATGTGTTCCGGATGTACCGGGAACACCAGGACGCCCGCCAGCTGGAGACCTACGCCGAGACCCGGCTGCTGGGCAGCGAGGCGGAGCCGGTGCCCGACCTGCATGTATCGGCCAGCGAAGGGGCGGACGGCACCCTGCTGGTGACGGCGGTGAACCTGAGTGACACCGACGCCTGTCCGGCACAGGTCCTGCTCACCGGCCGGAAAGCCGGCGCGGTGACCGCCGAGACCCTGGCCGGAGCCCCCGCTGCCCACAACACCTTTGCCGCCCCGGACCATGTACATCCCCTGCCGCTGGAAGTCCGCTGCACCGACAGCGGGTTTGCCGCCCAGCTGCCGCCCTGCAGCGTGACTGCCTTCCGGGTCAGGACGGAATAACCGCCCTGCGGCCGGCTGTTCCCGCGCAAA
>CALXHN010000058.1 GCA_944388105.1 uncultured Gemmiger sp. | reverse complement strand
ATGACAAAGGTGGTGCGCCCGTACATCAGGGCGTCCATGCCGTCCTGCACCAGCTTTTCGGTGCGGGTATCAATGGAGGAGGTGGCCTCATCCAGGATCAGCACCGGCGGGTCGGCCACGGCCGCCCGGGCAATGGCCAGCAGCTGCCGCTGGCCCTGGCTCAGGTTGGCGCCGTCGCCGGTCAGCATGGTGTTGTAGCCGTCAGGCAGGCGGCGGATAAAGCCGTCGGCGTTGGCCAGCCGTGCAGCAGCGATGCACTCCTCGTCGCTGGCGTCCAGGTTGCCATACCGGATGTTATCCATGACAGTGCCGGTGAACAGGTGGGTGTCCTGCAGCACGATGCCCAGGCTGCGCCGCAGATCGGGCTTCTTGATCTTGTTGATGTTGATGCCGTCGTAGCGGATCTTGCCGTCGGCAATGTCGTAGAAGCGGTTGATCAGGTTGGTGATGGTGGTCTTGCCGGCACCGGTGGCGCCCACAAAGGCGATCTTCTGGCCCGGTTTGGCCCACAGACTGATGTTGTGCAGCACCAGCTTGTTCTCATCGTAGCCGAAGTCCACGTCGTCAAAGACCACGCCGCCTTCCAGCTTGGTGTAGGTCACGGTGCCGTCGGCCTTGTGGGGATGCTTCCAGGCCCAGGTGTTGGTCCGTTCCTTTTGCTCGGTCAGGCTGCCGTCGGCTTCCTCCCGGGCGTTGACCAGTTCCACATAGCCTTCGTCCTTTTCGGGGGTCTCGTCCATCAGGTCAAAGACACGCTGGGCGCCGGCCGCCGCGTTGACCACAAAGTTCAGCTGGGTGCTGATCTGGGTGATGGGCTGGGTAAAGCTCTTGTTCAGCCCCACAAAGGTGATGACGGTGCCCAGGGTGACCCCGGCCATGCCGTTGATGCCCAGGATGGCGCCCACCACGGCCACCACGGCGTAGCTCAGCCAGCCGATGTTGCCGTTGACGGGCATGAGCAGGTTGGCGTAGCGGTTGGCCTTGTCGGCGCTGTCCCGCAGGGCTTCGTTCACCCGGTGGAAGTCCGCCTTGGCGGCTTCCTCGTGGCAGAAGACCTTGACAACCTTCTGGCCGTCCAGCATCTCCTCAATGAAGCCGTCCACAATGCCCAGGTTCTTCTGCTGTTCCACATAGTACCGGCCGGACAGGCGGGAGAAGTTCTTGGCCACCGCGGCCATGATGACGGCGGTGAGGATGGAGATGACGCTCAGCGCAGGGTTGAGCAGGAGCATGGTCACCAGAGTGACCACCATGGTCAGGCCGGAGTTGATGACCTGGGGGATGCTCTGGCTCATGAGCTGGCGCAGGGTGTCGATATCGTTGGTGTACACCGACATGATGTCGCCGTGGGCGTGGGTATCGAAGTATTTGATGGGCAGGGATTCCATCTTGCCGAACAGGTCGTCACGCAGACGGCGCAGGGTGCCCTGGCAGATGGTGACCATGATGCGGTTGTAGGCAAAGGAACCCACCACGCCGATGGCCAGCAAAGCGATCAGGCCCAGCAGGGCGTGGGCCAGCTGGCTGAAATCCTGGCTGCCGCCGGCCAGCATGGGGGTGATGTAATCATCCACCAGGGTCTGGGGAAAGGTGGCCCCGGCCACGGTGGCGGTGGAGGAGATCAGGATGCAGGCCACCACGGCCAGGAACGGCCATTTGTAGGTGTGCATCATGTACCCCAGCACACGCTTGAGAACGCCCAGAGAGGCGCCGCGGGATGCTTTTTGATTCATGGTTTCAACTCTCCTTTCAGGCCGGCTGGTCAAAGTCGCCGCCGCCCTTGACCTGGGATTCGTAGATCTCCCGGTAGATGGCGTTGGTCTTGAGCAGGTTTTCGTGGGTGTCGAAGCCGTTGATGCGGCCGTTGTCCAGCACCAGGATGCGGTCGGCGTTCTCCACGCTGGAAATACGCTGGGCAATGATGATCTTGGTGGTGCCGGGGATCTCCTTGGCAAAGGCGGCCCGGATCTTGGCGTCGGTGGCGGTGTCCACGGCGCTGGTGGAGTCGTCCAGAATCAGCACCTTGGGTTTCTTCAGCAGGGCGCGGGCAATGCACAGCCGCTGCTTCTGGCCGCCGGACACGTTGGCGCCGCCCCGCTCGATGCGGGTGTGGTACCCATCAGGGAAGCGGTCAATGAACTCATCGGCGCAGGCGGCATGGCAGGCTGCCTTGCACTCTTCCTCGGTGGCGTCGGGGTTGCCCCAGCGCAGGTTGTCCAGGATGGTGCCGGAGAACAGGGTGTTCTTCTGCAGTACCACCGAGACCTCGTTGCGCAGGGTCTCCATATCATACTTGCGCACGTCCACGCCGCCTACCTTGACGGTGCCCTTGTCGGTATCGTACAGCCGGCAGATCAGGTTGACCAGGCTGCTCTTGCCCGAACCGGTGCCGCCGATAACGCCGATGGTCTCGCCGGAACGGATGTGCAGGTCAATGTCGGACAGGGCGTTCTTGCCGCTGCCGTGCTTGTAGGAAAAGTCCACATGGTCGAAGTCGATGCTGCCGTCGGCCACCTTGTACACAGGGCTTTCGGGCTCGGCCAGGTCGGGGGTCTCGTTGAGCACCTCGCTGATACGGCGGATGCTGGCCATGGACATGGTGATCATGACCACCACCATGGAAAGCATCATCAGGCTCATCATCAGACTCATGACGTAGCTGAACAGGCTGGTCAGCTCGCCGGCGCTCATGCTGCCGCTCACGATGAAGTGGGCGCCCAGCCAGGACACCATGATGATGCAGAAGTAGACGGCCAGCATCATGGCCGGGTTGTTGAAGGCCAGCAGGCCCTCGGCCTTGACAAACAGGCGGTACAGGTTCTGGGAAGCCTTGGCAAACTTCTTGTCCTCGTAATCCTCCCGCACAAAGGCCTTGACCACCCGGATGGCGGACACGTTCTCCTGCACGCTGGCGTTCAGGTCATCGTACTTGCTGAACACCTCGGTGAAGATGCGCATGGTCACCACCATGATGACGCCCAGCACCACGGCCAGGAACAGCACCGCCAGCAGGAAGGTCAGGCTCAGCTTGGGGCTGATGATCAGGCACATGATGTAGCTGAACACCAGCATCAGGGGGGAGCGCACCGCCACCCGGATGAGCATCATGTAGGCGTTCTGTACGTTGGTGATGTCGGTGGTCATGCGGGTGACCAGGCCGGGAACGCTGAACTTGTCGATGTTGGAAAAAGAAAATGTCTGGATGTTGTTGTACACGGCCTCCCGCAGGTTGGCTGCCAGGCCGGAAGATGCGCTGGCCGCAAACTTGCCGCCCAGCGCACCGAAGGCCAGACCGCAGAAGGACATGACCACCATCAGAGCGCCGTACCGGTAGACGGTAGGCAGGCTGGCTGCCTCCAGGCCCTCGTCAATGATGAGGGCGGTGATGAAGGGCAGCAGGATCTCCATGATCACTTCCAGGGTGGTCATGGCAATGCAGAGCCAGGTATCCCGCCGGTAGCGGCCCAGCTGACGCAATACTGTTTTCACGATTCAGATGCCTCCTTGTTGTGTTTCTGTTCCGATAATGCTGCCAGATTCTGCAGCATTTTCTTTTGCAGGCGATCCAGGCTCTCCAGCTCTTCGGGGGAAAAGCAGTCGCACAGCCTGTCCTGGGCGTTGTCGATGGCCCGGTCCAGATAGGCCCGCATTTCCTCTCCCTGCCGGGTGCCGAACAGCAGCTTGCGGCGGTCGTCCCCGTCGCAGGGTTCCACCCGCACATAGCCTTTCTTTCGCAGCCGTTTGAGCATGCCGGACAGCGCCGCCATGGAATACCCGAATTCCCGATGAATGGCCGTCAGGGAAGTGCCCTCTTCGGAATGGCGCAGGATGTAGCGCAGCATGTTGGCCTGCATGGCGGTCAGGTCCTGTTCGGCCATGGAACTGTTGGCCATCTGCTCGATCTGGATGCTGATGCGCCGGTTGTCCCGGATCAGTTCTTCCCGGTTCACGGCTGCCATGGTCTCACCTCTTTGCAGATTGTTTGAAGCTGAACAATTTAGCTCCGTACTGTTTTATAGCACAATTTCCCTTGCATGTGAAATTCAAATCTGTTATATTCTATAAAAGAAATTTATAGATAAAAGTTATTGCAGGCCCAGGCTGAACCTGTGCCCGCAGTTTTGGGAGGCTTTCCTGTTATGAACACAACCCAGCTGGAATGCTTTATGGCCGTGGCCAACTATCTGAACTTTTCCCGGGCGGCGGAGCAGCTGCGCCTGACCCAGCCGGCGGTGAGCCACCAGATCTCCACGCTGGAGGACGAACTGGGGGTCAGACTGTTTCGGCGCACCAGCAAGAGCGTGCGTCTGACCCAGGAGGGGTTCCAGTTCACCCAGTATGCGGGGGAGATCCTCAAGCTGTCCGAACTGTCCAAGGCCCGGATGAAGAAATTCCGCACCGAGGAACTTTCCCGGGTGGTCATCGGCTGCCGCAACACCACCGAACTGCGGGTGCTGCGCCCTGCGCTGGAGCGGCTGCGGGTGGAGGAGCCGGGGCTGATGCCGGTACTGCGCCTGATTCCCTTTGATGCGGTGCGAAACCTGCTGGCGGACGGGGACATCGACATGATCTTTTCCTTCCGGGCACCGGGACGCAGCAGCGGGGAGGAGGCCAAGCAGAAGTTCCGCACCCTGACCCATTGTCGGGCGGTGTGCGTCTGCAGTGAGGGGCATCCCCTGGCCGGCCGCGAGAGCCTGACCGTGCAGGAGATGTCCGGCTGCGGGCGGATTGCGGTCTGCCGTCCGCCCATCTGTCCGCCGGCCCTGTTTGCCATCCAGAACCGGGCGGTGGGCACCCGCGGTCCGGAGCAGATCCTTTTCTGCGACAACCAGGACGTGGTGGGTACCCTGGTGGAGACAGGCTACGCCTTCGCGGTCATGGCGGATTTTCCGGCTGCCCGACGGGAGGGATTGCGCTACATCCCGCTGCCGGAATTTGATCTGCTGACCTTCGGAGCGCTGTACCTGCCGGACAACCGCAATCCGGCCCTCAAACAATTCCTGGACCTGCTGGAACAGACCCTGGCCGCACCGGCGCCCGGGCACACCGCAGAGACCTGAAGCATAGACTGACAGCACAAGGGCGCACAGACCGGAATCACCTCCGCGCCTGTGCGCCCTTTTCCTCTGCCCATTTATAATAAGGAATCCAACAAAAAAGAAAACGCCCGGTCCCCGGCGGGGGACTGGGCGGCGGGCACATGGCCCATACTGTTACTGTGCGTTCTTGGCCCGACAGGCGGGGCACAGGTAATGGATGGTCAGCTGGTAGCTGCGCACCTCGGTGCCGATGGCGTTCTCAATTTCCTTGACCAGTCCCACCACCGGAATGTCCTGCAGATCTCCGCAGCCGTCGCAGTACAGATGGCCGTGGGGGGCCGAAGTCTTGTCATACCGGTCGGGTCCCTGCGGCATTTCCAGCCGTGCGATCTCCCGGGCCTGTTCCATCAGCTTCAGGTTGCGGTACACGGTACCGCGGGCAATGCTGGGCATCTGCTGGCGTGCCTGGGCGAAGATCTCGTCGGCCGTCATGTGGCGGGGACTTTGGCGCATCAGGTCCAAAATCAGGCGTCTTTGACGTGTCATGGAAGTCCCGTCCTTTCTTATGGGTCTGGATACAATAAGATTGTATCCTATAAATACTCTACTCTATCCGGGGCGGCTTGTCAATGCAAATGCTCCTTGTTTGAGCATGTTTCACAAATTTATGCGGGAAAAAACGGCGGAAACAGGCTTGACATCCCACCGGGATTCCTGTATACTTAGGTTAAGACAAAGTCTTAAACTTGCAGTAAGATACACCACAAAGCAACAAAAAGGAGAGATTGTAATATGGAACTCAAAGGCAGCAAGACCGAAAAGAACCTGTGGGAAGCTTTCGCCGGTGAAAGCCAGGCCCGCAACAAATACACCTACTTCGCCTCCAAGGCCAAGAAGGAAGGCTACGAGCAGATCTCGGCCATCTTCAACGAGACCGCCAACAATGAGAAGGAGCACGCCAAGATCTGGTTCAAGCTCCTGATGGAAAACGGCGAGATCCCCGACACCCTGACCTGCCTGAAGATGGCCGCCCAGGGCGAAAACGAGGAGCACACCTCCATGTATCCCCGCATGGCCGCCGAGGCCAAGGAGGAGGGCTTTGATGAGATCTCCGCCCTGTTCTCCATGGTGGCGGGCATCGAGAAGGAGCACGAGGAGCGCTACAAGGCCCTGGCCGCCAACATCGAGGCCGGCAAGGTCTTTGCCCGCGAGACCGAGCAGGTCTGGCAGTGCCGCAACTGCGGCTTCATCTACATCGGCACCCATGCTCCCGTCAAGTGCCCGGTGTGCGCCCATCCCCAGGCTTACTTTGAGCTGAAGTCCAAGAATTTCTGATGCACCCTTAACAAGCCGAACACCCCCGATGCAGACCGCATCGGGGGTGTTTTTATCTTCTGCAGTCAGCACACGGCCTTTGCCAGCCAGGTGTGCATGTGGTCCCGCAAAGCGGCAAAATCCCGGGCGGTGTCCGGGTTTTCGGTCTTGAAATCCAGCAGCTGCCACAGATACCCCTGCCGGCTCACCTCCCGCAGGCTTTCGGGATAGACCAGCTCGTACACCAGGGAGGCGTGCCCCACCACATTGTCGGCAGGGGTGCGCTTCAGGGCCCGCAGCACCGTGTGGTGGGCATAAAAGGCTTCCAGCACGGCAGGGGTCACGGGGGCGGTGCGCAGGGCTTCGGTGGTCACATTGTAGATCTCCTCCAGCGGGGTCTCCACGTTCACCCGCAGGATGTCGATCTTGTCCGCGTCCCGCAGGATGTTGCACAGCTGCAGGGTGGCGTCGTCCAGGCCTTCGGGCAGGCGGTAGGCGCTGTGCCAGCGCACAGCGGTGCGCAGGGGCTCGTCGGCAGAGGCGTCGTCCAGGTAGTCCCGGATATGCCCTTGCCGGAAGAGCACTTCCTCGCTGCAGGCGGCATGGTCAATGGACCTGGCATCTTCAAAGGTGCCGTACCGGCGCAGCTGCTCGAACCGGCCCACATCGTGCAGCAGGCCGGCCATCCAGGCCAGGTCGGTGTCTGATTCGGACAGGGAAAGGCTGCGGGCGATCTGCTCGCACAGTCCGGCCACCCGGTAGGTGTGTTCGATCTTCAGGCGCACCTTGGGGTCGGTGGGGTCGTAAGCCCGGGTATAATCAGCAAAAGCGCGGCGGGCGCGGTCACGGTCCAGGATCATGAAGGTACTTCCTTTCCAGAATAAGGGACTTTTTTGCATTATAACACTGTCATACAGGAATGAAAACCCGTCTGCAATGCACAAAAACGGGAATACTGCACATCTTTTTTTGAACAAAGTGCCCGTTTTTCCTTGACAAATGCCGCCCGCACCACTACTATGGAAGTAAGAAACCGCGCTGAAAACGCGGGAAAGGACGGAACATACAATGAACAGCAAAGGCGAAGCCAACCGCAGCGTTCGCGCCACCCGCCGGCGTTTGTGCGACGCGCTGGTGTCTTTGCTGGTGCAGAAACCTGTGCGGGACATCACGGTGCGTGAACTCACCCGCCTGGCCCGCGTCAGCCGGGGCACTTTCTATTTTCATTACCGGGATATTTATGAGCTGCTTGACCGTCTGGAACAGGAACAGGTGGACCAGCTCAATCTGTTCATGGATGCCCTGCTGCCCCGTCTGGACAGCGACACCACGCCCAAAGCCCTGCTGGCCCTGTTTGAATATCTGGATCAGAATGACGCCATCTGTGCCGCCCTGCTGGGCCCCAACGGGGACCCGGCCTTCGTGCAGCGGCTGCAGACGGTGATCTCGGAGCGGTGCCTGGGCTACATGGCACCGGACGGCGGCACGGCCCGCCAGCATTACCTGACCTCCTTTGCGGTGCAGGGCTGCTTCGGGGCCATCGGGCTGTGGCTGCAGAAACAAAAGCCGGAATCGGTGGAGCAGATGGCCGAGATCACCTGGCAGGGGATCCGGGCCGTGCAGCGGCAGATTGCCGCAGAGGAATAACGGATTTCTCATTGATTTTACACGGATTTTCATGTACAATAAGGGTATCAACTTGCCCGCCGCGCGGGCCAGCAAAGAAGGAGAGACCATCATGGGATTTTTTGACATGTTCAAGAAGAAAGCAGAGCCCGCCGCTCCGGCTGGGCCGATCATGGTCGCGGCGGACGCCAAGGGCGCCGTTGTCAAGATGGAAGACATTCCCGACGAGGTGTTTGCCCAGGGTATTCTGGGTCAGTGCTGCGGCATCGATCCTTCTGTGGGTGAGGTGTATGCGCCCATTGACGGCGAGATCACCCAGGCTCCCGATACCCTGCACGCACTGGGCATCCAGGGCGCCGGCGGCGTGGAAGTGCTGATCCACGTGGGCGTGGACACCGTGGAGATGAAGGGGGACGGTTTTGTTGCCAAGGTCAAGCTGGGCGACAAGGTCAAGAAAGGCCAGCTGCTGCTGAAGATGGATCTGGACAAGATCAAGGCCGCCGGTCATCCCGCTGTGGTCATCACCGTCATCACCAACACCGACGATTTCGCCAGCGTGGACCTGGTGGCTTCCGGCGATGTGGAGCCGGGTGCCGATATGCTCAAGATCACCAAGGGCTGACAATTCGTACACAACCTTTCCCGGCAGGGAAGGGTGGGGGCGCATCTGCGCCCCCTTTTCATTTGCGGGGCGGTATGCTACAATGGTCCCGAAACAGAATGATAAAGGATGGTTGAAAGTATGAGTGCGATCCTGGCAGTATGCGGGGAGGCTTTCTGCGCCATGGTCAGTGATGGCCGCATGGTGGAGGAACCGGTCCTGGACGGCAAGCCCAAGGTCATCACCAACGATCTGCCCAAGCTGCGCAAGGTCAACAAGAATATCCTGGTGGGCTTTGCGGGGGACACCATGACCGCCGTGCAGATCGTCAACGCCCTGGATGAGTATGATGCCCGTTACCTCACCCTGGAAAAGGCGGTGCGGGTCATGGCCGAAAAAGCCCGTACCGTTGCGGATATCCGGCCGGTGGGGGTGCGCATCCTGGTGGGAGGCCGGGGCCGCAAGGGCGGTTTCCTGCTCACCAGCATGGGCAGCGACAGCGGGTTTGAACCCCAGACCCAGCCCGCCAGAGAGGGCGCCTACCTGATCGAGGGTGCCTGCTCCCACACCGATATCGGACCGTATCTGGAAGAAAAGGTCAAGCCCGCCGCCGCCCAGTGGAAGAGCCTGGACGATGTGGCCAAGACGCTGGACGGCTGCATCGCCGCCATCGCCGAAGTGGACAAGACCGTCAACACGACGTATTATCGCGAGATCGTGATGTGAGGGGGAATTTGCATGGACCGGAACGCGGTCTTTGCCGACCTGGCGGCCGGCGTGCCTGCCGATGTGCAGCGGCTGTACACAGCGGGGTATTTTTTTGCCGCCAATGCCCGTATTGATCAACTGCTGGCCGGGGACCGCCTGCCCCGGACCGGGCGGGGCGCCCTGCTGGCGCTGCGCCAGATCATGCACCGCATCCCGTACAACTATACCCTGGACCGGGATGCTGCCATCGCTCTGGTGCGCCAGGAGATCCCCGACTTCGCCCCGGAGGAATTTGATGCCCTGGTGGAAGCCGACCGGGTGGACTGGCGCTATATTGAAGGCAAACCCTACTATCTGGACCGCTTCCTGGAGGCCCTGCGCCTCTACCCGGACATGATCGCCCGGGGGCTCACCCCTGATCCGGCTTCCGGGGTCCGGGGCAAGGTCATTGCCGCCATGAAGGAACAGGGGCATCTGGATGCCACCATCACCCTGCGGGCCACCATCGGCCCGGAACACCCCGCCGACCCGGAAGCCGAGATGCTGGCCTGGCTGCCCATCCCGGCGGCCTGTGAACAGCAGAGCGGTATCGAGATCCTGGATGCCACCCCGGGGGCGGAATTCGCCCACAGCGACGCCGAACAGCGCACCGTGTTCTGGCACGGCAAGGCGGGGGATGGTCCCTTCTCGGTGACCTACCGCTACCATATCCGGGCGGAGTATCTGGACATGGACCATCTGACCCCGGATGCGGTGCAGCCCACCTTCTGCACCGAAGAACAGGCGCCCCACATCCTCTTCACCCCCTGGCTGCGGAGCCTGTGCGCCGAGCTCACCGAAGGCTGCGACGGTCCGGTGGAAAAGGCCCGGGCCATTTACGACTATGTGACCACCCACACCAACTACCGCTACCAGCCCGCGTATGCCTGCCTGGAATCCATCGCCGACAACTGTGCCAAATCTGGCTGGGGGGACTGCGGGGTCATGGCGCTGCTGTTCATCACCCTCTGCCGCATCGCCGGCATTCCGGCCCGGTGGCAGAGCGGCCTGTATGTCACCCCCCAGGGGGCGTCCAGCCACGACTGGGCCCAGTTCTACATTGCCCCATACGGCTGGCTGTGGGCGGACTGTTCCTTCGGCTCCGGCGCCCACCGCCGGGGGGACGAGGAGCGCCGCCGTCACTATTTCGGCAACCTGGACCCCCTGCGCATGGTGGCCAACCGGGAATTTTATGCCCAGCTGACCCCGCCGGATGAGTTCTGGCGCAACGACCCTTATGACAACCAGGTGGGGGAGGCCGTGGTCAACGGCCAGCCCCTGCAAGGCGACGATCTGCATTATCTGCGGGAAGTCCTCTCGTTTGAGATGGAATAAATTTGCTGTTATACCTTTGTTTCCGTATCGAATATCAACCCACATCAAAAAAGGAGAAATCAACATGAAGATCGCACTCATCAACGAAAACAGCCAGGCCGCCAAGAACGCCCTCATCGAAGCCACCCTGCGCAAGGTGGTGGAGCCCATGGGCCATGAGGTGGTCAACTACGGTATGTACACCGCCGACGATGCCGCCCAGCTGACCTATGTGCAGAACGGCATCCTGGCCGCTGTGCTGCTGAACTCCGGCGCTGCCGACTATGTCATCACCGGCTGCGGCACCGGCGAAGGCGCCATGCTGGCTCTGAACAGCTTCCCCGGCGTCATCTGCGGCCATGTGGAAGATCCCGTGGACGGCTACACCTTTGCCCATGTGAACGACGGCAATGCCGTGGCCATGCCCTTTGCCAAGGGCTTCGGCTGGGGCGGCGAGCTCAACCTGGAATACACCTTTGAGAAGCTGTTCGGCTTCGGTCATGGCCAGGGCTACCCCAAAGAGCGGGTGGTCCCCGAGCAGCGCAACAAGAAGATCCTGGACGGCGTGCGCGCGGTGGCTTACCGTGACCTGTGCGACATCCTGAAGGACCTGGACCGTGACCTGGTCAAGGGCGCCTTCGCCGGCGAGCACTTCGCCGAGTACTTCTTCCCCGCCTGCAAGGACGAGAAGATCGCCGCCTGCGTCAAGGAACTGATGGCGTAATCTGCGGCAACCAGCATATACTCCCAGAAACGGGAACGAATCGGGCAGCCTTCGGGCTGCCCGATTTTGTTTGCCCGGGCGTAAAAATTTTCTTTTCGGCCGGGGTTGACTTGGCCGGTTTCCCATGGTAGAGTTATGATGCCTGGGGCTGTGCCCCGAATTTTGCAAGGAAAGGACGGTGGTTGACGAATGGAACTTCCCGGTAGTCCTGTGAACCGATGTGAATACCAGTCGGCAGCCGCCGTTTCGGATAAGTTCGGCGGGGCAAGTGTGCGGTTCTGATCAAGCGCACCTTTGCCCCACCGGGCTTGGCCACGCATTGCGTTGGCTGAATCTTATTCCCCGAACAGCAGGCTGCCGCCGAAAGGAGGCAGCTTTTTTATGTCTGATACCACGATCCAGACCATCAAGACCATGCTGGCTCATCTGGATGATGCCAAGAAATACCAGAGCCTGCGTGATGTACTGCAGACCCTGCCGGCGCCCGACGTGGCCGCCGTATTCGAGGATCTGCCCCCGGAAAAACTCCCGGTCCTCTATCGCCTGTGCCCCAAGGACCTGGCGGCGGAGATTTTTGCCGAACTGACCCCCGAGACCCAGCAGAGCCTCATTGAGGGTCTGTCCGATAAGGAACTGAAAGTGGTGGTGGAGGAGCTCTGCGCCGACGATGCCGCCGACCTGGTGGAGGAGATGCCCGCCGGGGTGGTCAAGCGCATTCTGGCCCAGGCCGGCCCCGAGACCCGCCAGATGATCAACGAACTGCTCAAGTATCCGGAAGATTCCGCCGGCGGTGTCATGACGCCGGAATTCATGGAACTTTCTCCCGACTGGACGGTCCGGCAGGCCATGGATGCTATCCGGCAGAACGGTTTTGACAAGGAGACCATCAACAACTGCTATGTCACCGGTCCCGACCGCACCCTGGAAGGGGTGGTCTCCCTGCGGGCCCTGGTGCTGGAAAAGGATGAAACCCGCACCGTCCGGGAACTGATGGAACCGGGCGTCATCAGCGTGCACACCTCCACCGACCGGGAGGAGACCTCCCAGCTGTTTGAAAAATACGGCTTTCTGGCCATTCCGGTGGTGGATAACGAAAAGCGTCTGGTGGGCATCGTCACGGTGGACGACGCCATCAGCATCCTGCAGGACGAAGCCAGCGAGGACTTCGCCAAGATGAACGCCATGTCGCCGGTGGACAAGCCCTACTTCCGCATGAGCATGTGGGAGCTGTACAAGAGCCGTACCCCCTGGCTGCTTTTCCTCATGCTCAGCGCCACCTTCTCCAGTCTGGTCATCCGCGGGTATGAGAATGCCCTGGCCGCCGTGACCGTGCTCACCGCCTACATCCCCATGCTCACCGACGCCGGCGGCAACGCGGGCAGCCAGAGTACCTCCACCATCATCCGCGGGGTGGCGGTGGGGGATATCCGCCCCCGGGACCTGCCCCGCATCCTCTGGCGGGAAATGCGGGTCGCCCTCATGTGCGGCGGTACCTTGGCCATCTGCAACATCATCAAACTGTCCCTGTTTGACCGGGTGGGGTTGGGCGTGGCCCTGGTGGTCAGCCTGACCTTGCTGTGCACCGTTCTGCTCTCCCAGCTCATCGGCGGTGCGCTGCCCCTGGCTGCCCGCAAGATCGGCATCGACCCGGCGGTCATGGCTTCGCCCCTCATCACCACCATCGTGGATACCACCACCCTGCTCATCTACTTCAACTTTGCACGGCTGATCCTGCATCTGTGACAGCCCTCACTGCATAAAAACAAAACCGCCGTCCGGTCTGACAAAGACCGGACGGCGGTGCTTTTTTGTTTTACAGGGGTGCGGTATCAAACCGGTACAGGGTGGTGGCGCTGTAGGCCGCCTTGGGGGTCACGGTGGTGTCCGGGAACTCCATATGGTTGGGGGCGTCAGGGAAATCCTGGGTCTCCAGGCAGACAGCATCCCGGCCGTGGTACTCGGTGCCGTCCTTGCCGGGACAGTTCAGGTCCAGGCTGTTGGCCGTGTACACCTGTACACCGGGCTGGGTGGTCAGGGTCTCCATCCGGATACCGGTCTGGGGGCCGGTGAGCCATGCGGCGTGGCGCAGGCCGCTGTCCGCAATGACGAAGCAATGGTCATAGCCGCCGCCCATCTTCAGGGCGGGGTAATCGGCCTCGATGTCCCGGCCCAGGGTCTTTTCCTCGGTGAAATCCATGGGGGTGCCGGCCACCGGGATCAGCTTGCCTGTGGGGATCAGGTTTTCGTCGGTCTCCAGGTAGGAGGGGGCGTTCATCTGCAGGCGGTGTCCCATGGCGGTGCCCGAGGCATGTCCGTTCAGGTTGAAGTAGCTGTGGTTGGTGATGTTGATGACGGTGGGGGCATCGGTGGTGGCGGAGTACTGGATCATCAGACCGCTGCCCACCAGGCTGTACTCCAC
>CALXHN010000057.1 GCA_944388105.1 uncultured Gemmiger sp. | reverse complement strand
TCTTTTGGCGGAGTAAGAGGGATTTGAACCCTCGCGGCCCGTTAAGACCCTACGCCCTTAGCAGGGGCGCCTCTTCGACCTCTTGAGTATTACTCCAAGTCAAAGTGATTCATCTATTCACTTTTTACAAAAAATGGCGGAGAGGATGGGATTCGAACCCATGGTCCGCTCGCGCGAATCGCTGGTTTTCAAGACCAGTTCCATAAACCACTCGGACACCTCTCCATAGTGGCTCCACCACAATGCGAGAATTATTTTAGCACAGGGTCTGCTCCCTGTCAAGAGGATTTTTTTCTTTTCTTGCAAAAATGTATCTTCCCTGTTTTGCCCCGCTTGCAATGGGACAGATGAACCGATATACTAAAGGACAGGAAAATGGTAAGGAGGACGCCGTATGCGTTTGTTCGATGTTCTGGGTCCGGTGATGACCGGGCCTTCCAGCAGCCATACAGCCGGTGCCGTGCGCATTGGATTGACGGCCCGAAAACTGCTGGGAGAACAGCCCGCCCAGGCGGAGATACTTTTGCACGGCAGTTTTGCGGCCACCGGGCGCGGACACGGCACCGACAAAGCACTGGTGGCCGGGTTGCTCGGCATGCAGCCGGATGACGAAAACATTCCCCGCAGCTTCACTCTGGCCCGTCAGGCAGGAATGCTGTTCACCGTGGGAACCATCAATCTGCGCGGCGCCCACCCCAACACTGCCCTGCTGCGTCTGCGCGGTGCGGATGGGCACAAGCTGGAAGTGATGGGATCTTCCATCGGCGGAGGGCGGATCAACATCTGCAAGATCGACGGCATCACCACCAATTTCGGTGCCGACCACGATACCCTGATCGTACACAATCTGGATACCCCCGGCCATGTCTCTGCGGTAACCACCTGTCTGAGTGAGCACCATATCAATATTGCCACCATGCAGCTGTATCGTTCCGCCGCCGGCGGTTATGCCGTGATGGTCCTGGAATGCGATCAGCCCATCCCGGCCGAGATCGTGGAAGAGCTGCGCCGCATGCCGGGTATTGTAAAAGTGACAAGTCTGAATCTGTAAAGGAGAACAAGATGGCATATACATCGGTGCGGGATCTGCTGAACGCCTGCAAAACATCCGGCATCCCCATGGACGAGATGATCCTGCGCAGTGATCTGGGCGAAAGCGGCCTGACGGAAGAGGAATCCCGGGCAGAGATGCGGCGTCTTTGGAAGGTCATGACCGAGACCAGCCGCAACTACCGGGCCGAAGACCGATCGGCCAGCGGTTTTGCGGGTGGTGACGCCGCCAAAGTGGAAAAGGCGGCTGCCGCCGGAATGCTGTACAGCAGCGGGTACTATGCCGAGGTGATTTCCGAAGCGCTGAAAACCGCGGAGTGCAATGCCTGCATGAAACGTATTGTGGCCGCCCCTACCGCAGGCAGCTGCGGGGTTCTGCCTGCGGTGCTGCTCCCCTTGTGGCGTGCCGGGGCCTTTGAGGAAGAATCCATCTGCCGTGCGCTGTATGTAGCTGCGGGATTCGGGCAGATCGTGGCCTCCCGGGCCACCCTGGCCGGCGCCGAAGGCGGCTGTCAGGCAGAAGTGGGTGCAGCTTCCGCCATGGCCGCCGCCGCACTGGTCTATCTGAAGGGCGGCACTGCCGAAGCCTGCGCCGAGGCCTTTGCCCTGGCCCTGACCAACCTGGAAGGGTTGGTGTGCGACCCGGTTGCCGGACTGGTAGAACTGCCCTGCATCAAGCGCAACGTGATCGGTGCAGTAAACGCCGTTTCTGCCGCCGACATGGCCTTGGCCGGCGTGGCGGGCCATATCCCCGCCGACGAAGTCATTGATGCCATGGCCGAGGTGGGGGCTGCCATGAGCGCCGATCTGCGGGAAACCGGTATTGGCGGATTGGCGGGCACCCCCACAGGGCAGGCCATCCGGGAGATCGTGACCATGGCCGGGGACAACGAGTGAGTGTCCCCGGCTCTCTGCCGCGGGTTCAATCGTAATCGTATTCGGGACTCTCGGCGGCCCGGTTGTCCAGATAACGGGCCAGCCGTTCCATATCTGTAAAACTGATGCGGCCGGTATCCGCCAGCGCCCCCAGCATGGCCTTCAGGTCTCCCCGGTACAGCCGCTGCAGATGGGCCGCACTGACCGCTCCGCAGTAGGTGACCTGCCGCACCAGCGGCGTATAAATATTCCGGTTGCCCTGTTTTTCTGACCGGACAAAATGCTTGTTTTCCAGCCGGAGGAGGAAGTTGAGAAGAGTCGAATCCGCCCAGGTGCAATCTGCGGGCAGACAGGCTGCAATTTCCCGCCGGGTGGCAGGCTTTCCGCAATTCCACAAAGCGGTCATGACCTGTTCTTCGCTGTGAGAGAGTGTTTCCATTGCGCTGCGCTCCGTTTTTTACGTTTGTGGTTGTTTTTCTGTTATTTATTTTACATTTGTGGAAGATATTTTGGCAAGACGAAAATGTGCACAAAGTTGGTGACACATTTTCGTCTATTATTTTATCTTTTATTTTACGTTTGTAAAAGAAAGTGTATCTCATTCATGTACATTTGTCGCCCTTGTTTGCAAGACACCGGCCGGGAGGGATTCTTTTCGGTATTTTGCCGGTAGGTTTTTGCTTGCGGCCCGGATTTTGCACGGCGTATAATACGGATATCGGGCCGCCAAAGCCCGTACATGTGTGAAAGAAATCAGAGGAGGGGTTTCCCAATGGCGAGAGTGTATAATTTCAGTGCCGGACCTTCGATGCTGCCCGAAAGTGTGCTGCGCAAGGCGCAGGCTGAACTGCTGGATTATCACGGGTCCGGTCAGAGTGTGATGGAGATGAGCCACCGCAGCAAGTGGTTTGATGATATCATCAAGAACACCGAGGCCTCCATGCGCCGGGTGCTCAACGTCCCCGACAACTACAAGATCGGCTTTTTCCAGGGCGGCGCCACCCAGCAGTTTGCCATGGTGCCCCTGAACTTCATGACCACCGGCACCGCCGATTATCTGGTCACCGGCAATTTCAGCAAGAAAGCCGCCGAGGAGGCCGCCAAGTTCGGTACCGCCCGCATCGCGGCTTCCAGCAAGGACAAAAACTTCACCTATATTCCTGACGTGAAGGCCATCGACTATGACCCCAATGCCAGCTACATCCACATCTGCCAGAACAACACCATCTTCGGCACCACTTTTGCGGAGGTGCCCCAGGTGGAAGGCATTCCCCTGGTGGCGGACATGAGCTCGATGATCTTCTCCGAGCCCACCGATGTGACCAAATACGGCTGCATCTATTTCGGTGTTCAGAAGAATGTGGCCCCCGCCGGCATGGCCGTGGCCATCATCCGGGAGGATCTGCTGGGACACAGCGCCAAGGGCATTGCCCCGGAGACCATCCCCACCATGATGAACTATACCACCTTGCTGAAGGCGGACAGCATGTACAACACTCCGCCCTGCTGGTGCATCTACATGACCGGCCTTGTCATGGACTATCTGGAACATGAGGTGGGCGGCCTGGAAGAGATGAAGAAGATCAACGAGGCCAAGGCCAAGGTTCTGTATGACTATCTGGACAGCCAGGACTTCTTCAAGAATCCGGTGGAAAAGCCCTACCGCAGCCGGATGAATGTGACCTTCACCTCCCCCACCCCGGAACTGGACAAAGCTTTCTGCGCCCAGGCCGCCGAGGAAGGGCTGCTGAACCTGAAGGGGCACCGCCTGGTGGGCGGCATGCGGGCTTCCATCTACAACGCCATGCCGCCTCAGGGCGTGCAGAAGCTGGTGGAATTCATGGAGAAGTTCCGCAAGGAAAACGCCTGATTTTTTCAAAAGCAAGTCACAGGAGGGCTGAACGCCGATGTATACCATTAAAACCATGAACGCCATCTCCCCCGTAGGGCTGGCCAAGCTGCCCGCCGGGATGTTTGAGATCGACAACGATGCCGCAGAGCCCCAGGGCATTCTGGTGCGCAGCGCCGACATGCACGAAGCGCTCCTGCCGGAAAGCCTGCTGGCCATTGCCCGGGCAGGCGCCGGCACCAACAACATTCCCATTGACCGCTGCACTGAGGCGGGCATCGTGGTGTTCAACACCCCGGGTGCCAACGCCAACGCGGTGGCCGAACTGGTCATCGGGGCGCTGGTGGGCGGCAGCCGCAACCTGCCCGACGCCATCCAGTGGGCCAAGGGTCTGAAAGGCAGTGCCACTCTGGCCAAGGATGTGGAAAAAGGCAAGAAGCAGTTTGTGGGTCCCGAACTGCGGGGCAAGACCCTGGGCGTCATCGGCCTGGGAGCCATTGGTTCCCGGGTGGCCAATGCCGCTGTGGCCCTGGGCATGGAAGTTCTGGGTTATGACCCCTACATCAGCATCGACGCAGCGTGGAGCCTGTCCCGCAGCGTACAGCACTGTGTGGCGCTGAGCGACATGCTGCCCCGGTGCGATTATCTCACCGTACATGTTCCCTATATGCCGTCCACCAAGCATACCGTCAATGCCCAGACCCTGGCCATGTGCAAGGACGGTGTCCGGGTGCTGAACTTTGCCCGGGGTGAACTGGTGGACACCGCCGCCATCCTGGACGGTCTGAGCACCGGCAAAGTGGCTTCCTACTTCTGTGATTTCCCGGCAGAGGAACTGCTGGGGGTACACGGTGTGTACTGCACGCCTCACCTGGGCGCCTCCACCCCCGAGAGCGAGACCAACTGCGCCGTGATGGCAGCCAACGAGCTGAGCGACTATCTGCGCAACGGCAACATCACCCACAGTGTGAACCTGCCCGACGTGCAGCAGCCCCGCCTGGGCGGACGCCGCATCTGCATGATCCACAAAAACGCTCCCGGCGTCATCTCGGCCATCACCGGGGTGCTGACCGCTGCCAACCTGAACATCGAAAACATGGTGAACAAGAGCAAGAAGGATGTTGCCTACACCATGCTGGATGTGACCGGCAATCTGGATGACGGTCTGGCCAAACAGCTGGCCGCCATTCCGGAAGCCATCCGGGTGCGGATTCTGTAACCACTTCTCCTCCCAACATAGAAAAACAGGTGTCTCCGGCTTGCGCAGTCGGAGACACCTGCTTTTTGGCTGATGGGGATGGGTTCAGCGGGTATACTGAGAGATCATGTGATCCAGGTCCTTCAGCGCCTTTTCGGCCCCGCGGGTC
The DNA here is from genome assembly GCA_944388105.1 of uncultured Gemmiger sp. Classification (GTDB taxonomy): domain Bacteria; phylum Bacillota; class Clostridia; order Oscillospirales; family Ruminococcaceae; genus Gemmiger. The sequence continues at coordinate 8,726 of CALXHN010000057.1, read as the reverse complement.
ATCTTGTTCATGGTCTTGCGCATCTGGCGGCGGTCCTGGGTGGCCACATACACAGCGGCAGCGCCCATGGCGGCCCCCATGGCGGCGGTGGCCATACTGGTCATGGTGGTACTTTTCATGGTAATACGGCTCCTTTCGGTGTGAATCTTCCCGGTTTTGCGGGATCAGTGATAGTTTTCCAAACAGATTCGCCATTATGCGTCTTTTTTTCTCCCGGGCGATATGGTAAAATCATCTCAACCGCCCGAAAAGGGCAAAATCTCCACGAAAAGAGCGTGCGTTCCATGTCAGTTGCCCCCAAAACCGTCCTGTGTATCCACGATCTGCCCGGTTTCGGACGAGCCGGCCTGTCGGTCATCGTCCCCATCCTGTCGGCGATCGGCGTGCAGGCCGTGGCGTTGCCCACCGCTGTTCTGTCCACCCATACCGGCGGACTGGGGGCTCCGGCCAGACTGTCCAGCCCGGGATACGGTCCCGCTGCTCTGGCCCATTACCGCCGGCTGGGCATCAGATTCGACTGCATCTATTCGGGGTATCTGAGCGAGTCGGAACAGGCTTTGCTGGTGGAGCAGGCCATGGAATACTGGCCCGACGCCCTGACCGTGGTGGACCCAGTGATGGGCGACAATGGCCGGATGTACAGCGGTCTGGCCCAGGAGATGGTCCCCGCCCTGTACACCCTGTGCAGCAAGGCAGACATGATCCTGCCCAATGCCACCGAGGCGGCCCTGCTTTTGGGAGAGCCTTTGCCCGTTCCCGGCGCCGTGACGCCGGAAGCCGCCGCCGCTGCCGCCGAGCGGCTGACCCGTGTCTGCCCCCAGGTACTGCTGACAGGCGTTACCGCCGGACACAGCATCGTCTGTGCCGGGGCGGACAAAAATGGTGCGGCCTATACCGTGCGGACCCCGCTGATCCCCCGCCTGTTCCACGGAACCGGCGATATTTTCGGCGCGGTGCTGGTAGGGCGCCTGCTGCAGGGCAATGTCCCGGAAGCCGCCGCCCAGGCTGCCGCCGTCTTTGTGGGCGACTGCCTGCGCGCCACCCCCGAAGGTGCCGACGAGCGTCTGGGCGTGTGGCTGGAATCGGTATTGGGACGCCTTGTGCCCAACATCTGAGAGTTTCCACTATCTACCATAAGGAAGTTAAATTCTATGCCTGTTTTGAACATCGTACTGGTCGAGCCGCAGATCCCCCAGAACACCGGCAATGTGGCCCGCACCTGCGCCGTCACCGGTGCCAGACTGCATCTGGTAGGGCCCATGGGATTCAAGATCGACGACAAGAAATTAAAGAGAGCCGGTCTTGACTATTGGGGTCAGCTTGATATAACATACTATCAGAGCCTTTCGGAATTTATGGAGGCAAACTCCGGTCCGTTTTTCTATTTTTCTTCCAAGGCGACCCACCGGCACACGGATATTGCCTATCCGGACGGTGCGTATCTTGTCTTTGGACGTGAGGACGCCGGCCTGCCCGAAGAGCTGCTGGCTGCCAACCCCGATTCCTGCGTGCGCATCCCCATGCGCCGGGGGGAGCGCTGCCTGAACCTGTCCAACTCTGTGGCAATTGGGGTATACGAAGCTCTGCGTCAGTGGAACTTTGCGGATCTGGAAACACAGGGACAACTGACCAAATTCAAATGGAAGTGAGAGAAGTGAGTGCACCGATGGAACGTAAACTTGCGATCATGACCGATTCCAGCTGCGACATCCCGAAGGATATGGCCGAGAAGTACGGCATCGACGTTTATGACTTCCCGATCAACATTGACGGGAAGGAGTATTTTGAGCGTCGGGACCTGACCTGCGACCAGTTCTACGAGCTGATGCGCAACGCCCAGGGCGTACCCACCACGGCCGCCATCACGGCCATGCAGTGGCTGGAGATCTATACCCGCTACGCCGACGAAGGCTATACCGACGTGCTGCATGTGAGCATCAACAGCGGCGGTTCCGCCACCTACGGCTATGCCCAGCAGGCGGCTGCCCAGCTGGCAGAGGAGCGCCCTGACTGCACCATGAAGATCCACCTGGTAGACAGCCATACATATTCCATGGTGTTCGGCTACTATCTGTGCGAATGCGCCCGCAAGCTGCGCAACGGCGGCGAGCTCCACAGCTGCATTGCCGAACTGGAACACAAGCTGGCCTGTGTGGAAGTCTGTCTGGCCGCGTACAGTCTGAAACAGATGAAAAAGTCCGGTCGCGTTTCGGCTGCCGCCGCTTTTGCGGGCGAGCTGCTGGGCCTGCGCCCCATCATCAGCCTGAACGACGGCATCAGCCACGTGGAAGCCAAGGTCCGCGGTGACGCCGCTGTCCCTGTGGCCATGCTGAAATGGGTCAAGTCCCGGGTGGACGACATGCGTCAGACCCCCTACCTCATCGCCTACACCTCCAGCACCGAAAAGCGGGACGAGCTGCTCAAGCTGTGCAAGAAGGAATTCGGACACGCACCTCTGGACGTGTTCCAGCTGGGCGGCGCCGTCAGCGCCAATACCGGGCCCGATGCCATCGCTGTGGTTTTCGAGGGCAAGCCCCGTCGTCTGGCGGACTACCAGCCTTCCCTGCCCTGACCTATTTGTTCTTGCGGGCCGTCACCCCCTGTCGGGCGGCGGCCCTTTTTGCTGCGCTGTTTTGCTTTGCGGTATCTGATTTTTGTGTGAAAAGGACGTGAATCCCATGCAGACGAGCAACACCCTGACCCTGCGGGAGTGTGTGCTGGGCGACCGCCCCTTCTACCGCCATGTGGCGGTGGTGGTCATGCCCATCATTGTGCAGAACACCCTGTCCAATGTGGTCAGCCTGCTGGACAATGTGATGGTGGGCCAGGTGGGAACCCTGCCCATGAGCGCCGTGGCCATCATCAACCAGCTTCTGTTTGTGTACAATCTGGTCATCTGGGGCAGTCTGGCCGGAGCCGGCATCTTCGGCGCCCAGTTCTTCGGCCAGGGAAATATGGAAGGGGTACGGCAGACCTTCCGCATCAAGCTGGTCACCGCCGCTATCCTCACCGCCGGGGCCCTGCTCCTGTTTGCGGCAGCGGGAACCCCGCTCATCGAGCTGTACCTCAGCGGCGATACCTCCCCCGCCGATGCGGCCGCCACCCTGGGCTATGCCCGGGACTATCTGTGGGTAATGCTCATCGGGCTGATCCCCTTTGCGGTGACCCAGACCTATGCCGGCACCCTGCGGGAATCCGGCCAGACCACCCTGCCCATGCAGGCCAGTATGACCGCCATGGTGGTGAACTTCATCTTCAACGGCCTGCTGATCTTCGGCCTGTTCGGGCTTCCGGCCCTGGGCGTGGTGGGCGCCGGCATTGCCACCTCCATCTCCCGTTTTGTGGAGTGTGCCATTGTGGTGTCCGGCTCTCACCGCAGCGTGGAGCGGTATCCCTTCTTCTCGGGGGTGTACGATTCCTTCCATATTCCGGGCGCCCTGGTACGGCAGGTGGCGCTGAAAGGCGCGCCCTTGCTGCTCAACGAATTTCTGTGGAGCGTGAGTCAGGCGGCCCTGCTGCAGTGCTACTCGGTGCGGGGCATCCAGGTGGTGGCGGCGCTGAACATCTGCAACACCATCACCGTCATCTTCAACGAGGTGTTCCTCTCCCTGGGCAACGCCACCGCCATTCTGGTTGGCCAGGAACTGGGCGCGGGGCGCAAGGACGGTGCCCGCCGCACCGCCTGGCGGATGATCGTGCTCAGCGCTTCCAGCTGTCTGGTCATGGGCAGTCTGCTGGCGTTGTTCAGTCCCCTGATCCCCCATGTCTACAACACCGAAATGTCCATCCGGCTGCTGGCGTCCAGCCTGATCCGGGTCGCTGCGCTGTGCATGCTCCTGTTCGCCCTTTCCAACGCCATGTACTTCACCCTGCGGTCGGGCGGCAAGACCTTTGTCACCTTCCTGTTCGACAGCTGCTTCACCTGGGCCGCCAACGTGCCCATGGCCTTTGTTCTGACCCGGTACACCGGGCTGGACATCGTGCTGGTCTACTTCATGGTGAACGTGCTGGACCTGATCAAATGCATCCTGGGCTTTGTGCTGGTCAAGCGCGGGTCCTGGGTGAGAACCATTGTGGAATAACCGGATTTTTCCGGCAGCAAACCTGCCCCGGCATCTTGCAAGGTGCCGGGGTTTTTGTTATAATAATCTTTTGTTGAGCAACTTAGGATTTTAGGCTCCGCCGCCCGGTTTTGCACCGTGCGGCGACAAACCGGCCGGGGCTGGCGGTCCCGTATCCGGTCAAAATCTATCCGCCGGAGTATTGTACTATGATGAAATGGATTATCGTGTTCGTGGCCGCTGTGCTGGCGGTCTTTCTGGGTGTGCGTCTGGCCATGCGCCGGGACGACTCCGCACAGGGCAGCGCCCTGCGCACCAACCGGATGGTTCGCTGCGCCATGATCGCCGCCGTGTATGTGGTGCTCTGTCTGGCGCTGCAGCCCTTCAGCTACGGCGCCGTGCAGGTCCGTCTGGCGGAGGCCCTGTGCCTGCTGCCGGTGTTCGGCCCGGAATACATCGTGGGCGTGACCCTGGGCTGCCTGCTGGCCAACGCCCTGGGCTCCACCGTCATTGACGTGGTGTTCGGCACCCTGGCCACCCTTCTGGCCTGCCTGGTCACCTACGCCCTGCGCAATGTGCGGGTGAAGGGTCTGGCCCTGCCCGCTTCCCTGCCTCCGGTACTCTTCAATGCCCTCATCGTGGGGTGGGAGATCAGCGTCTTCTTCTCCGACACCCCCGCCACCCTGCCCGTCACCCTGTTCAACATGCTGACGGTGGGCATTGGCGAAGTGATCAGCTGCTGCATCCTGGGTGTGCTGCTGGTTCGCCTGATTGAAACCAACCGCGAGCTGAAAAAGCTCTTTGTGGAACCCGTGAAGCATCCTGCGGCCTGAGACCGCACCGAAAGGAGGACGTCATGCGCCCCGAACTGATTTTATGGGATTGGAACGGCACCTTGCTGGATGACGCCAGGCTCGGCCTGGATGCGCTCAACCGTCTTTTGGCCCGCTTTGGCTACCCCCAGCGGTACGACATGGCGTCTTACCGGAAGATCTTCGGATTCCCCGTGGAAGACTATTACCTGCGTGCCGGGATGGATTTTTCCCGGCACCCTTTTTCTGTTCTGGCCGAAAGCTATATGGCCGACTACATCCCCCACGCCACCGCCTGCACTCTGGCACCGGATGCCCGACAGGTCCTGCAGACGTTTGCGGACGCCGGACTGCGGCAGGTCATCCTGTCCGCCTCCCCCGTGGACGTACTGGAAAATCAGGTCCGGGAGCGAGGCGTCCGGCCCTATTTTGACCGGCTGCTGGGGCTGGGAGACATCTATGCCAAGAGCAAGGTGGACCTGGGTCTTGGCTATCTGCACGAAAGCGGCATGGACCCCGCCCGTGCGGTCATGATCGGCGATACGGTGCACGACTTTGAGGTGGCCCGGGCCATGGGCGTGCGGTGCATGCTGCAATGCGGCGGGCACCAGAACGCCGAGACCCTGGCCGCCACCGGTGCACCGGTCTGCGATACCCTGGGCGACGCAGCCGCCCTGATACTGGAGGAACGTTGAAATGCAGTCAAAAAGCAGCAACATTATGGGGGCGTTTCTGACCATGTTCGGGGCCGCCTGCTGGGGGATTTCGGGTTGTACGGGACAGTATCTGTTCACCCGGCAGGGCATGGACGCTTTCTGGCTGGCCCCTATCCGGCTGTTCCTGGCCGGCGTCCTGCTGTGCGGGTACTTCCTGATCCGGAACCCCAAACTGCTCTTTGCGCCCTGGCATGGCCGCCGCAACATCATCGACCTGCTGATCTACGGCATCGCCGGGGTCAGCGGCTGCCAGATGCTCTACTTTACCACCATCCAGCTGGCGGGGGCCGGCATGGCCACCATTTTGCAGAACATCTCCCCGGTGTTCATCCTGATGGTGGTATGCTGGCAGGCCAGACGGATGCCCCGCGGCTTTGAGGTGGGCTCGGTGATTCTGGCTCTGGTGGGACTGTTCTTCCTGACCACCCACGGCAGTCTGGACGGACTGGCCGTGAGCCCCGAAGCCCTGGTCACCGGTCTGTGCTGTGCCGTGTGCGTGGTGATCTACACCGTGTGGCCCCGGAATCTGCAGCAGCAGTTCCCCACCCCGGTTTTGCAGGGTTGGGCCTTCCTGGTGGGCGGCATCCTGTTCAGCCTGCTCTGCCGTCCCTGGGAGAGCGGCTATGTGCCCAATGCCATGGGCTGGCTGGGCATTGCGGTGGTGGTGATCATCGGCAATGTGGTGGCCTTCTGCTGCTTCATGCAGGGCGTGAAGATGGTGGGCGCCCAGAAAGCCAGCCTGTACAGCTTTGCGGAGCCGGTGACGGCCGCCGTCATCAGCACCCTGGGGCTGGGGTCCGCCTTCACCTTCTGGGATGCACTGGGCTTCGGGTGCATCTTCCTGATGCTGGTCCTGCTGGCAAAACCGGAACACCCTTCCGCCCGTGCCCCCAAACCGGCTGAAGCCCGCACCTGAACGCTGCTGCGACAAAAGAATATGCCAAAATACACCCGTGCAAGGTTTGACACAGACCCTTGCACGGGTGTATTATATTGGAGTGTATCAACTGGCATACGACTAAATCGACCGCCCCGCAAGGCGGCAGAAATGATAGGGGTTCACATATGTCTTTTATGGAGAAACTGTTCGGAACTTTTTCCGACAAGGAACTCAAGCGCATCAAACCGCTGGCCGATAAGGTGCTGGCTCTGGAGCCGGAGATGCAGAAGCTGACCGACGCCGAGCTGCAGGCCAAGACCCCCGCTCTGAAAGAAAAGCTGAAGAACGGCGCCACCCTGGACGAGATCCTGCCCGAGGCGTTCGCCGTCTGCCGGGAAGCCGACTGGCGTGTTCTGGGCCTGAAGCCCTACCCCGTGCAGGTCATCGGCGGCATCGTGCTTCACCGCGCCTGCATCGCCGAGATGCAGACCGGTGAAGGCAAGACCCTGGTGGCTACCATGCCCGTCTACCTCAATGCCCTGACCGGCGAGGGCGTGCACGTGGTCACCGTCAACGACTATCTGGCCAAGCGCGACAGCGAATGGATGGGCAAGGTCTACCGCTTCCTGGGCCTGACCGTGGGTCTGGTGATCCATTCCGTCACCCCTGCCGAGCGCAAGAAGGCCTACGAGGCTGACGTCACCTACGGCACCAACAACGAATTCGGCTTTGACTATCTGCGGGACAACATGGTGGTCTACAAGGCCAATATGGTCCAGCGCGGACATGCCTATGCCATCGTGGACGAGGTGGACTCCATCCTCATCGACGAGGCCCGTACCCCGCTGATCATCTCCGGCAAGGGCGAGGATTCCAGCGTGATGTACAAGCGCGCCGACGACTTTGCCAAGACCTTGAAGAAGAGCGTCATTGTGGAGCTGGACGACAAGGTGGCCGCCGAGGAACAGGTGGACGGCGACTATGTGGTGGACGAAAAGCACAAGAGCTGCACCCTGACTGAGAGCGGCGTGCAGAAAGCCGAAGCCTGGTTCGGCGTGGACAATCTGGCCGACGCCGACAACATGACCCTGCGCCATTACATCGACCAGGCCATCAAGGCCCGGGGCGTCATGCACCGGGACACCGACTACATCGTCAAGGACGGCGAAGTCATCATCGTGGACGAGTTCACCGGCCGTCTGATGTACGGACGCCGCTACAACGATGGCCTGCACCAGGCCATCGAGGCCAAGGAAGGGGTCAACGTGGCCGCCGAGAGCAAGACTCTGGCCACCATCACCTTCCAGAACTACTTCCGCATGTACAAGAAGCTGGCCGGCATGACCGGTACCGCTTCCACCGAGGCCGACGAATTCAGCGAGATCTACGGTCTGCAGATCGTCAGCGTGCCCACCAACAAGCCCCGGGCCCGCAAGGATCTGCCGGACAGCGTGTACAAGACCGTCAAGGGCAAGTATGACGCCGTCATCAACCAGATTGTGGAATGCCATGAGAAGGGCCAGCCCGTGCTGGTGGGCACCGTCAGCGTGGAGAAGAGCGAGACCCTTTCCAAAATGCTGAAGGCCCGCGGCGTGCCCCACAACGTCCTGAACGCCAAGCACCACGAACGCGAGGCGGAGATCGTGGCCCAGGCCGGCAAGCAGGGCGCCGTGACCATTGCCACCAACATGGCCGGCCGTGGTACCGATATCATGCTGGGCGGCAACGTGACCTATATGGCCAAGGCCACCCTGCGCAAGGAACTGGAGCGCAAGCTGGCCCAGGATGACGAAAAGATCGAGGCCGAGTATCAGGCAGCCCGCGCCGCCGCCAAGGCGGCCAATCAGCCCCTGCCCGAAAAGCCGGCGCCGGTGGATCATTCCGCCCGCCTGGACCTGCTGCTCACCGAAGCCGACGGCCATGCCGACACCGAGGATGCCGAGATTCTGGCTGCCCGCAAGCGGTTTGACGAGCTGGTGGCCGAATATGAGCCCGAGGTGAAGGCGGAAGCCGAAGCTGTGCGTGCCGCCGGCGGCCTGTTCATCATCGGCACCGAGCGCCACGAGAGTCGCCGTATCGACAACCAGCTGCGCGGCCGTGCCGGCCGTCAGGGTGACCCGGGTGCTTCCCGTTTCTTCCTGAGCCTGGAAGACGATCTGATGCGCATCTTCGGCGGCGAACGGGTGCAGAATATGATGAACTCCCTGGGCATCGACGAGGACATGCCCATTGAGAACAAACTCATCACCAACACCAT
>CALXHN010000056.1 GCA_944388105.1 uncultured Gemmiger sp. | reverse complement strand
CAGCACTTCCAGGCTGGCTTCGGGGCTGGCCTTCTTGACGCTGCGGGCGATCTTGGAAAGCTCGTCCATCAGGCCCTTCTTGTTGTGCAGGCGTCCGGCGGTGTCGGCAATGACCATGTCATAGCCCCGGGCGTTGGCGCTCTGCACCGCGTCGAAGATGACGGCGGCGGGGTCGGCGCCCTCCCCGGCCTTGACCAGGGGCACCCCGGCCCGCTCGGCCCAGGTTTCCAGCTGCTCGCTGGCCGCGGCGCGGAAGGTATCCCCCGCCGCCAGCATGACCCGCTTGCCCAGGTCCTTGTACAGGTAGGCCAGCTTGGCGATGGTGGTGGTTTTGCCCACCCCGTTGACCCCGATGACCAGGACCACCGCCGGGTGACCGGTCAGGTCCATCTCGTCATGGGGAGAGATCTCCAGCCGGATGATCTCCCGCAGGGCCTTCAGGGCCTGCTCACCGGTCTTGAGGTGGTCACGCTCCACCACGTCCCGCAGCTCATCCACCAGCCGCACGGCGGTGGACGGGCCCACATCTGCCAGGATCAGCTGTTCTTCCAGGTCGTTGTACAGATCGTCGTCGATCTGGGAATTGGTCAGGGTGTTGACGATGGACTGGAAAAAGCCGGTGCGGGTCTTTTCCAGGCCGTCCTGCAGCTTTTTCTTTCTAAAACTGTCAAACAGGCCCATAGGGCACACCTCCGTGGGATATGTAGGATGAAAACCGGCAAGGTCAGTTGACCAGGTCGGCGCTGACGTTGTTCAGGTCCAGGCGCAGCAGCTTGGACACGCCGTCCTCCTGCATGGTCACGCCGTACAGGACATCGGCGGCTTCCATGGTGCCGCGGCGGTGGGTGATGACGATGAACTGGGTCTTGTCGGTCATGCGGCGCAGATACTGGGCATACCGGGTGACGTTCACGTCGTCCAGGGCGGCTTCGATCTCGTCCAGGATGCAGAAGGGCGAGGGGTTGACTTCCAGGATGGCAAAGTAGATGGAGATGGCCACCAGCGCCTGCTCGCCGCCCGAAAGGGCGGACAGGTTGCGGATGACCTTGCCCGGGGGCGAGACCTCGATCTCGATGCCGGATTCCAGGACGTTGTTTTCGTCCGAGAGGTAGAGGCGGGCGGAACCGCCGCCGAACAGTTCCCGGAAGATGTGGCCGAAGTTGCGGTTGATCTCCTTGAAGCTCTTGGAGAACATCTCCTCCATCTCGCCCCGCAGCTCCCCGATCATCCGGGTCAGCTCGGACTTGGAGCGCTCCACGTCGCTCACCTGGGCTTTGAGGAAGTCGTACCGTTCCTTGACCTCCTTGTATTCGTCGATGGCGCCCACGTTCACGTTGCCCAGGGCGCGGATCTTGGCCCGGACTTCGGTGACCTGACGGCGCAGGTCGGTGACGTTGGAAAATTCCACGCACAGGCCTTTGGCTTCCGCCTCGGTGAGCTGGTACTCATCCCACAGCTTGGCGGCGGTGGTGTTCAGCTCGCTCTCGGCGGCGGCGCGGCGCTCGGCCAGACGGGCCATCTCCCCGCTCATCCGTTCCCGCTCGTCGGTGAGGGCCCGGTTTTCCTGGCCCATGCGGGTGACGGCGGCTTCCTTCTCCATCCGGGCGGCGTTGGCCGTGCGGATGGTCTGTTCGGCGGCGGCGATCTTTTCCTTGGTCTCGGCGCGGGCCCGCTCGATCTCAGCCACCCGCAGCTCGTTGGCTGCGATGGTCTGCTTGGCGGCCTCGATATTGGCCTGCAGTTCCCGGGCCCGGGCTTCGGCTTCCCCGGTGCGGCCCCGCAGGGTCTCCAGGGCAGCCTCATGCAGGCCGATGTCCTTCTCCCCGGTGAGGCGGTTCATCTGGGCTTCCGAGAGGGAGGCGGTCAGGGCTTCCCGGCGGCGGCTGAGTTCGCCGGTGCTCTCGCCCAGCTGGGACAGCTCGGCGTTGTACTTGTCCAGTTCGGTCTGGGCGGCGGCGGCCCCGGTCTCGGCCTGGGCCCGGGCGGTCTCGTTCTCCTTCAGCTGGTCTTCCAGCTGCTTGATCTCGGCGCCCCGGCGCTGGGCCGCGGCGGCGCCCTCCTGCACGGCGGCGTCCAGGCGTTCCAGGTCCAGGCTGGCTTTCAGCCGTTCGGAGGCGGCGTTGACGCTCTCGCTCTCCGCCCCGGCCAGCTCAGCGGCCAGGGTATCCGCTTCCGCCTGACGGGCCTTGGCTTCCCGCTCGGCGTCCGTCCGGCGCTGTTCCAGCTTTTTCAGCTTGACACGCAGTTCTTCCAGTTCCTGCTTGCGGCTGAACACACCCGCGCTGCGGGCGGTGGAACCGCCGGTGAAGGAACCGCCGGCGTTGATGACCTGACCGTCCAGGGTCACGATGCGGTTGCGGTAACCCAGGTTTTTGGCCACGGCGGACGCCTCTGCCAGGTCCTCCACCACGATGATGCGGCCCAGCAGGTTGTCAATGATATGGCGGTAGCGGTCGTCCGCTTCCACCAGGTCGGCGGCCACCTCGGCGGTGCCGGTGAGGCGGCCGTTGAACCGGTTGCCCTGGACGGTGTCCAGAGGCAGGAAGGTGGCTCGGCCGGCCCGTTCTTCCTTCAGGAAAGCGATGGCGGACCGGGCGCAGCGCTCGTCCTCCACCACGATGTTCTGCAAGGCAAAGCCCAGGGCCGTCTCGATGGCGGTCTCGTAGCCTTTGCGCACCGTGAGGATGCCGGCCACCGGGCCGATGATGCCCCGCAGCCGGTTGGCTGCGGCGGCCCGCATGACCGTCTTGACGCTCTGCTGGTAGCCGTCCAGGTTGCGTTCCAGGTCTTCCAGAATGCGGATGCGCTGGGCAGTGTTGGAGCGGTCCCGGTCGGCCTTCTGCAGGGCGTCGGCGGCCTCGGCCTGCTGACGGCGGCGGCTTTCCAGCTTGAGTTTCAGTCCGGCCTTGATGTTGTCGCAGCGGGTGACCTTCTCCTCCGCCTCTTTCAGGGCCTGGGCGGCCAGTTCCCGCTCGGCGTTCAGCCGGTCGGCGGCGCCGGAGGCCGCGGCGGCCTGGTTGCGCAGGCCGTCCAGCTGGGCGCGGGAAGCTTCGGCGGCGGAGGTCAGGGAGGCCGCCCGCACCTTCATGGCGGTGGCGGCATCCTGCAGGCGGGCAATGGCGGCTTCCACCACGTCCCGGCGCTCGCCGCTCTGCAGGGCTTCCTGTTCCAGGGCGTTCATCTGGGCCCGCAGGTCGGAGATGGTCTTGTCCGCCTGGGCCAGCTGGGCGCGCAGGGCCTCGATGGCGTCCTGGTGCTCCCTGGTCTCGGCCTCGATGCCCTTGGCGCCCTCCCCGGCCCGGGCCAGTTCGGCCTCGGCATCCTGGATCTGGGCCCGGGCGTGCTCGTTCTCGTTGTGGAGAACGGCGATCTGGCTGTCGCTGCCCGCCCCGGCTTCGGTCAAAGCGCGGATGTCGGCGTTGGCCTGCTCCACCTGGAGCATGAGCTGCTGGGCTTCCTCCCGCAGGGCTTCGGTCTTCTGATCGAATTCATCCAGCTGGCGGGAGAGGCGGGCGTAGTCGGACTCGGCGGCCTCATACCGGCGCTGCTGGTCCCGGGCGGCGTCCTGGGCCCGACGGATGGAGTCCACCCACAGGGTGACCTCCAGGGATTTGCGGGTCTCGGAGTATTCCAGGAACTTCTGGGCCTTCTCACTGTCCCGCTTCAGGGGACCCACCCGGCCTTCCAGTTCGCCCAGGATGTCCCGCAGGCGTTCCAGATTGCCCTCGGCGGCGGCCAGGCGGCGCTCGGCCTCGTTCTTGCGGTAGCGGAAGCGGGCGATGCCGGAGGCTTCCTCAAAGATCTCCCGCCGCTCGGCGCTCTTGGCGCCCACGATCTCGGCCACGCGGCCCTGGCCGATGATGGCGTAGCCGTCCCGGCCCAGACCCGTGTCCAGCAGGAGTTCGTAGATATCTTTCAGACGGACGTTCTGCCCGTTGATGGTGTATTCACTTTCGCCGCTGCGGTAATACCGGCGGCCGATGGTCACTTCCTCCGCGTCCATGGCCAGTCCATGGTCGGCGTTGTCGATGGTCAGGCTGACGGCGGCATAGCCCATGGCCCCGCGGGTCTGGGTGCCGCCGAAGATCACATCCTCCATCTTGCCCGCGCCGCGCAGCTGCTTGGAGCTGGTTTCGCCCATGACCCAGCGGATGGCGTCGGAGATATTGCTTTTGCCCGAACCGTTGGGGCCCACCACGCCGGTGATGCCGGCACCGATGGCCACCTTGGTGCGGTCCGGGAAGGACTTGAAGCCCTGGATCTCAAGTTCTTTTAAGCGCATGCAGGCGGGTTCCTTTCCGTAATCAGGGGTTCAGGGCGGCAAGGGCCTGCTTGGCGGCCTGCTGTTCCGCCGCCTTCTTGCTCCGGCCTTTGCCGGTGGCCAGGGCCTTGCCGTTCAGGGTGACTTGCACCTCAAAGGTCTTGTCGTGGTCGGGGCCGGACTGGCCCACCACCGCGTACCGCAGTTCGGCGCCGGGTTTTTCCTGCACCAGTTCCTGCAGTTTGGTCTTGTAGTCGGGGTCCGCGGTCTTGCCCTCGGTGATGAAGGGCAGGATGAAGTTGCGGGCCACCTCCATGCCGCCGTCCAGATACAGGGCGGCAATGAGGGCCTCGAAGGCGTCGGACACCACGCTGGGGCGGGTGCGGCCGCCGCCCAGTTCCTCGCCGTGGCCCAGGCGCAGATAGCTGCCCAGGTCGATCTCGGCGGCAAAGCGGAAGAGGGCTTCCTCCGAGACGAGAGCCGCCCGCATGCGGGTCAGCTCGCCCTCGGGGCGGGAGGAATGGTGGAACAGGTAATCCGCCACCACCACCGACAGCACACTGTCGCCCAGGAATTCCAGGCGTTCGTTGTGGTGGGTGGGCACCTTGGACTCATTGGCAAAGCTGGTGTGGGTCATGGCAATGCGCAGCAGTGCCGGATTCTTGAACTGATAATGCAGCACCTGTTCCAGCTTTTCAAAAGAGCGGTTCGGCATACAGGGTCCGTCCTTTCACTCAGTCCTGGGCGGCAGCCATGGTCTCGGCCAGAGCCTTCTCCATGGTGCCGCACAGATCATTCTCCACGCAGGTCTTGGCCTGACGGATGGCGTTCTTGATGCCACGGGCCTTGCTGGAACCGTGGGCCTTGATGACCGGCTTGGCGGCCCCCAGCAGGGGCGCGCCGCCCACTTCCTCCGAGTCCATCATCTTTTTCAGCCCGCGCAGGCCGTCCTTGATGGTCAGATAGGCCAGTTTGGTGAACAGGTTCTTCAGGAAGATGGGCTTGAGCATGCCCAGCAGGCTGGTGGCCACGCCCTCGGTAAGCTTGAGCACCACGTTGCCCACAAAGCCGTCGCAGACCACCACGTCCACCTTGCCTTCCGGGATGTAGCGGGGCTCGATGTTGCCCACGAACCGGATGGAGGGGTTGGCTTTCAGCTTCTGGTGGGCTTCCCGGTACATAGGGGTGCCTTTGTGGTCCTCGGCGCCGTTGTTGACCAGGGCCACGCTGGGATTGCTGCGGCCCATGACCTTCTGGGCATAGACGCTGCCCATGGTGCCGAAGGCGTTGAGCATGTCGGCGCGGCATTCGGCGTTGGCGCCGCAGTCCAGCAGCAGGTAATGCTGCTGGATACCGGGCATGGGAGTGGCCAGAGCGGGGCGCTTGACCCCCTTGACGGTGCGCACGATGAGGCTGGTGGCCACATGCAAGGCACCGGTGGAGCCGGCGGAGACGAAGGCGTCGCCCTCGCCTTTTTTCAGCATGGTCAGGCCCTTCACCAGGCTGGAGTCCGGCTTGTGGCGGGCGGCCTTGACCGGGTCCTCCTCCATGGTGACCACCTCGGTGCAGTTGATGATCTCAAAAGGTGCCAGGTCGATGTTCAGCTCGGCGGCCGCCTTGCGGATGACCTCCTCCTGGCCCAGCAGGGCGATGGTCATGCCCTGGCCGAACTCCTTCACGGCGTCGGCGGCGCCCTGCAGCACGGCGTTGGGGGCGTTGTCGCCGCCCATCACGTCCAAAAGAATCTTCATTCCACGTCCTCCTGTCGGGCCACCCAGGCGGCCATGGCGGTCTGGGCGGCGTTGGAAAGCGCCAGATAACGTTCCCGCTTGTCCCGGATGGAGGTGATCTCCGCGGTGCGGGGCAAGATACCCATGTTGGCGCCCATGGGCTGGAAATCCTTGTTGGGGGTCATGAGATAATCGATGAGCGCGCCGCACATGGTGGAGGCCGGGGGCGGCGTGTAGGGTCTGCCGTTCAGACGGGCAAAGATCGACCGCGCCGCCAGCAGGCCGCTGGCCGCGCTTTCCATGTAGCCTTCAAAGCCGGTGATCTGGCCGGCGAAAAAGACGTTGGGATGCTGTTTCAGGCTCTGGTCCGGGGCCAGGACCTTGGGTGCGTTCAGGAAGGTGTTGCGGTGCATGACGCCGTAGCGCACAAACTCCGCATTTTCCAGGCCCGGGATCATCCGGAACACCCGCTGCTGCTCCCCCCATTTCAGGTTGGTCTGGAAGCCCACCAGGTTGTACAGGGTCCCGGCGGTGTTTTCCTTGCGCAGCTGGACGTTGGCCCAGGGGCGGTGCCCGGTGTTGGGGTCCTTGAGGCCCACCGGACGCAGAGGACCGAACCGGATGGTATCGGCCCCCCGGGCGGCCATGACCTCGATGGGCATGCAGCCCTCGTAGACGGTCAGGTCCTTGTCGGCGTCGTGGCGGGGGGCCCGCTCGGCGCTGATGAGGGCGGCGTGGAAGGTCTCGTACTCCTCTTTATTGAAAGGGCAGTTCAGGTAGTCGGCCTCCCCCCGGCCGTACCGGGAAGCGGCAAACACCTTGTTGTAATCCAGGCTTTCGGCGGTGACGATGGGGGCCACCGCGTCGTAGAAGTTCAGTTCCTCCCCGCCGGAGAGAGCCGCCACGGCCTCGGCCAGGGCGCCCTCGGTGAGGGGGCCGGTGGCCACCAGGATGGGGGCATCCTCCGGGATTTCGGTGACTTCCTGCCGGTGCACCGTGATGCCCGGGCAGCTTTCCACCATGCGGGTGACCTCGGCGCTGAACCGGTCCCGGTCCACGGCCAGAGCGCCCCCGGCGGCCACCCGGGCCGTCTCGGCGGCCTGGAGCAGATGGCTGCCCATGGCGCGCATCTCCAGCTTGAGCAGGCCGGAAGCGGAGTCCGGGCGCTCGGCTTTCAGGGAGTTGGAGCAGACCAGCTCTGCAAAGCCCTCGCTTTTGTGGGCGGGGGAAAAGTGCACGGGTTTCTGCTCGTACAGGTCCACCTGCACCCCGTGCTCCGCCAGCCAGAGGGCGGCTTCGCACCCGGCCAGACCGGCGCCGTATATCGTAATCTTGTGCATGTTACTCCTTCTTGGGGGCGGCTTCCTTCACAAAGCCGCAGCCTTCCTTCAGGCAGATGAGCTGCCCCTTGCGCTTGAACAGGGTGCTGTTGCACTGGGGGCAGCGCTCGGTGACCGGTTCGTCCCAGGTCATGAAGTTGCAGGTGGGATAGTTGCCGCAGCCGTAATACACCCGGCCCTTGGCGCTCTTGCGCAGCAGCATGTGGCCGCCGCACACCGGGCACAGACCGCCGGTGTCCTTGACCAGGGGATGGGCGTTGCGGCATTCCGGGAAGCCGGAGCAGGCCACGAACTTGCCGTACCGCCCCGACTTGATGACCATGGGACGGCCGCACTTGTCGCAGATCTCATCGGTGGGGATGTCCGCCACCTTGACCTTCTTGCCCTCCATGTCCTTCTCGGCCTTTTCCAGGCTCTGGGCAAAGCCCTGGTAGAACTCGTCCACCGTCTGCACCCAGTCGGCCTGACCGTTTTCCACCACGTCCAGCTTCTTTTCCATCTCGGCGCTGAAGGTGGGGTCCACGATGTCGGGGAACTCTTCCAGCATGACCTGGTTCACCGCCTGACCCAGCGGGGTGGTCTTCAGTTTCTTGTTTTCCTTTTCCACATAGCCCCGGTCGATGATGGTGCTGATGGTGGGGGCGTAGGTGGAAGGACGGCCGATGCCGTTCTCTTCCAGGGCGTGGATGAGGGCGGCTTCGGTGTACAGCGGCGGCGGCTGGGTGAATTTCTGGTCCGCCGTCAGCTTGTACAGGTCCAGAGGCTGTCCCGCTTCCAGGGGAGGCAGGGCGGTCTCCTTCTTTTTGGTATCGTCGGTGGCTTCCTCGTACAGGGCGGTGAAGCCGTCGAAGGTGACGGTGTAGCCGGAGGCACGGAAGAGCCAGTCCCCCGCTCCCACCGTCACCGACATGGTATCCATGAGGCAGTCGGCCATCTGGCTGGCCATGAAGCGGGACCAGATCAGCCGGTACAGGCGGGCGGTATCCCCGGAGATGCTCTTTTCCACCTCATCGGGGGTGAGTTCGGGCATGGAGGGACGGATGGCTTCGTGGGCGTCCTGGGCCGCGGTGGCGGAGCGGGACTTCCAGTGGCGGGGGGTGGAGCAGACATACCGCTCCCCCCAGCGCCCGCCGATGAAGCTCTTGGCGGCGGCCACGGCCTCGTCGGAGATGCGCAGGGAGTCGGTACGCATATAGGTGATCAGACCCACGGTGCCGTGGCCCTCGATGTCCATGCCTTCGTACAAAGTCTGGGCCGCCCGCATGGTGCGGGTGGCGGAGAAGCCGAAGGCCCGACTGGCGTCCTGCTGCAGGGTGGAGGTGATGAAGGGCGGGGCGGGCGCACGGCGGCGCTTGCCCTTGTCCACCTTGACCACGCTGTAGGCCTTGCCTTCCAGGGAGGCCAGGATCTTGTCCGCCTCCTCCTTGGTGCGCACGGTGATCTTTTTGCCGTCGGCGGAGGCGGAGAGCCGTGCCGTGAAGGAAGCCCCGCCGCCGGCGGGCTTCACGTTGGCGTCAATGTTCCAGTATTCCTCCGGCACAAAACGCTCGATCTCCAGTTCCCGGTCCCGGATCAGGCGGACGGTGACGCTCTGCACACGGCCGGCGGAAAGCCCCCGGCGCACCTTGCGCCACAGAAAGGGGCTGAGCTTGTAGCCCACCAGACGGTCCAGTTCCCGGCGGGCCTGCTGGGCGTTGAACAGGTCCATGTCAATGGCCCGGGGATGGGCCATGCCTTCCTTGACGCCCTTTTTGGTGATCTCGTCAAAGGTCACCCGGTTGGGCGCAGCCGGGTCCAGGCCCAGCAGATTGGCCAGATGCCAGCTGATGGCCTCCCCTTCCCGGTCCGGGTCGGTGGCCAGCAGAACGCCGTCGCACTTTTTGGCTTCGGCTTTCAGCTCTTTGACCAGTTTCTGCTTGCCTTTGATGGTGATATATTTCGGGGTATAGCCGTGTTCAATGTCAATGCCCAGCTGGCTGGCCGGCAGGTCGCGCACATGGCCCATGCTGGCTGTGACTTTGTACCCGCGGCCCAGGTACTTGCCAATGGTCTTGGCCTTGGCCGGGGATTCCACAATGACTAATTTTGGCATAGCTTCGCTCCTGAATAAAGGTTTACCGCTCGGCGGTGTACAGCTGTCCCGGGTGGGAGGCAGCCGCCCCCGCAAATTCCAGTTCCATCAGTGCCGCCAGCACCCGGGGCATGGGCAGGGCGGTATCCGCCGCCGCCTGGGCGGGGGTGCGGGGCACCGGGCCCAGGACTTCCAGCACCCGGCGGGCGTCCTGGCTCAAAGAAAGTTCCCTTTCCGGGGCAGACGGCCCGGGGGCGGGTGCGTCGGGCAGGTCCAGCGCATTCAGCACGTCGGAGGCCTGACACAGCGGGCGGGCCCCGCCCTCCCGCAAAAGATCGTTGGTACCCTCGCTGGTGGGGCTGTAGATGCTGCCCGGAACACTGAACACCGGACGGCCGTACCGCACCGCATGGGACACGGTATTCAGCGTCCCGCTGCGGCGGCGGGCCTCGGTGACGCAGACCACCTCCGAAAGTCCGGCGATCAGCCGGTTGCGGGCCAGAAAGGTCCCGGTGGTCTTGCCCTGGTAGTCGGGCGGATATTCGGTGACCACCGCCCCGCCCCCTGCTTCGATGGCATACCGCAGGTCGGCGTTGGCGGCGGGGAAAGTCTTGTCAATGCCGGTGCCCAGAAAGGCCACGGTGGGCGTATGCGCCTCCACGGAGGCCCGGTGGGCTTCGGCGTCCAGGCCGTCGGCCAGACCGCTGACCAGCACCACCCCCGCCCGGGCCAGGTGCAGGCCCAGGTCATGGCAGGCCTGCTGGCCGTAGCGGGTGGGACGGCGGGTGCCCACCATGCCCACATACCGCCCGCCGTTGAGGCAGGCAATGGAACCGGTGACATACAGCGTCACTGGCATGTCGGGCAAAGTGCGCAGCCGTTCGGGGTAGTCAATGTCCTGGGGGGTGAGGATCTGGGCCCCCAGGCGGGCACAGGCTTCCAGCCGGGGCTGCAGCGCGGCAGGGTGGGTGGCTTTCAGTCGGGCCAGGGCCGTCCTGTGCAGGGCTTTGGGCAGGGGCAGTTCCCGGGCAATGCGCTCATACAGCGTCCGGGGGTCCGGACACTGCCGCAGCAGGTCCCTGGCCTGCCGGTAACCGGAGCCCAGCCCGTCGGCCAGCCACATCCAATACAGGACGGTATCCATTGTACATCAAACTCCTCTGAAATGCCACAGCAAAACACTGCCGGCCACCCCGGCGTTCAGGCTTTCCACCCGGTCGGTCATGGGGATGCGCACGGCGGCGTCGCAGGCGGCCACGGCGGCATCGCTCAGGCCCTGGCCCTCGCTGCCGATGACCACGCACACCCCGCCGGACAGATCGGTACCCACCGCATCCAGCGGCCGTGCCTGATAGAGGGCCGCCGCCAGACAGGTGACGCCCCGGGCCCGCAGTTTTTCCAGCGCGGCGGGCAGGTCATGGCAGACGCCCACGGGCATCCGCCCCGCCGCCCCCATGGAGGACCGCAGGACTTTGGGGGAGAAGGGCGCGGCACAGCCCGGGCCCAGCAGCACCCCGTCAAACCCGAAAGCGGCGGCGCTGCGCAGCAAAGTGCCCACGTTGCCCGGGTCCTGCACCCCTTCCAGGGCCAGGATCCGGCGGGCGGTTTGCAGCAGAGGGGCCGGGTCGGTGTCAGGGGCTTTGAACAGCCCGAACACGTCCTGGGAAGAGCGGGTCCCGGCCAGCTTTTCCGCCACATGGGGCGCAATCAGGGTGGTGCGGTCCCCGAAGGCAGCCAGGGCCGGGGTGTGGTCCAGGGCCGCCTGGGTGGCGTAGAGTTCGGTCAGGGGACAGTCCTTGGCCAGTTCCAGGCAGAGTTTGGGACCTTCGGCAAAAAGAAGGCCTGCGGCGGTGCGCTGTTTTTCGCTGTCACGCAGGGCGCACATCCGCTTGATGCGGGCATTGTCCCGGCTGGTGATCACAGGTAAGATGTCCATAAAATTGCTCACAATTCCAAAAAAGACGCACGCGCATGTGCGCGGGCGTCTTTGGGTGGGTTATGTTCTTGATTACAGAGCCTTCTTGGCGGTCTCCACCAGAGCGGTGAAGCTGGCGGGATCATGGATGGCCATCTCGGACAGCATCTTGCGGTTCAGCTCCACGCCGGCCTTCTTCAGGCCGTTCATGAAGGTGGAGTAGTTCATGCCCTGGGCACGGACCGCATTGTTGATGCGGGTGATCCACAGGTTGCGGAACTGGCGCTTCTTCAGCTTGCGGCCGACGAAAGCGTAGTTGCCGGACTTCATCACGGCCTGCTTGGCCATGCGGAAATGCTTGGACTTGGAGCCGTAGTAGCCCTTCGCCAGTTTCAGGGTCTTGGTGCGACGCTTGTGCGTCATGGTAGCGCCTTTGATACGAGCCATTGTATTCTATCTCCTTTTATACAGTCATATTCAAACCGGTGGTTTCGTGCGGGGTGGGCAATCAGCCGCCGTAGGGCATCATGCGGCGCACGGTGGCCTCGTTGGTCTTGTCCACATAGTGGTTCATGCGCAGACCGCGGGTCAGCTTGGTGGTCTTCTTGGTCAGGATATGACGGCGCTTGGACGCATTGCGCTTGATCTTGCCGGTACCGGTCATCTTGAAGCGCTTTTTGGCGCCGGAGCAGGTCTTCAGTTTGAGCTTTGCCATTTTGTTTTTCCTCCTAATATTGGGTTACTTGACGGGCGCGGGCGACATGAACATCATCATGCTGCGGCCTTCCAGCTTGGGCTGCTTGTCAACAACACCCTTGCCTTCCAGCTGCTGGGCAAAACGACGATGCACGTCCAGACCCAGGTTGGTGTGCGCCATCTCACGGCCGCGGAACCGGATGGAAACCTTGAGCTTGTGGCCCTGTGCCAGGAACTTGGCCGCCTGATTGACCTTGGTGTTGAAGTCGTTGGTATCAATGTTCAGAGAAAGACGGATCTCCTTGACTTCCACGACTTTCTGGTTTTTCTTGGCTTCCTTTTCCCGCTTCTGCATTTCAAAGCGGTACTTGCCGTAATCAAGGATCTTGCACACCGGAGGCTTGGCCTGCGGGGCGACCTTGACCAGATCCAGGTCCTGATCCATGGCCATGCGCAGCGCGTCACGGGGGGACATGATGCCCATCTGGGAGCCGTCGGCTCCGATCAGGCGGATCTCCTTGTCACGAATGCGCTCGTTGATCTCCAGTTCCTTGGTAGTGTTAGTGCTGGCGATTGGAATACACCTCCCATACAAAACGTAAAGTGAATAACAAAAGCGGCTGCCGTAAAAAGCAGCCGCCGAACAGACCATACCATGCCAAAGCGGGCGAAAGTGCCCACGCTTCGGTATCTATGACCCGGAGCCCGTTGCGGCCCGCAAGGTGAACGACGGCAATCTAGCCGGACGCTGCTTTTTTTACAACCGTTATCTTACCACGGGGTGTCCGCCTTGTCAAGCCTTTTTTGACCGCGGCGGGCAGAAAAATCACAGACGGTTTTATTTTTTCTTTTTTGGGCAAACATCTTTTAACCCGCGGGTAAATATGGTATTATTATAAGCTGAAATGTTATGCGTTTCAATACACGAGGGGATGTAATCTGTATGGTTGAAGATAAACCGATCCGCCTGGTCCTGTTTTTCGGCGGTGTATCCAGTGAACATGAAGTCAGCTGCGTGTCCGCGGCGGCCTGGCTGCGGGCGCTGCGTCAGCCGCCCTGCGCCGGACGGTACGAGGTCACGGCGGTGGGCATCACCAAAAAAGGGCAGTGGCTGCGCTATGCCGGCGACGCTGAGCATGTGGAGGACGGCAGCTGGCAGGCGGACGCCGCCAACTGCGCCCCCTGCGCCCTGAGCCCCGACCGCACCATGCGCGCCCTGCTGGTCAAGGAGGGCGGCAGCTGGTGCGAGCATCCGGTGGATGTGGCGGTGCCGGTACTCCACGGCAAGAACGGCGAGGACGGCACCATCCAGGGGCTGTTTGAGCTGGCGGGCCTGCCCTATGTGGGCTGCGGCGTGCTGGCCAGCGCCGTGTGCATGGACAAAGCGGTGGCCAACACCGTGATGGATGCTTCCGGCGTGCCCCACTGCGCCTGGTGCTTCGCCCTACGCGCCGACGTGGAAGCCGACGCCGACAAGGTGCTGGACATGGTGGAAGCCAAGCTGCCTTACCCGGTCTTTGTGAAGCCGGCCAACGCCGGGTCCAGCGTGGGCATCTCCAAGGCCCGGGACCGGGCCGAGCTGCGCAGGGCGGTGGACGTGGCCCTGGCCGAGGACGACAAGGTGGTCTTTGAGGAGTTCATCGACGGGCAGGAGGTGGAGTGTGCCGCCATCGGCAACCCCGACGCCCCCGACACCGTCTTTACCACCCGGCCCGGTGAGATCCTGGCCGGAGCGGAATTTTACACCTACGACGACAAGTACAAAAACGGGGTGTCCCAGGTGCTGATCCCCGCACGGCTGAGCGAGGCCAAGCTGGACGAAGTCCGGGCGCTGGCCCGTCGGGCGTATCTGGCCCTGGGCTGCGCCGGACTGTCCCGCTGCGATTTCTTTGTGCAGAAGGGCACCGGCCGGGTTCTGTGCAATGAGTTGAACACCTTCCCCGGGTTCACGGCCATCAGCATGTACCCCAAGCTGATGGAGAAAGAGGGACTGAGCTTTGCGGCGCTGGCGGACCGGCTGATCCA
>CALXHN010000055.1 GCA_944388105.1 uncultured Gemmiger sp. | reverse complement strand
ATGAGCGACGTGGCCGGCCAGGAGGGCCGCACGGTGCTGTACGTCAGCCACAACATGTCCACCATCCGGCAGCTGTGTACCCGGTGCATCGTGCTGGACAAGGGCAAGGTCATCTTTGACGGGGACGTGGAACAGGCCATCGCCGTGTATATGGAGACCACCGACGTGAACGTGGTCCACTACGACCTGACCCATGTGTCCCGCATGACCGGCAGCGCCGGCAAGCGGCTGCGGCTGGAGACCCTGGACTTTGTGGACAAGGAATCCAGCGTCTTTGCGGACAACGAGAAGGTGCGGGTGCGCATCACCTGGCGGGTGGCGGAGCCCTTCTCCGGGGTGAACATGAAGCTGAACCTGCATTTCCGGGATTCCACCCCGGTGGGCATCACCCATCCGGTGGACCTGGGCCCCGCCGAACCGGGCAAGCTCTACACCACCGATTTCACCTTTGACCCGTCCCTGCTGGGCGAGGGTCAGTATTTCTTCTATGTGGACGTCTTTGACGGCTCCCTGGCCCAGGCGGTCTGCCTGGACAAGCCGGTGACCGAGTTCGCCTTTGAGGTGACCAGCGCCGACCTGTCCATGCCCGAATGGGCCGCCGGCTGGGGCCGCATCCACTTCCCGCCGGTCCAGGTGACGGGCACCACCGCGGAGGCTTGAAGATGGCAAAACCCGATTTGTACATCTGCCACACCGCCTACCACCTGCTGATTGCCCTGGTGCGGGCCCTGCGGGCGGGGGGCGGTCAGGCCGTCTGGCTCAGTGAGCAGATCCCCGGCGCCGACGCTCTGGCCGCTTCCGGCAAGCTGGACGCCGCCTTTGGCGAGGCGGCCGTGCTCCACGAATCCCGGTGGCAGGGCATCGTCACCGGACCGTTGGGACATTTCCGCAACCGCCGCGCCTATGAAAAGGCCGGGGTGGGCCCGAAACTGGACAAGAACGCCTACGGCACCATCCGCATCAGCAACGACTGGAGCGTGGCCGGACGGTATCTCCAGGACTGCGGCGCGCCCTATACCCTGTGTGAGGACACGGTGGGCGGCACCCTGGACACCGACCAGCACCTGCTCACCGAACAGCGGGCCGCGGCGGACTTTGCCCGCCGTCCCTACCTGTACTGGGGGGACAGCCCCGCCTGTGCCGCGGTGGAGAGCGAGGACCCGGACCGGTGCACCCTCTTTCCCCGGGAAAAGCTGCGCAAGTTCAGCGCCCGGGCGATGCTGGCTGACCTGACAGCGGAAGAAAAGGCCGCCGTGCGCCGGGTGTTTGTCTCCCGGCCTTTGCCCGAAGACCCGGCCACCTACGCCGGAGCTACCCTGCTTTTGCCCCGCAGCTTTGTGCAGGACGGGCTCATGGACCAGGCCCAACAGGATGCCATCTTCAGAGCGGTGGCCCAAAAATATACCACCGGGCCGCTTTTCATCAAGACCCATCCCCGGGACGACACCGACTATGCGGCGCTCTTCCCCGGTGCCACCGTGCTGGAACGTACCATGCCCAGCGAGGTGCTGAACTTCTGCCTGCCCGGTAAATTCCGTCGGGCGGTCACGGTGCAGAGCTGGGTGCTGCGGGGCTTTACCGCCGCCCAGGAAAACATCTTCGTCTCCCTGGACGACGCCAGGGCTCTTGCCGCCGCCCAGTCTGCCCAAACTGAATGAGAAAGGTCGCGTTTTATCATGAAAACCGTTGCCGTCATTCCCGCCCGCTACCAGAGCTCCCGCATGCCGGGAAAGCCTCTGGCCGGTATTCTGGGCAAACCCATGATCTGGTGGGTGTACAACGAAGCCAAGAAATGCGCCGCCCTGTCCGATGTGGTCATTGCCACCGACGACGAGCGCATCGAAGCCGCCTGCAGGACCTACGGCATGAACTGCCTGATGACCAGCCCCGACCACGACACCCCCACCGGGCGCATCTGGGAGGTCTCCACCAGACTGGAAGCCGATCTCTACCTGCAGGTCATGGGGGACGAACCCCTCATCAACGTGAAGGCCTTCGACCTGATCCTGCCCGAAAGTCTGCCCCAGGACCCCTACTATGTGGCGGTGCTCACCAACGTGATGACCCACCCGGCGGACGTGGTGGACTTCTCCAACCAGAAGGTGGTCACCAACGCCGACCGGGAGATCCTCATGATCTCCCGCAGCCCCATCCCGTACCCCAAAGGGACCCTGGACTTTGAGTACGAGAAGGTCACCGGCATCCAGCTGTACAGCCGCAAGGCCCTGCAGTTCTACCACGACACCCCCAAATCCGCCCTGGAACTGGCGGAGGAAAACGATATGATGCGCTTCATCGAGCACGGGCACAAGGTGCATGCCATCAAGAGCCCGTACAAGACGGTGAGCGTGGATACCCCCAAGGACCTGGACCTGGTCCGCCGCACCCTTTCCGAAACCAACTGAAACAACAACGAGGTACTTTGTTATGGCAAACACCAAACTGCTGGACTGCACCCTGCGCGACGGCGGGTATGTGAACAACTGGCGCTGGGGATTCTCCGCCGCCCGTGACATCATCGCCACCCTGACCCGCGCCGGGGTGGACATGGTGGAAGTGGGCTTCCTGCGCAATGTGGACAAGTATGACCCCGATGTGACCGTCTGCCGCACCATCGAGGAGCTGAACCGCCTGCTGCCGGAGCACACCGGCCACACCATGTATACCGGCATGGCCATGCGCTCCAACTACGATATCTCCCAGCTCTCCCCCTACGAGGGCCACGGCATCGAGCTCATCCGCATCACCGCCCACGACTACGACATCCGGGAAGGCATGGACTTCGCCCGGGAGGTCAAGGCCCGGGGATACAAGCTGTCCATCAACCCCATCAACATCATGGGCTATGCGGACAAGGACATCCTGTGGATCCTGGACCAGGTGAATGCCATCCATCCCTACCAGTTCTCCATCGTGGACACCTTCGGCAGCATGCGCCGCCGGGACCTGGAACGGATCGTCAGCCTGGTGGACCACAACCTGGACCCGGATATCCGGGTGGGGCTGCATCTGCACGAGAACATGGCCCTGAGCTTCTGTCTGGCCCAGGAATTCCTGGACAAGCACCTGCTGCGGGACACCACCGTGGACGCCAGCCTGCTGGGCATGGGCCGCATCCCCGGCAACCTGCCCATCGAGCTGGTGGCCGACTATATGAACGACACCCTGGGCATGGGCTACGACATCGACGAGCTCATGGACGCCATCCAGGACCACATCGCCCCCCTGAAAGGGGAGACCCAGTGGGGCTACACCCCGGCCTACTTCCTCTCCGCCCGGTACAACCTGCACCGCAACTACGCCGAGCATTTCCTGGGAAAAGGGGATCTGACCAACCGGGACATCAACCACATCCTGGCAGGGCTGGACCGGTCCAAGGCCACTGTCTTTGACGCCGCCTACGCCGACGGCCTGTACCGGGACTACCAGAGCCGCCGCATCGACGATACCGCCGCCCTGGACACCCTGCGCGCCGCCCTGGCGGGCAAGAAGGTGCTGGTGCTGGCCCCCGGCGCCACCCTGGGCACCCCCGAAGGCCAGGTGGCCGCGGGCAAGGCCGGGGCGGACGTGGTGATCTCCGCCAACTTCTGCCCGGAGTTCTGCACCCCGGACTATGCCTTCTTCTCCTCCAGCAAGCGGTACGACAAGATCGACGCCGCCAGCCTGCCCTGCCCTGCGGTGCTCACCAGCAACCTGCGCACCGACAACCCCCTCACCGTCAACTATGACCGGCTGTGCGCCGCTGATGCCCCGGCGGGCAACAGCGTGCTCATGCTGCTGCGGCTGCTGCGGCTGTGCGGGGCCTCCCAGGCTTTGCTGGCCGGGGCCGACGGCTACCGGGAAGGGGAGAACGCCTACGCCGAGGGCCGGCTGCACACCCACACCGACCGGGGCGCCGCCTACAACGCCCAGGTGGCGGCGGCGCTGCGGGCCATCCAGGCCGGGGGGCTGCCCATCGGCTTTGTCACCCCCAGCGAGTACGCCAAACTGATGAACGCCTGAACCGGAGACTTGCCATGATCAAACTGCTGGTGCTGGACGTGGACGGGACCATGACCGACGGCGGCGTCTACTATGACGCCACCGGAAACGAACTGAAAAAATTTGCCATCAAGGACGGGGCGGGCATCGTGGCCGCCCGGGCCGCCGGGGTGCAGGTGATGATCTGCACCGGGCGGGAGTGCGAGGCGGTGCGCCGCCGTGCCGCCGACCTGCACATCGACTATGTGTTCCAGAACGTGAAGGACAAGGCCGCCTTCCTGCGGGATTTCATGGCGGAGCACGGCCTTTCCCGGGAGGAAGTGGCCTACTGCGGGGACGACTGGAACGACCTGCCCGCCATGGCCCTGTGCGGCTTTGTGGCCTGCCCCGCCGACGCGGCGGCCGCCGTGGCCGCCCGGGCGGACTTTGTGGGCAAAAGAAAAGGCGGCGAAGGGGCCGTGCGGGAAGCCATTGAGGCATTCCTGGGCCGGGAAGGCCGTCTGGACCAGGCCCTGCACCGGGCTTTCGGCATTGAAACGAAAAGGGAGAACCCTGTATGACCGGCAAACTGCGCAAACTGATGCAGGCCCACCGCCCCACGGTGCTGGCCCTGGGAGCGCTGCTCCTCTGTCTGGCGGTGGCCGCCGGACTGTGGCTGGCTGTGGTCCGGGGCAACACCCAGAAGAGCCTGTCCCAGAAGATCAGCGACGACTACACCCTCATGAGCGCTCCCCTTGAGGAGGGCCAGAGCGTCAGCCAGACCTTCTCCTATGAGGAGGACCTGCTGGCGGTGGCGGTGGTCTTCGGCACCAGCGGGGAACAGCCCGCCGGCACCCTGAACGTGACCCTCACCGACGCCGACACCGGCGAGGTGCTGGCCACCTCCTGGGGGGACATGAGCCTGATCGTGCCCGGGCAGTACACCGGCCTGGGCCTGGACCACGCGGTGGCGGGCAAGCTGGGCGGGCATTACTGCCTGACCCTGACCCCTGAATACACCGGCACCGGGCGGCTGTGCGTGGGCACCTCCGACGGCACCGCCCTGTGGGAGGAAAGCTACACCTTCGCCGGACAGGAACAGGATGCCACCCTGTCCCTCATTGTCACCTACCGCACCATCGGCGGATTCCTGGACCGGTTCTTCCTGGGGGTGGCGGTGCTGGCCGCCCTGCTGGTCTTTTTCGGGGTGCGCACGGCCCTGCGCCGCCGCATGCCCCTGCACCGGCTGGTGCTGGTGCTGACGGTGGCCTTCGGCCTATTGTACAGCGTGGTGCTGCCGCCCTATTCCGCCCCCGATGAAAAATACCACATCAACCAGTCCTTCACCCTGGCCTGCCGCTGGGCCAACTTCTTCAGCGACGAGGACTGGCGGATGGGCAACGTGCCCATCGATATGAGCTACCGCCGGGAACACGATGTGAACGCCCTGCTCCAGGACGAAAACACCACCGTTTTCACCTGGCAGGAACTGTCCGAAAATCTTCTGACCCTCTCTCCCGACAGCTTTGACAGCCACACCCAGCTGGAAGAATACCAGACCGACCGCAACCCCACCCTGTATGTCATCAGCGCGGCGGCGGTGTTCCTGGGCTTTGTGCTGCACCTGGGCTTTGTGCCGGTGCTCATGCTGGGGCGGCTGGCCAATCTGCTGGCCTTTGCGGTGCTGGCCTCCCTGGCCGTGCGGTTCGCCCCCTTCGGGCGGCGGGTGTTTGCGGCGGCGGCCCTGCTGCCCATGACCCTGCACCTGGCCGCCTCCTTCAGCCGGGACGCCCTGCTGCTGGGGCTGGCCTTCGTCTTTACCTCCCTGTGCATGCAGGCGGTCTTTGCGGATGAGGGCCATCCCGTCACCCTGCCCCATCTGGTGGGGCTGGGGGCGGCCGGGGTGCTGCTGGCCCCCGCCAAGCTGGTGTACCTGCCCCTGGCGGCGCTGTTCCTGCTCATCCCCAATGCCCGCCTGGGAGCCCGGGCCCGGGTGAAAAAGGCGGTGTATCTGGCCGCCTGCTGCGCCCTGGCCCTGGCCCTGAACGGCGCCATGCTCACCGGCCTGCTGCACAGCGACAGCACCGAGACGGTCTCTGCCGCCGCGGAAACCGCAGACGCCGCCCAGGCGGACGCCGCTGCGGCGCTGACCCCGGAAGCCCACGGCGCCCCCCAGGCCGGCGATGCCACCGCCGAAACGGCGCAGGCCGATGACCCGGCCAGCCCGCTGCGGTCCTATCTGGATGCCATCCCCGCCCAGTACCTGGAACACAGCCCCGAAGCCTTTGTGCGCCGGGTGTTCTACTGCGGCCTGTGTCCGGATGTGGCGGACAGCGAGGTGGAATTCTGGGCCCAGGCCCTGGTGGACGGGGACGTGAGCGCCGCCGAACTGGGCCAGAGCTTCTTCTTCAGCCCCGACGCCATGGAGCAGAACACCTACACCGATGAAGACTTTATCCGGGCCGTGACCCTGACCTATTTCGGCAAACAGGCGGTCAACGACTGGACCTGGGGTGTGCTCAGGGACCAGAGCCGGGTGAACCTGTTCAAGGCCTGCTACACCGAGGACCAGGGCGTCAACGAGCTCACCGCCTGCGGGGTGACCATCGGCATGGAAGATGCGGAACACTACCCCCTGGACCGGCAGCTCCTGGTGCAGCGGGTGGAGGAAGCCCGGGCGGTGCGGTCCACCCAGAGCGTGGCCGCCCCCGAGGACCAGATCACCTACACCCCGGGCTATGTGCTGACCCATCTGCCCGACACCCTGCTGCTGGTGGTGCGCACCGCTGTGACCAACACCGACGACTATCTGCGGGGACTGGTGGGCGGCCTGCTGAGTTATAATTCGGTGGAACTGGCCTGGGGCTGGGTGCTGGCGCTGTACGGCCTGCTGCTGTTTGCGGCGCTGCCCGCCCGCCGGGACACCGAATACGACCGCCTGCCCGCCGGCCATTACCGGGCCTGGTGCGTGGGGGCGGTGCTGGTCTGCTGCGCCCTGGCCCTGGCCGGGTGCATCGTCTGGACCCCCACCTATTACCAGACCGTCTACGGGCTGCAGGGGCGGTATCTGCTGCCGGTGCTGCCCCTGGCGCTGCTGGTCTGCGCCCCCCGGCGCATCCTGGCCGCCGACGCCGACACCGCCGCCACCCAGCTGGTCTGCGGTCTGTGCGCGGTGAATTTCGGCGTGCTTTTGAACATTATGCTGGTCATCCTTGCCCGATGACCCGGAGGAGGCTGCTGTGACCATCCTGTTCTTTTCCGCCCAGTACCTGCCCACGGTGGGCGGGGTGGAGCGGTATACCTGGAATCTGGCCCTGCGCACCGTGCGCGCCGGACACCGGGCGGTGGTGGTGACCAGCGCCCTGCCCGGTCTGCCGGACCGGGAGACCGACCCCGACGGCATCGAGATCATCCGCCTGCCGGTGTGGCCGGTGATGAAAGGCCGGTTCCCGGTGGTGCGCCCCGCGGGGGCGGCTGCCCTGGAACGGGCCATGGAAGAGAGGAACCCGGATTTCTGCGTGATCCAGACCCGCATGTATACCCAGAGCATCCTGGCAGCCCGGGCGGCCCGCCGCCATGGGGTGCCGGCCATCGTCATCGACCATTCCACCGGCTACATGCCGGTGGGCGGCGGCGCGGTGGGGCTGGCGGGGCGGCTGTATGAACAGCTGGCCTGCGGGCTGATCCGCCGCACCGGACCGGACTTCTACGGGGTGTCTGCGGCGGTGTGCCGGTGGCTGAAGACCTTCGGCATCACGGCCAAGGGCTGCCTGCCCAACGCCGTGGACCCGGAGGCCCTGCAGCGGGAAGCTGCCCAGCGGCCCATGGACTGGCGGACCAGGCTGGGGCTCTCTGCAGATACCCGGCTGGTGCTGTTCGTGGGACGCCTCATCCCCGAAAAAGGGGCGGCGGCCCTGGCGGAGGCGGTGCAGGGACTTCCCGGCACCGTGCTGGTGGCGGCGGGGGACGGCCCCGACCGCAGCCGGCTGCAGGAACTGGGGGCGGTGGCCGCCGGGGCGGTGCCCCACCGGATGGTGGTGCAGCTGCTGAACCAGGCGGACGTCTACTGCCTGCCCACCCGGTACGCCGAAGGCTTCCCCACCACCCTGCTGGAAGCGGCGGCCTGCGGATGCCCCATCCTGTGCACCCCCACCGCCGGCACCGAGGAACTGCTGCCCGGGCCGGCATACGGCACCCTGCTGGAAGATACGAGCCCGCAGACCATCCGCGCCGCGCTGAAGACCCTGCTGGACGACCCGGACACCGCCCGCGAAAAGGCCCGGGCCGCCCGCAGCAACCTGTGCGCCCACTTTACATGGGATGCGGTCTTTGCTAGAATAATGGCGATCGCACAGGAAAAAACCAAGGAACGGGCCGGGGACTGAACCCCGCCCGAAAAGGAGCAGATATGGCAAGATTGCTCATTGTCATCCCCGCTTACAACGAGGAAGCCAACATTGAAAAAGTCGTGGGAAACCTGGCGAAAAACTATCCCCAATATGATTATGTGGTGGTCAATGACGGCAGCCGGGACCACACGGCGGCCATCTGCCGGGCCCGCGGCTTCCGGCTCATTGACCTGCCGGTGAACCTGGGACTGGCCGGCGCCTTCCAGACCGGGCTGCGCTACGCCGCCGAAAACGGCTACGACTGCGCCATCCAGCTGGACGCAGACGGCCAGCACAAGCCGGAATATATCGCCCCCATGCTGGAAGCCCTGGAAGACGGGGCGGACATCGTCATCGGCAGCCGGTTCCTCACGGTGAAAAAGCCCAAGACCCTGCGCATGCTGGGCAGCTATATCATCAGCTGGGCCATCCGGCTGACCACCGGCCGGGCCATCTGCGACCCCACCTCCGGCATGCGGCTGTTCAACCGCGCCATGGTGGAGGAATTCGCCCAGAACCTGAACTACGGCCCTGAACCCGACACCATCAGCTACCTCATCAAGAACGGCGCGGTGGTCAGGGAAGTCCAGGTGGAGATGGGGGAGCGCACCGCCGGCCAGAGTTACCTCACCTTCTACAAGAGCGTGCAGTATATGGTCAAGATGGCCATTTCCATCCTGCTGATCCAGTGGTTCCGCAAACGCGACACCGAAACCCCCTATCCGGAAAGGAGCCTGTGAGATGCTGTTCGACCAAATGATCATCCGGGTCTGCCTGATCGTGGGCAGCCTGGTCACCGCTTTGTATGTGCTCATGCGGGTACGCCGCGCCAAGGTCCAGATCGAGGACACCATCTTCTGGCTGCTGTTCAGCGTGGTGCTGCTGGTGCTGGCCATCTTCCCCGGCATCGCCTACTGGGCGTCCCGGCTGCTGGGCTTCCAGAGCCCCATCAACTTTGTGTATATCGTCATCATCTTCCTGCTGCTGGCCAAACAGTTCTTTTTGTCCATCCGCATCAGCCAGATGGACTCCCGCCTGCGCATCCTCACCGAACAGGTGGCCCTGGACCGGGAAAAGGTGGAGCGGGAGAAATTGGACTTGTGACCTTGTCACCGCCCGGTATTTATGGTATACTGACTTAGTATCATCAAAAAATACAAAATGGCGTTTTGTATCCCATATCCCCAGTGAAAGAAGGTATTCCGATGGCTTTTACCCCTCAGCTGACCTATAAAGGCCGCCCGCTGGTGCGCTGCGGCAACGATATCTACTACGGCAACATGACCGATGCGTATATCGTCTACCTGCAGATCCTGACCACCAAGAAGGAAAACGGCATCGATGTGGCCGACAAGGTCCACATCATCCTGCTCTCCACCGATGACTCCAAGCCCCTGCCCGAACGGATCGTCCGGCAGGCCAACAAGGTGGGCCTGTTCAACGCCCTGTCCTTCGGCGACATCATGCTGCGCGGCCAGCTCAAGGAAAACAAATAAACCCAGAAAAGCGCTCCGCCGGGATCTTTCCCGGCGGCTTTTTTATGCCCCGGGACTTGCATTTCTTCGGATATGGGCGTATAATAATACACGAATCTTGTAAATTTATGCAGTATATACAAAGGAGCGTTCCACGATGGCGCATTGCGAACTCAAGGGCCGGAACTTTCTGACCCTGCTGGATTTCACCCCCGAAGAAATCGGCAGCCTGCTTTCCCTGGCGGCAGAGCTGAAAGCCAAAAAGAAGGCGGGCATCCCCCACGACACCCTGCGGGGCAAGAACGTGGCCCTGATCTTTGAAAAGACCTCCACCCGCACCCGCTGCAGCTTTGAGGTGGCGGCCCACGATTTGGGCATGGGCACCACCTACCTGGACCCCACCGGCAGCCAGATCGGCAAAAAGGAATCCATCGCCGACACCGCCCGGGTGCTGGGCTCCATGTTTGAGGGCATCGAGTACCGGGGCTACGGCCAGTCCATCGTGGAGGAACTGGCCAGATACGCCGGCGTGCCGGTGTGGAACGGCCTGACCAATGAATTCCATCCCACCCAGATCCTGGCGGATTTTCTGACCCTGCAGGAGCATTTCGGCCATCTGAAAGGGCTGACCCTGGCGTACATGGGGGATGCCCGGTACAACATGGGCAATTCCCTCATGATCGGCTGCGCCAAGATGGGGCTGCATTTTGTGGCCTGCGCCCCCAAGGCCTACTGGCCGGCCCCCGAACTGGTGGAAAAGTGCCGGACCATTGCCGCCGAGACCGGCGCCACCATCACCCTCACCGAGGACACCGACGGCGTCAAAGGCGCCGATGCGGTGTACACCGATGTGTGGGTGAGCATGGGCGAGCCGGTGGAAGTGTGGGCCGAGCGCATCGAGGCCCTGGCCCCCTACCAGGTCAACGGCGAACTCATGGCCAAGGCCGGTCCCCAGGCGGTGTTCATGCACTGCCTGCCCGCCTACCATGACCACAAGACGGCCATCGGCAAGGAGATGGGCGAAAAATTCGGCCGCGCCGAGATGGAAGTCACCGATGAGGTCTTTGAAGGGCCCCAGTCGGTGGTGTTCCAGGAAGCGGAGAACCGGATGCACACCATCAAGGCTGTCATGGCCGCCACCCTGGGCGCCTGAATCCGCCCGCAGCAGCATATAAAAAAGGCCCGTTCCCTCTGCGGCAGGGAACGGGCCTTCCTTATTATAATACAGGGAACTCAGCGGCAGTCGTGGCATTTGGCGGGGGGCAGCATCCGGGTGCACAGCGCCCACAGGGCGTCGGCGCCGCCCCGGACCTGGTCCTCCGGCAGGATGTAGGCCAGATCGGCCCGCACATACAGGTAAAAGGCCCCTGCCGTGCGGTATACGCCCCACACATTGGCCCAGGCGGCGGTGGTGTCGGCGGCTTTCTGCTGGCGGCCGGGAACATGCACCGTGATGCCGTCCGGCCCCAGTTCCACCCGGTACGCGGTGCGGGGACGGGTCAGGCCCATCTGCTTCACCTGCTGATTCACCGAATGGAGAAACCCGCCCACATAGGCGGCCGGCAGGCCCAGGCCCACCACCGCCAGCAATACGCCCAGGATCACCGCCCCGTGCTGCTGTCCGGCCCGGAAAAAGCACAGGCAGGCCAGGGCGACCATGACCACCGCAAAGACCAGCGGCCGCCGCCAGCGTTTCTGGTGGCGGAAAGCGTCAAAGCGGGCGAACGCCCGGAACCGGTCGGCGGTCATCTCAACGGGCACGGTGATGGTGCGGGGCATGGGGGATTCCTCCTTGGTCGTGTTCTGCATTCCATTGTAGCACGGCCCCGCATCCGGCGCAAGCCGGACAAAAAAGCGCCGGGGCGCTCCCCGGAAAGGGAAGGTCCCGGCGCGTTTGTGCCGTATGGATCAGGCAGCGGTGGTTTCGCTGTTCTTGCGGGCCGCAAAGTAGGCGCGCAGAGAGTTGATGACGATGGTCAAGCCCAGGGCGATGAGCAGCACAGCCAGGATCAGCTGCAGGCCTTCCACCAGGAAGGTGGCGCTGCCGGCCTGGTAAGCCTGGATCATGGCGATCAGGCGCTGCACCAGCGCGGTGAAGGTGACGCAGAGCATGATGATCAGCGGCGGGAACAGCATCTTGTTGCTGCGGCCGGTGACCTTCAGGAAGACGCACAGGGTGACCAGCACCAGGGCGGACAGCAGCTGGTTGGCGGCGCCGAACAGGGGCCAGATGTTGGCATAGCCGATCTTGGCCAGGATGAAGCCGTACACCAGGGTGATGATGGTGGACACATAGGTGTTGCAGAAGAACTTGCGCCAGGGGGCGGCGTTCTTCATGTCGTCCACGGACAGCAGTTCCTGCAGGCTCATACGGCCGATACGGGAGACAGCGTCCAGGCTGGTCAGGGCCAGGGCGGACACGCACATGGTCATGAAGCACTGGGCCACATACACGGGCACGCCGAACATCTCAAAGAAACCGGCCACGCCGGAGCTGAAGATCTGGAAGGGGGTGCCGGCGGCAGGGGTACCGTCCGCGGCGGCGGCAGCGCCGGCCACGCACAGGGCCAGCACGGCCAGCAGGCTTTCCAGCACCATGGCGCCGTAGCCGACCTTCAGCATATCCTTTTCATTTTCCACCGTCTTGGAGGAGGTGCCGCTGGACACCAGGCTGTGGAAGCCGGAAACGGCGCCGCAGGCCACGGTGACGAACAGGATGGGGAACAGGTCGCCCAGGCTGTCATTGTGGAAGCCGGTGTAGGCGGGCAGGTTCATGGACGGATGGGCCACCAGCAGGCCGACCACCGCACCGGCGATCATGCCGATGAACATGAAGGTGGTCATGGCGTCACGGGGCTGCTTCAGCAGCCACATGGGCAGCACGGCGGTAAAGAAGATGTACACAAAGGTGATGTAGATCCAGGTGTCCTTGTTGGCGATGAAGGGCAGGACCATGCCCAGAGCCAGAGAAGCGATGGTGAAGACCAGGCCCACGGCGCCTTCCTTCCAGCCGGTCAGGTGCAGGCGGCGCTGCAGCAGGCCGAACAGGATGGCAAAGACGATGAAGAACAGGGAGATGCTGCCCGCAGCGCCGTTGGTCTGGGCGGCAGCCACCAGGGCGCCTTCGGTGTCATAGGCGTTGAAGGTGCCGGCCACCATGTCGGCAAAGGCCGCAATGACCAGACCGCAGAACAGCCAGCTGAACAGCAGGAACAGCTTGCGGCCGGTCTTGCCGATGTACTTCTCGATCAGCAGGCCCATGGATTTGCCTTCGTTCTTCACGCTGGCGTACAGGGCACCGAAGTCGGTGACCGCGCCGAAGAACACGCCGCCGATGAGGATCCACAGCAGCACCGGCACCCAGCCGAACACCGCCGCCTGAATGGCACCGGTGACGGGGCCTGCGCCCGCGATGGAGGAGAACTGGTGGCTGAAAACGGTCCAGCCGTCGGTGGGGACGTAGTCCTTGCCGTCGTTTTTGACCACGGCCGGGGTCTTGGCGTTTTCGTCAATGCCCCAGGTGCGGGCGATCCAGCGGCCGTAGAGCGTGTAAGCCGCGACCAGGCACACCGCAGCGACGAGAACGATCACGAGTGTGTTCATAAAAAAATTCCTTCCTCTTTTTGGTTTTGCAGGTCTCAGCAGCCAAATGCGGCGGACGGGATATGAAAAAAGCCCCCGTCTCTGCTTCCCCACAGTTTCCTGTGAAGGTTGCAAAGACGAAGGCTTGCATTCCGATTGTTCCGGGGGATTCTGGCCCCCTGCAGGCTTCCGCGTTACCACTTTGCTTGCCGCTTTCGCACAAAAACGGCCACTCTGCCGCAGGGAATACGGTGCACCCGGCATTGCCCCCGCGCTCCCTGGTAACGGTGGGATTCCGGCCTGAATTACGCAGCGATCCCGGCCCTTCCGGCCAGGGGTACGCCTTCACGCAGGCTGCTTGCAGGTGAGAACCCCTCCGCGCCTTGCTGCCGCCTCGCACAACCGGCGGCTTTCTGAAAGCGGTGAGCAAAAGGGTCATGTCCTGTTCGTCGCATTTGACTGATGAAACTGTCTATTAATTTATACCCATTGTCCCGAAATGTCAATTCAATCCGCTGAAGTTCGGCGAAAAAGCGGGGCTGGACGGAATTTTGACAGGAAAATTTGGACAAATTGTGAATAAAGGAAAGATTACTGTCCCAAAAACAGTACAAACAAAGGCTTCCCGGCAGCGGCGGGGCAAAACGGAAGGGGCGGGAAACTGTGTATTTATGCAGTCGTATGCAGGCGCCGGCGACGCCGGAACCTGTGATAATGGCCAATCCGGCAAGGTGTTTGTTGTGCAGTCGGCCCATTGACGGCCAAAAGTGAGGACTATTATAGTATAATCAAGAAAAACTATCCTGTTTTCCGCGAAGGAGGAATGATGTATGCAGGCATGGCAATGGCTGATCGTGGTCCTGGTAGTGGTGATCCTGGTGCCGGTGGTGCCCCGTGTGCTGGCCAAAATTGATGCCAAGCGGCAGCTGCGGGGGGACATCCCCGAGCGCAAGGCCAGCGAGAACTTCAATCCCGATACGCCCCGTCCCGGGGACGGCGGCAGCACCGACGGGGAGATCCTGGCCGGACAGGCCCGTATGAAGTCCGGGCAGAATGTGATGGGCATGAAATGACTGTTCCGCCGGAAGCATTCCGGAAAGGAGAGTCCAGGATGAAAAACGCAAAGATACTGTCCCTGGCATTTCTGGCGGCAGGCACCCTGGTCCTGGCACTGCTGCTGCAGATGGCGGGCCGGGGCCTTTTGCCCCGGGGCAGCGGGAGCGGGGGCTCCGAAGAACAGGGGGTCTACTGTTATCAGAATGGGACGGTGAAGGTGTGAGCAGCCCGTGCTGCAGGCGGCAGAAAGCCCACTGA
>CALXHN010000054.1 GCA_944388105.1 uncultured Gemmiger sp. | reverse complement strand
TTATATCCATTTAACTACGGAGGCATATAAAGCAATATTCAATTTTAAGGGGGACAGAATCTGAAACTTGAGGTGGTAGGAAAATGCGGAAGAGTCAAAGAGATCGGGCCATCTCTATCGGATGACCCGACGATATTACTTATTATACAGATTTCTTTCCATAAAAGCAAGACGAATCATTCCAGAGCAGCTTTGGCCGCATCGATTTTGGCCTTTGCTTCAGAAAGCTGCACTTCGCAGGAATTCAAGGTTTCCAGGCGGTTGCGGTCTCCGAGAATGGCCGTCCAGTATTCGCCGTCCCTATATCGGAAAATAACCCACTCATATCCGTCATATTTTTCTTTGCTCTTTTGTACCACAGGATAGGTGCCCACAGGCAGATATCCCACTACATCGTTGAAGTTCGCCGTATAAAAGTATTCAGTCTGGGCACCAAATACAACCAGCTGCACGCCGTCAACCGTTTCCATATCAGGCCCGGATGTTCCATATCCATTGTAGTTTCCGGCTTTCAGGGTAGGCAAAAAATCGGTATAACTGTAATTGAGGTCGCAGGCGCCGGTAATTCCGCCCACGCTGCCGGTGGAGGAAAACTGCCACATATCATACTTGCCGGTGTACCCCGGCTGGCTGCGGTAATCGGCCAGCCAAAGCGGGTATCCGGCCAGCTGAGAAGGATTCAGATAATTGTTGATGAAATTGGTATAGCTATACCATCCGGCATACCAGTTGCGCTGGTACAGAATATCCATGGCGTATTGAACCAACCCCGTCAGCTGAGACCGTCCCAGCGCTGCCAGTTTGTTGTCCTCTACGTCCACAAAAACAGGATATTCCAGCTGTAACCCTTCCAGAACGTTCAGGAAAAGACTCAGCTCGTTTATCACACCGCTCTGGCTGGTAGCGTAGGTATAGTAATAGGCGCCGACACGTAATCCGGCGGTATGAGCACCGTTTACGTTCTGCAAAAAATAAGGGTCTACATATAAACCACTGTTGTTGCTGGAGCCCAACCGTACAATGGCAAATTGCTTCCCGGCGGCGGCAACGCTGTTCCAGTTTATGCTGCCCTGATAGCGGGATACATCTATGCCATTTTGAAAGAGTTCCATAAAAAATCCCCCTTCCTGCTTTATGATATGCAGGGAAGGGGAGAGTGGTGTTTCAGATGACAAGGCCGCCGTTCTGACCAATGACCTGTCCGGTAATGTAGCCTGCTTCCGGTGAAGCCAGGAATACCAGGGTGCGGGCAATTTCTTCAGGAGTACCAAGCCGCCCCACAGGCGTTTCTTCAGCCAGTGCCGCCCGGTCATCCTCGGAAAAAGAAGCCATCATATCGGTATCAATGACACCGGGGGCCACGCAGTTGACGGTGATGCCGGAAGGCCCTTCTTCTTTGGCCAGCGCGCGGCACAAACCGATAACACCGGCCTTGGCGGCAGAGTAATGGACTTCACAGCTGCCGCCGGTCTGGCCCCACATGCTGCTGATGCACAGGATGCGTCCGTATTTTTGATGGATCATCCCAGGCAGAACCGCGCGGCATGCGTAGAAGACGCCGTCCAGGTCCACGCTCATCATCCGCCGCCAGTCCTCATCGGTTAGGTCGGTAAAAAGTTTTTGCTGCGCGATGCCCGCATTGCACACAAGGACCTGAGGCCCGCCAAGGACCCGTGCGGTTTGCTCCACAGCGCTCCGGACGGCCTGAGAATCAGCAGCGTCGGCCATGATGGCAAGACACGGAGCATCCGGTACTGCCTCACGCACCATGTCGACCACATGGCGGGCGGCATCCGGGTGCTGATGCCAGGTAAAAGCGACTCTGTATCCGGCTTTTGCAAAGGCCAGTACGGCCGCGGCGCCAATACCGCGGCTGCCGCCGGTAATCAGGACGGTCTGCTGGTTAAGATGGGGTTTCATCCATGGGCTCCTTTTGTTTTTTCATGGCTTTTGCGGCCAAACGCTTTTGCCGCAGAGAGGCAAAAAATTGCTGCAGCAATTGTTGTGATTCGGCTTCCATCAGGCCGTGCTCAATCACAGGGTGGTGGTTGAATGGAAGGGAAAACAGGTCGGTAAGCGAACCGCAGCAACCGGCCTTTGGATCGGATGCTGCATATACAATGCGGCGCAGGCGGCTGTTGATGATGGCGCCGCTGCACATGGGGCAGGGTTCCAGGGTGACGAACAGTTCGCACTGCCACAAGCGCCAGCCGCCCAATACCTGGCAGGCCTGATCGATGGCCATCAGCTCGGCATGATACAGGGCGTTCTTGCCGGTTTCCCGCAGATTGTGGGCTTTGGCAACGATCTCACCGTCTTTGGCGATAACGGCTCCCACAGGAACTTCACCGGCTTCAAAGGCAAGTTGCGCCTCTTCCAGGGCGGCTTGCATCAATTCCTGATCTGTCATAGTTGCATCACCCGACCTGATTCAGATATACACTGTAAAATGCGAGGAAAAGCACAGCCACTGTATAGGCCGGACTGGAAAACACGTCCCAGGCATCCACACCAGGCCGCAGTCCGGCGGAAAAGCGGAAGCCCTGCCGCATCGCGTGCCAGATCAGCCACAAAGCCACCGGAGGGAAAAAGAGGAGAACAAACAGTTCGGCACACAGAGCGGTGGAATCGGCCGCGTACAGCTGCAGATAAGCCACCACAAAAGCCAGAGTATTGTTAACGAAATGCAGCAGCATACCGGGCAGTATGCTGCCGGTGCGTTCTGTCAGCCAGCCCAGAAAGACACCGCACACGAAAGCTGTGATGCCCTGTGCCAGATCCATGTGCAGCAAAGCAAAAAGCAGCGCCGGGGCAAAGATGGCAGCGGCACTTCCGCAGGGACGCATAAGTCCCTGCAAGGCACCGCGGAAAAACAGCTCTTCCAGAATGGCAGGAATCACGCACAGCCCCAGAAAGTTAACAACCAGAGCACTGCCGCCCGCGGGCAGGGAAGTGGCGCTCCCCTCTGTGCCAAGCAGGTGACCCAGCAGGCCGCCAAACAGATTGGCGGCATTGGCAACACCCAAAAATACCGGTAAACAGAAAGCAGGACTCCATGGAGCGGGGATCAATATACGCAGATCGTCTGCGCGCAGACGCGTCAGGCGCAAAAGTAAAAACACGGGCAGCAAAATCCCGCCGATGGCCACCACCATAGAAAGAATCCCGGCTTCCGTCTGGGAGAAGCCGGTGGGGCTGGTCAGTGTTGCCCCCGGTACACGCAGGCTCATGAAAAGGGAAACCAAAGCTTCCAGAAAAGAGCGTATGGCCAGATATCCAACAGCGGCGAGAGCGCACCAGGAGGCAGCTCCTTTTACGCCGCGGGTTTTAGCGAATTTCTGCAAAATAAACTTCCTCGTTTCACGCAGGGAACCGTAATGCCCCGCAGATTTATATTCGTTTTATTATATAAAGTTAGTGTACCACAAGGCCAACTTTCCTACAAGCGGCACTTCCGCACAATAAAAAACAGCCTCATCGGTTGTGCGGACCGAAGAGGCTATTAAGAGGAAGGAAAATGAATCGTGTCAGTCACGGGTGTGTGCGGCACCCTTGACTTTCTCAACTAATCATAGTACAGTATGCGTGATAAGTAAAATTCATTTTTTTCACATGAAACCTGAAAAACGCTCAACACAAGGAGAACGCGGTATGACGCTGCTCAGCTGTCTGATTTTTTCCACCATTGCCCAGGAAGGGTCCTTTGCCCGCGCAGCGGAGCAGCTGCACCTGACGCCTTCCGCCATCAGCCATGCGGTGGCTGGCATGGAATCGGAATGCGGATTCCCGCTGTTCACCCGCACCAAAAGTGGCGTGACTATGACGGCTGCAGCCGAAAGTCTGATGCCGGCCGTGCGGCGGGTACTGGCCAGCAGCGAATCGTTGGACCAGTCTATAGCCCAGGTCAATGGGCTCCACAAAGGAGTCCTGCGTGTAGGGGTATTCAACAGCGCTTGTGTGGTATGGATGCCGCGCCTGGTTCCGGACTTCGAGAAGGACTATCCCGGAATCAAAGTGGAAGTCTACCAGGGCAGCTATGCTGACATTGCGGTCTGGCTGAAGAATGGAACGGCGGAACTGGGGTTCCTTTCGGATTCCTGTTCCCAGGATCTGGACTTTCAGCCATTGTATACTGATCCGCTTGTCTGCATTGCGCCGCCAGACTTTGTTACAAAGCGTCCCGGGCGTGTCAGTGCCGATGAACTGAGAAACGTACCTTTCGTCAGCCAGCGTGCTGACACGGACGCGGATATTCAGAATTATCTGAAACGGAACGATCTGCGCGTACATACCGCCTGCTATGTGATCGACGATGAGTCCATGGTGGGGATGGTGGCTTGCGGGCAGGGGGTGGCTATCATGCCGCAGCTGCTTTTGACCAGACCCAGCAAGGAAACAGGCGTGCAGGTGCTGGCGTTGGAACCGGCGGCCGGACGCAGCATCGGTCTGGCATGTCTGGACAAAAACGGGCTGTCGCCCGCCGCCCGGGAATTTGCACGGCGGGTGCGCGCTTTTGCCGGAACACTTTGAAAAAAGGCGATGGAGATCCCTTGACAAAATGCAAGGACTTTGGTATACTTTTATGGCAATCGTTTGAAAGGCTGCTCCGTTCGCACAGGATGGCGTATGCTGGTAGCCGATAAGTCAAGATTGTGATGAGCACATATATTAAGTATGGCTCCCTTTAGTCATGATCGAGAAAGAGGTGAATCGCAATGAAGGAAGGCATCCATCCGAAGTATGTGGATTGCACCATCACCTGCGCCTGCGGCAACGTTATCCAGACTCGTTCTACCCGTCCGGAGATCCGCGTCGAAGTCTGCAGCAAGTGCCATCCCTTCTACACCGGCAAGCAGAAGCTGGTTGATACCGGCGGACGCGTCGAGCGCTTCAAGCGCCGTTACGCCAAGGTTGGCAAGTAATCATGTTTTGTTTTACCCCAGATGGCAACATCTGGGGTATTTTTTGCTTGTAAGCAGGAACAAGAAGGAGCGCATCCATGCCTGATTATCAGACGATCCGCGGTATTGCCCGCTATGAATATGAGGAAAAACGCAGTCGGTTCATCGGCGCCGCTTCCTTTGCAGATACGGAGGAAGCTGCCCTGGCATTTCTGGAATCGGTGCGTGCCGGAAACCGGACTGCCCGTCATAATGTGTACGCCTATGTGCTGCAAAATGGCCGGATGCGGTATTCTGACGACGGGGAACCTGCCAAAACAGCGGGAACACCGGTGCTTGAATGCATTCAGCATGCAGGGATATCCGACGTGATTGTGGTGGTCACCCGGTATTTTGGCGGGATCCTGCTGGGAACGGGCGGGCTGGTGCGTGCTTATACGGCGGCGGCGTCGGGGGCTTTGCAAGCTGCAGAAAAAGTGAGCATGCGCAGCGTGGTGGACTGTGAACTGCGCGTTCCGTATCCGCTGTTTGAAACCGCCCGCCGCATGATCGAACAGGCCGACACCAGATCGGAAGAACCGGTCTTTGACGATGCCGTCACCCTGAGATGGCGTATGCCGGCAGGTGAGGAAGCGTCTCTGTGCGCGGCGCTTCGTGAATTGACCAGGGGGTCCGCGGAACCTGTGGTGGGGCCTGCACACTATGACGCTTACTGAAAAATCAGTCTTTCCTCACAAAAAACACGGAAAATTCACAGATTCAAGAAGCGTTTGGAACTTTTTTATCGTATTTATATTATAGAAAGCAATATTGGCGGCCAATCTGCCGTAAGCGAGGCGAAAAAAGGGGGACGTGACATGACTGTGCGTGAACAGACGCAGACCATCGAGCGATTGACGCTCAGCCGGTATGCGACGCTGAGTGAGAATTCCCGCGGTCGTACCCGACCTGAACCGGAGGACCCCTTGCGCCCGTGCTACCAGCGGGACAGGGACCGCATTCTGCATTGCAAGGCGTTCCGTCGCCTGAAGCAGAAAACGCAGGTCTTTCTTTCCCCGGAAGGCGATCATTACCGTACCCGCCTGACCCACACGCTGGAGGTCAGCCAGATCGCCCGGACCATTGCCCGGGCACTGCGCTTGAATGAAGACCTGACAGAAGCAATTGCACTTGGGCATGATCTGGGACATACACCCTTTGGTCATGCAGGAGAGCGGGCTCTCAACCGTCTGTGCCCGGGGGGATTCACCCATTACCAGCAAAGCCTGCGGGTGGTGGAATACCTGGAAAAGGACGGGAAAGGCCTGAACCTGACCTGGGAGGTGCGCAACGGTATCGTTACCCACACCACCGGAGAGTGGGCCCGCACCCTGGAAGGCTGTACTGTGCGCTATGCGGATCACATTGCCTTTCTCAACCATGACATTGAGGATGCGATAACTGCCGGTGTGCTTTCCAACTCGGCCCTGCCGCCGGATGCGGTGCGGATTTTGGGCAGCACCAAAAGCCAGCGCATCACCACTATGATCACCGATCTGGTGGAGAACAGTTCGGCGGGGGAAATGCATTTTTCGCCGGACGTGGAGGATGCTTACCATCTGCTGAAGGACTTTATGTATTCTACTGTCTATGTGGACAAGCAGGCCAAGAGGGAAGAGAAAAAGGTGGACAAAGTGGTGGAAGAGCTTTACG
This sequence comes from uncultured Gemmiger sp., assembly GCA_944388105.1. Taxonomy (GTDB): domain Bacteria; phylum Bacillota; class Clostridia; order Oscillospirales; family Ruminococcaceae; genus Gemmiger. The sequence goes on along the minus strand of CALXHN010000054.1, from coordinate 8,439 downwards.
CCCGACTCTGTGACAATCCTTCCCTCATGCCAAATTTTTATATGCAGATCGCCTATAAAGAAGGGATAGACCGTGCGGTGGTGGATTATATTTCCGGCATGAGTGACCATTTTGCCATCCGCCTGTTTGAGGACTTGTTTGTCCCCCAAAAATGGCAGGTGCTGTAAGCCATTCTTTGATTATGAAAAATAAGGAGGTGTGTTCACGATGATTCCGCAGGAATATGTACAGGAAGTTGCTCGGCGCAATGATATCGAGGAGCTGATCGGTCAGTATGTGCAGCTGCGCCGTCGTGGGCGTACCCTGACGGGATTGTGTCCTTTTCATAATGAAAAGACACCTTCCTTTACCGTGTATCCTGATACACAGAGCTTCTATTGCTTTGGCTGCGGAGCGGCCGGCGATGCCATCACCTTTGTGCGCAAGATCAACAATCTGGGGTATGTGGAGGCGGTCAAGCAGCTGGCGGCCCGTGCCGGTATGCCCATGCCGGAAGAAGACGACAAAGAGAGCCGCCGGCGCAGCCGCATGCTGGAAATGAATCGCTGCGCCGCCCGCTATTTTTATGAGCAGCTCAACGCCAGAACGCCCCAGGCCGAGGAAGCCCGCCGCTACTGGCGGGAAAAGCGGGGTCTGTCCGATGGGGCCATCCGCCGCTTTGGCCTTGGGTACGCACCGGACGAGTTTGGCGGCCTTCTGCACTATCTGCGCCGCCGCGGCTTTTCCGAATCCGAAATTGAGGAGGGCGGTCTGGCAAAGCGCAGCGCCAAAGGAAACCTGTACGATTTGTTCCGCCACCGGGTCATGGTTCCCATTATTGATGTGCGGGGCAACATCATTGCTTTTGGCGGCCGCGTAATGGACGATTCCAAGCCCAAATACATCAACAGCCCCGAAACGCTGGTCTACAAAAAGTCCCGTACGCTCTTTGCCCTGAATCTGGCCAAAAAGTCCGCCTCCAAGCGGTTTATCCTGTGCGAAGGATACATGGACGTGATCAGCATGCATGAGGCCGGATTTGATACGGCCGTGTGCGCCTGCGGTACCGCCCTGACGCCCGAACAGGTGAAGCTGCTCAGCGAGTATGCGGAAGAGGCGGTGCTCAGCTATGACTCGGACGAAGCGGGGCAGAAGGCCACGGCCCGCAGTTTGGCTTTGTTTGCCAACACACCGGTCAAGGTGTCGGTGTTGTCCATTCCCGGGGCCAAGGACCCGGATGAGTTTATCCGGCATTACGGCAAGGACCGCTTTGAAATGATTCTGAACGGTGCTGCCAACCCCACGGAGTTTCGGCTGGCCAAGAGCAAAACGAAATACGATCTGCGTACGGATGATGGCCGTCTGGAATATATCCGGGAAGCCATCGACATACTGGCATCGGGAAGTGTCTCACCCACGGCCCGGGATGTGTATGCCGGACGCATTGCGGGGGAGACCGGTGTTGCCAAACAGGCGATTCTCTCCCAGATGGAGGGGGCCATCAAAGGCGCGGCCCGCCGTGCCCGCCGCAAGGAGCAGCAAGACATGGCTGCCCAGGGATATGGGGCCGATATCCGGGTCCCTTATGACCGCGGCGGTCAGGAAGCCATGGGGGCCGCAGCTGCGGCCCGTCAGCTGGTAGCGGCCATGCTCCAGGACCCGGACCAGATCCCCTATGTGCGCAGCAACCTGAATCTGGACGAGGTTCCTGAACCCGAAATCCAGGCAGCTGCCCGCGCCATCTATGACTGTGCCGACAAGGGCATTCCCGTAAACGCGACCTCTCTGGCCTCCTGCCTGGAAGAAAAGGCTTATTCTCTGGTTATGAAGGTGCAGGCGCAAAACAGTATCCAGCGGCTTACCCGCAAAGATATTGACATGTTCTTGGAGAGGCTGCGGCATGCAGTGCCCAAAAGCAAGCAGGCGGCCCAGACCAGCGATGAGGATTTCCGCAAGCTGTTTGCTTCCATCACCCAGGAAAAAGTCCACGACCCGCCAACCGGTGCACCGTGAAGTGTGCCTGCGGCAGAGGGCTTTTGAATAAATCCCGTTCCTTGACGGGCAGAAAACAGGCCGTGCCGGCTATGGCACGGTCCGGTAAAAAGGAGATTTACTTATGGCAGAAAAGAAAGATCCCATCCGCGCATTGATCGAACAGGGCCGCCGTGCCGGCAAGCTGACCAACAGCGAGATCGGGGATGCGATGGAGGAAAGCGGTCACGGTCTGGACGTGGAACAGATGGAGAAGCTCTATGAAGAGCTGGAAAGCCACGGCATTGAGGTTGTGGACGACGATCCCGTTGCCGACGGTGCCGATTCGTCTCTGACCGAAGATAACGTGGATGATTTTGAGGATGCCCTGGCCACAGAGGGCGTTGCCATCGATGACCCTGTGAAGGTTTATCTGAAAGAGATCGGCCGCGTGCCGCTGCTGACTCCCGAAGAGGAGGTCAATCTGGCCCTGGCCATCCAGAATGGTGGCAAGGAAGGGGAGCGTGCCAAGCAGCGTCTGAGCGAGGCCAACCTGCGTCTGGTCGTTTCTATCGCCAAGCGCTATGTGGGGCGCGGCATGCAGTTCCTGGATCTGATCCAGGAAGGAAACCTGGGCCTGATCAAGGCGGTGGAAAAATTCGACCACACCAAGGGCTTCAAGTTCTCCACCTATGCGACCTGGTGGATCCGTCAGGCCATCACCCGCGCAATTGCGGATCAGGCCCGGACCATTCGCATTCCGGTGCATATGGTAGAAACCATCAACAAGGTCAAGAAGGTCTCCAGCCAGCTGCTGCATGAGAACGGCCATGAGCCCAGCGCGGAAGAAATCGCCGAGCGCCTGGATATGCCGGTGGACAAGGTCCGGGAAATCATGCGTGTGGCGCAGGAGCCCGTCAGCCTGGAAACGCCCATTGGCGAAGAGGAGGACAGCCATCTGGGAGATTTCATCCCCGATGATGATGCTCCGGTGCCGGCGGAAGCTGCCAGCCAGACTCTGCTGAAGGAACAGCTGGCGGATGTGCTCAAGACCCTGACTCCCCGGGAGGAAAAGGTCCTGCGTCTGCGCTTTGGCCTGGAAGACGGCCGCCCCCGTACCCTGGAAGAAGTGGGCAAGGAGTTCAACGTCACCCGTGAACGTATCCGCCAGATTGAAGCCAAGGCGCTGCGCAAGCTGCGCCATCCCAGCCGCAGCAAGAAACTGCGTGATTTCCTGGATTGATTGGATTGTTTTTCCCAAGTCCGTAGGCTGTCCGGCCTGCGGGCTTTTTTGTTTGCCGATTCCAAATGTCAAGAGCCAGGATACACAAATCCGATATTGCACCAATAGTCAAAATGACGGGGAAGCAGGGGAGAGAATATTTGTCAAGCAGCAAAACAGTGTGGAAAAACAGCAAATTGACGAAATTGATAACACTGGCCCGGGCGTTCGATGCAATGAAGTGATTTGTCGTCATATTGTAAAAAACACGAAGGAACGGCCACAATTTCCAGAAAATGCTTGACAAACTCATCGGTATCTTATATACTGATTCAGTATCACAAAAATGGAATAGAGCGCCCTGAAGGAACCGCGCGGTTCGGGTCTAAACAAAAACTTTGTTAAAAATGACGAAGATGGCCCACAAGCGAGCCCTTTGTGTGGTCAGCTTTGTCTAATTCAACGGAATAGGAGTGGTCGCATTTTATGGTAAAGGTCAAGCCCGTACACAATGGCCGCACGACCAGAATGAGCTTTTCCCGCATCAATGAAGTGATCGGGATGCCCAATCTGATCGAAATCCAGAAAAACTCGTACAACTGGTTCCTGGAAGAGGGCCTGCACGAGGTCTTCCATGACATTGCCGCCATTGAGGATTATACCGGCAACCTGGTCCTGGAATTCATCGATTACCGTCTGGACAAGCACCCCAAATATACTATTAAGGAATGCAAGGAGCGCGATGCCACTTACGCCGCGCCCCTGTATGTCACTGCCCGTCTGATCAACAAGCAGACTGGCGAAGTGCAGGACCAGGAGATCTTCATGGGCGATTTCCCGCTCATGACCGACTCCGGCACCTTCATCTCCAACGGCGCCGAGCGTGTCATTGTTTCTCAGCTCGTCCGTTCCCCCGGTGTGTTCTATTCCTCCACCAAAGACCGTGCCGGCAAGGACCTGTTCACCGCGACCATGAACCCCAACCGCGGCGCCTGGCTGGAATATGAGACCGATTCCTCCGACGTGTTCTACGTCCGCATCGACAAGAACCGCAAGCTGCCCATCACCACCTTCCTGCGTGCTCTGGGCCTGGGCAGTGATGACCAGATCCGTCAGTTCTTCGGCGAGAGTGAGCCCAAGATTGTGGCCACTCTGGAAAAGGATACCACCCACAACACCGAAGACGGTCTGCTGGAATGCTACCGCAAGCTGCGTCCCGGCGAACCCCCGACGGTGGAGAACTCCCGCAGCCACATCAATGCGCTGTTCTTTGATCCTCGCCGCTATGATCTGGCGCGGTTCGGCCGCTTCAAGATGAACAAGAAGCTGGCTCTGGCCCGCCGTATTGCCGGCTACCGTGCTGCCGAGGACATCGTTGCCCCCCTGACCGGCGAACTGCTGGCCGCCAAGGGCGAGAAGATCTCCAACGAGAAGGCCGCTGAGATCGATGCCGCCGGCGTTACCCGCGTCACCGTCTGGGTGGAGCGCAAGAACGAAGATCCCGTGCCGGTCATCGTCATCTCCAACGGCTGTGTGGATGCCCAGCCCTTCTTCAGCTTCAATGTGGAAGAGTGCGGCATCAACGAGCGCGCTTCCTTTGCCGAGATCCGCAAGATCCTGGATGCTACTTCCGATCCCGAGGAGCAGAAGGAACTGCTGCGCCGCAACCATGATGTGCTGATCAGCCGTACCGTCACCGTGGACGACATCTTCGCTTCGGTCAGCTACCTGATCGGCCTGGATCACGGCATCGGCACCACTGACGAGATCGACCACCTGGGCAACCGCCGCGTGCGCAGCGTGGGCGAGCTGCTGCAGAACCAGTTCCGTATCGGCTTTGCTCGTATGGAGCGTGTTGTGCGTGAGCGCATGACCCTGCAGAATCAGGAGTCTGCCGAAAAGATCACCCCGCAGAGCCTGGTCAACATCCGCCCTGTGGTTTCCGCTATCCGTGAGTTCATCGGCTCCAGCCCGCTGTCTCAGTTCATGGACCAGAACAACCCTCTGGCCGAACTGACCCACAAGCGTCGTCTGTCCGCTCTGGGCCCCGGCGGTCTGTCCCGTGACCGCGCAGGCTTCGAAGTCCGCGACGTTCATTACACGCACTACGGCCGTCTGTGCCCCATTGAGACCCCCGAAGGTTCCAACATCGGTCTGATCTCCTATCTGGCATCTTTTGCCAAGATCAACAAGTATGGCTTTATCGAAGCCCCCTACCGCAAGGTGGACAAGGGCACCGGCCATGTGACCGACGAAGTGGTTTATATGCCTGCTGACGTGGAAGACGAGTACATCGTCGCCCAGGCCAACGAAAAGCTGGATGAGAACGGCTGCTTTGTCCGTTCCCGCGTTTCCTGCCGTCACCGCAACGACATCCAGGAATTCCCCCGCGAACTGGTCGACTTCATGGATGTTTCTCCCCGGATGATGGTTTCTGTCGCTACCGCCTCCATTCCCTTCCTGGAAAACGATGACTGTAACCGTGCTCTGATGGGCTCCAACATGCAGCGTCAGGCGGTGCCTCTGATGGTCACCCAGCAGCCCATCGTCGCCACCGGTATGGAATACAAGGCTGCCACCGACTCCGGCGTCTGCGTTCTGGCTGCCCATGCGGGCACCGTTGAGTCCGTGGATGCCGACAAGATCGTGGTCCGCTGTGACGACGGCACCACCGACACCTATGAACTCATCAAGTTCATGCGCTCCAACCAGGGCACCTGCGTCAACCAGCGTCCCATTGTGGAACTGGGCGACCACATTGAGGCCGGCGAAGTCATTGCCGACGGCCCCGCCACCAAGAACGGCGAAATCAGCCTGGGCAAGAACGCCCTGGTCGGCTTCATGACCTGGGAAGGCTACAACTACGAGGACGCCGTCCTGCTGAACGAAAAGCTGGTTCGCGAGGACGTGTACACCTCCATCCATATCGAAGAATATGAATCCGAAGCCCGTGAGACCAAGCTCGGACCCGAAGAGATCACCCGTGATATCCCCAACGTGGGCGACGACTCCCTGAAGGATCTGGACGAGCGCGGCATCATCCGCATCGGCGCCGAGGTCAAGACCGGCGACATTCTGGTCGGCAAGGTCACTCCCAAGGGCGAGACCGAGCTGACCGCTGAAGAGCGCCTGCTGCGCGCCATCTTCGGCGAGAAGGCCCGCGAAGTCCGCGACACCTCTCTGCGCGTGCCCCATGGTGAGTATGGCATCGTCGTGGATGTCAAGGTCTTCACCCCCGAAAACAGCGACGAGCTGCAGCCCGGTGTGCGTCAGTGCGTGCGCTGCTACATCGCCCAGAAGCGCAAGATCAGCGTGGGCGACAAGATGGCCGGCCGTCACGGCAACAAGGGCGTTGTGTCCCGCATCCTGCCGCAGGAGGATATGCCTTTCCTGCCCGACGGTACCCCGCTGGACATCGTGCTGAACCCCCTGGGCGTTCCGTCCCGTATGAACATCGGTCAGGTGCTGGAAGTCAACCTGGGCTATGTGGCCAAGGCTCTTGGCTGGAAGGTGCAGACCCCCGTCTTCGACGGCGCCCACGAGAGCGATCTGCGCGACTGCTTCGCCGAAGCCCGTGAAAAGTGGCACGGCGAGAACGCGCCCGAGTATCCCACCAAGCTGGACCGTCTGATGGGCACCAAGGGCCACATCATCGACTTCAGCAAGATCGACCTGACCGACGACGGCAAGACCACCGTTTACGATGGCCGTACCGGTGAAAAGTTCCCCTCCAAGGTCACTGTCGGTTATATGTACTACCTCAAGCTGCATCACCTGGTCGACGATAAGATCCATGCCCGTTCCACCGGTCCCTACAGCCTGGTTACCCAGCAGCCTCTGGGCGGCAAGGCTCAGTTCGGTGGCCAGCGTTTTGGCGAAATGGAAGTCTGGGCTCTGGAAGCGTACGGTGCCGCTTACACCCTGCAGGAAATCCTGACCGTCAAGTCCGACGACGTGGTGGGCCGTGTCAAGACCTACGAAGCCATCGTCAAGGGCGAGGACGTGCCGAAGCCCGGCATCCCCGAAAGCTTCCGCGTTATGCTCAAGGAGCTGCAGAGCCTGGGCCTGAACATTGTTGTGCAGGACGTTGACGGCAACGAAGTTGACATCCGTCAGGAATACGACGATGATGAGACCGGCTTCGAAAACGGTGATCTGGGCGAGAATGTTCTGCTGGAAAGCGAATTGCAGGACGACTACAGCGTGAAGGACGCTGACGAAGGCTTTGACAATGACCTGGACGAAGACCAGGAACCCAATGCCGAGGACCTGGCCAGCATCGAGAGCGAAGATCTGTTTGACGGCGAATGATGCCGCAGCTGTGTCCTGACCGCCTGCCACACCTGAGTGAATGAGAGGGTTCGCTGAATGGAAAATAAAGAGTTCGATTCTATTAAGATCGGCCTTGCGTCTCCGGATCAGATCCGTGCCTGGAGCTACGGCGAGGTCAAAAAACCTGAAACCATCAACTACCGCACCCTGAAGCCGGAGCGCGACGGCTTGTTCTGCGAGCGCATTTTTGGACCTACCAAGGACTGGGAATGCCACTGCGGCAAATATAAGCGCATCCGCTACAAGGGCAAGATCTGCGACAAGTGCGGCGTCGAAGTGACCCGCGCCAAGGTCCGCCGCGAGCGTATGGGCCATATTGAACTGGCTGCGCCCGTTTCCCACATCTGGTATTTCAAGGGCATCCCCAGCCGCATCGGCCTGATGCTGGACATCGGTCCCCGCCAGCTGGACAAGGTCCTGTACTTCGCCAACTACATCGTGACCGATCCCGGCTTTACGCCGCTGGAGAAGAAGCAGCTGCTGACCGAGCGCGAGTACAAGGAAATGCGCGAAAAGTACGAGGATACCTTTGAGGCCGGCATGGGCGCCGAGGCCATCCAGAAGCTGCTGGCCGAGATCGACCTGGACAAACTGTCCAACGAGCTGCATGAGGAACTGGAAAAGGCCAACGGCCAGAAGCGTGTGCGCCTGCTCAAGCGTCTGGAGTGTGTGGATGCCTTCCGTCTGTCCGGCCAGCGTCCGGAATGGATGATCCTCAACGTGGTGCCGGTAATCCCGCCGGATATCCGCCCCATGGTTCAGCTGGACGGCGGCCGTTTCGCCACCTCCGACCTGAACGATCTGTATCGCCGGGTCATCAACCGTAACAACCGTCTGAAGCGTCTGCTGGAGCTGGGTGCTCCCGACATCATCGTGCGCAACGAAAAGCGCATGCTGCAGGAAGCGGTGGACGCCCTGATCGATAACGGCCGCCG
>CALXHN010000053.1 GCA_944388105.1 uncultured Gemmiger sp. | reverse complement strand
TCGTTGATGGCCAGCAGATCCTCCTTGGTGAGCTTGTCCTCCCCCAGGGTGCCCACCAGGCCGCTCAGGCGCAGCACGGTGAAGCCGCCGATCATCCGGGCGGTGACCGCCGGGGCAAAAGCCTGCAGGTATAAAACAGAAACGGCCGTTTCCCGCCAGGGCGGGAAGCGGCCATTTCTTTGGTGAGAAAAAGAGAATGTCATGTTTGCAGACAGCCCGCAGGCTGCGGGACCGGCGGCGGGCGGCATCCCGCCTTCCGACCGTGAGCCGGCCTTACACCATACCGGCTGCCTTTACCATACCATGCCCGCACGGGAAATACCACGATTTTGTCGTGAACGGGGTGCGGTTTGTTACGAACGCAGCCTGTTGGGAAGTTCTATCACATAACTGAACCAGCCGTCCTTGCAGGACATGCGGCGGAAACTGTCGGGGTACAGGTCCAGGATGGTGTTCACGTTGGCCAGCCCGTACCCGTGGAGGGAAGGGTCCGGCTTGGTGCTGGGGATGGTGCCGTCCACGATCTGCACCGGCAGGCTGCGGTTGCGCACCGAAAAGAGGAAGGTGTCTTCCAGCACAGCCCGCACCTCCATCTCCCGCTGGGGCTGGGGCAGGCGCAGGCTGGCTTCCAGGGCGTTGTCCATCAGGTTGCTGATGAGCACCGCCAGGTCCCCGGTGCGGATCTTCAGCCCCGAAAGGTCATTGACCACGAACCGCAGGTCGATGCCCTGCTTTTCCGCCGCCCGGGCTTTCTGGTTGAACAGGGCGTCCAGGGCGGCGTTGTGGGTGTTCACAAAGAGCAGCCGGTCATTCTGCTGGCGCAGCAGTTCCCGCACATAGTCCCGGGCCCGGTCGCAGTCCCCCTGGCTCAGGTAGCCCTCCAGACAGGCCAGGTGGGCGGTGTAGTCGTGGGTGAGCCGGCGCTGGGTGCCGTAGGCGTCGGTGAGGGCCTCGATGCTCTCGGCCTGGGCATGGAGCTTTTCGTGCAGGGCCAGGGCCTGTTCCCGGGCGCGGGCGTTCTGTTCCAGCCAGTCGTTGATGCGGATGACCAGGATGTTCACACAGATCAGGAAGGCGGTGCAGACCACGATCACATCCGCCGTGGTCTGCCCGTGCACCGCCGAATGCAGCAGCCATGCGCTGACCAGGGTGGAACCCACCGTGAGGAACAGCCCCGGGAACCACCACCGCCAGTCGGTGTGTTCCCCGCGGCGCAGGGAAGGCAGGCGGCGGGCGGCCAGCAGCAGGGACAGGACCAGGAACTGTTCCGCCGCGCTGGTGGCCTGAAAGAGGGCGGGCGAATTGTAAAGGGCGGGCAGGTCCATCTGCAGCGCCCCCAGCACCCCGAAGACCAGCAGCTGTTCCGTCCCGTTGAGCAGGGCATAGAACAGGCTGGCCAGGAGCAGCCGGAAGGCCCGTCCGCCCCGGTACAGCACCAGCGCCATCAGCCAGAATCCCCCCAGCACCGCCGCCAGTTTGAGGGGGACGCCCCGGGGATGGAGCAGGTTGAGCAGGGCCCCGAAGGCCAGCGCCATGGCCGCCGCCGTCCACCAGAACCGCTGTCCGGACAGCCGCCGTTTGAGGAACAGATCAAAGAAAAGCACCCCGTCAAAGCATTGCAGCACGGTGTACAGGATGCCGAAGAACGCCGTGGTCATGGTTCACACTTCCAGTTCAGATAGGTGGTGCGGATGGTGGGGTAGTTGCGCCGGCTCACCGGCAGGACGGTGCCGTCGTCCAGTTCCGTTTCGGCGTGGTTGAGGCGGCGGATGTGGGCTATGTTCACCAGATAGCTCTTGTGCACCCGCAGAAAGCCGGATTCCGCCAGACGCCGGGATTCCTCCTCCATCTTGCCGTAAAAGGCCTGCCCGGAGCGGGCGGGGTCGGTGGTGTGCAGGCAGAGCATCCGGCCCCGGCTTTCCAGATAGAGGATGTCCCCCAGGCGGATGCGGCAGTTTTCCCCGTTGAGGGCGTAGGTGTACACCGCCTCCCGGCGGCGCAGTACCTCCAGGGCGGCGGCGTAGTAGGCGGGGAGTTTTTCTTCCAGGCGGCTCTTGAGCAGGAACCGGAAGGCCCCCACCTCGTACCCTTCGGGGGAATATTCCACATAGTTGGTCACAAAGATCAGCAGGGACCGGGCCTGGACCCGGCGCAGGCGGCGGGCCAGCTCGATGCCGCTGCACCTGCCCATGTCGATGTCCAGGAAGAGGATGTCAAAGGCCGAGAGGCGGGCATCGGTGAGGGAAAGCGGGTCGGTGCAGGTCTCCACCTCCGGCTGCGGTTCCCGGGCGGTATTCTCCCGCAGCCAGCGGCTCAGTCGGGCCGCAAAGGCGGCGTCATCGTCACAAACCAGGATGCGGACGGTCATCCGGGCACTTCCTTTCCCCGGCGCCAGGACCGGGAGACTTTTGAAACAAGCTTGCACATCTTGCGATGGTTGCATATCTTGCGATGCCGCAAAATCGTTGTTTCTTGATTATAGCCCCTGTCCCTCCGCCGCGCAAGCGCACAGGACACAAAAAGCCTCCGCAGGTTGCTCTGCGGAGGCTTTTGTGCATTTTTTGCGCTGTTTTACCCGGTCACGGTCAGGTCGGTGCGCAGCAGGATGTGCTCGGCGTTGTCACCCAGCTGGATCTCGAAGCCGCCCGGTTCCACCCGCCAGACGTAGTCCGGGCCCAGGGTGCGCAGGGCCCGGGGGCCCACTTCCAGGGTGAGGGTGCGGCTTTGCCCGGGGGCCAGTTCCACCCGGGTGAAGGCGGCCAGCTGCCGTTCCGGCTTGACCACCGAGCTGAAATAATCCCGCACATACACCTGGGGCACCGCCACGCCGGAGCGGGCACCGGTGTTGGTCACGGTGAAGGTCACCCGGGCGGTGTCCCCGGGGGCGATGGAAGGCTGTTCCAGTTTCAGGTCCGCGTAGGCGAAGGTGGTGTAGGCCAGCCCGTAGCCGAAGGGATACAAAGGCAGCCAGTCCATCTCCACATACTTCCTGCCGCCGCCGGGGCGCCGGCTGTAATGGCAGGGCACCTGCCCCACGCTGCGGGGGAAGGAGATGGGCAGCCGGCCGCAGGGCTCCGCCTGACCGAAGAGGACTTCGGCCACCGCCGTGCCCCCCTGCTCCCCGGGGAACCAGGCTTCCAGGATGGCGGCCAGATGGTCGTTCTCCCACACGGCGCTCACCGGGCGGCCGCTCTGGAGCAGCAGCACCACCGGGGTGCCGGTCTCATACACCGCCTTGACCAGGTCCAGCTGCCGCCCGGGCAGATCCAGGGAGGTGCGGTCGAAGTTTTCGCCGCTGGTCTCCTCGTTGTCGCCCAGGCAGAGCACCGCCACGTCCGCCTGTTGGGCGGCGGCCACGGCGGCGGGGATGTCCTCCCGCACCGCGCTGTAGCCGAAGATGACCCGGGCGCCCCGTCCGTCGTTGACGAACTCGATGCGCACCTTGTACCGGCGCCCTGCCTCAAAGGTGAAGTCCAGGGCCTGGTCGGCGCTCCTGTCCGGGCCCCAGCCGTCGATGAGCAGCTGGTCGTCCACATACAGCCGCATGCTGTCCTGGGTGCTCAGGCCGATGGAGCCTGCGATGGTCTCGGGCATGCAGACCCAGCCGTCCCAGGCCACGCTGAAGCAGTTGGCGTCCAGGTCCGGGTGGGGCAAAGCGAAGATCCAGTTGAAATTGACGGTGGGGTCGGTGCGGGTCTGCACCGGGGTGCCCTCCGGTCTGGGGCCGTTGTAATACCGGCCGGTCAGGCCGCCGGGGTTGCCGTTCTCGTCCAGCAGCAGGGCGGGGTCGAAGGGGTCGAGGGGCTGTTTCAGGAAGTTGCAGCCCCGCTCGTACACCACCCGGGTGTGCGGGCCGGCGGCGGCCCGGATGCCCTCCAGCACCGTGACGGCGCCGGTGCGGCCCCGGGGTTCGGAGTAATCCCCCAAAGCGGGGGTGTCGGCTCCCGGCCCGATGACCGCAATGGTTTTGAGGTCCGGTTTCAGGGGCAGGACGCCGTCGTTTTTCAGCAGCACCACCGATTCCCGGGCAATGCGCTTGGCCAGGTCCAGGTGGCCGGGGCAGCGCAGCACTTTGGGGGCCAGGGTCTCATCGGTGTAGGGATGCTCAAACAGGCCCAGCCGGAACTTGACGCTCAGGATGCGGCGGCAGCAGGTATCCAGGATGGCCGGGTCCAGTTTGCCCTGGGTGATCAGGTGCTCGATGCCGTTCTGCCACACATCGTGGGGGAAGTCGTAGAGCTGCAGGTCCACCCCCGCTTCCAGGCCCAGGCGGATGGCTTCCTCCGGGGTGGGGGCGATGAAGTGCCAGTCATACAGGCGGGAAACGGCGGTCAGGTCGGTGCGCACATACCCCTGCATGCCGAACTGGCCCCGCAGCACGTCGGTGAGCAGTTCATGGTCCATGGAGACCGGGATGCTGTCGATGGAATTGTAGCTGCACATGGCGTTGGTGGCCCCGCCGTCCACATAGGCGGCCTCAAACACCGGCAGGCAGTCGCTGAACACATCGTGGCGGCCCATGGTGCAGGGGGCGCAGTTCAGCCCGCCCACCGGGTTGCCGTAGCCCACATAGTGCTTGGGTTCGGCGGCCACGGCGTCGGGGGCGGACAGGTCGCTGCCCTGCAGGCCGCGGACCGTTTCCCGGGCAAACTGGGCGCACAGGTGGGTGTCCTCGCCGTAGGATTCCTCTCCCCGGCCGTAGCGGGGGTCCCGGATCAGGTCCATCACCGGGCCGTAGACCTCATGGATGCCGCTGGCCCGGGATTCGGCGGCGATGGCATGGCCCATCTCCCGCCCCAGGCCGGGGTCAAAGGTGGCGGCCAGACCGATCTGCTGGGGAAAGCTGGTGGCCGTGCCGGTCATCAGGCCGTGGAGGGCTTCCTCACTGAAGATAAAGGGGATGCCCAGGCGGGTCTTTTCCACCGCATAGCGCTGGACCTGGTTGGCCTGGGCGGCGCTCATGCCCCGCAGCTGCACGCTGCCCGCGCTGTTGCCGGTGAGCAGGGCGTCCAGCCGGTCCATATCCAGCCGGGTGACCCGGCCGGTTTCGTCCTGGGTGGTGAAATCTCCGGAAAAATACTGGTCGGTCTGCAGGATCTTCTCCCGCAGGGTCATGCGGGCCAGCAGATCGTTCACCCGCTGTTCCACCGGCAGCCGGGGGTCTTGGTATGGAAACATGGGAAAGCCTCCTGTAAGAAAGGTTCAGGAACGGATATCGGGGAGTTTGCGGCCGTTGACGGCCAGGTTGGCAAAACCGCCCACCGCGGCCAGGGCAAAGAGCAGCGGGATGCTGCCCGCCCCCAGGACGGTTTCCAGGTGGGGCTGCAGGGCGGTGCCCACCGCGGCGGAACCGCAGGCCGCCATGCTGGACAGAGCCGAGGTCACCCCGATGTAGGCGGTCTTGCCGCTGGGCGGGCTGGAAGCAAACTGCAGGTTCATGCTGGCGATGGACGCCCCGCCCGAGCAGGCGGCGGTGCCCACCATGAGCAGGGGCGCGGTGAAAGGGGCCCAGGCGGGGCGGATGAAGGCCCAGCCCAGGGTGCAGCACAGGCTGAACAGGGCGGTGAGCCGGATCACCCGGCGCCAGCCGGCGGAGTCCCCGCAGCGGCCCCAGAACCAGCTGCCCGCCATGCCCAGCACCGCCGACACCACCCCCACCGAGGTGATGAAGGTGTGGCTGAGGCCCAGCACCCGCAGCTGGTACACCGAAAGGAAGGGGGTGGCCAGCCCCCCAGCCAGCCCGCCGAGCACCGAGTAGAGCAGCAGCGGGCGGAAGACCGGGTCCCGGGCGGGGCGCAGGATATCGCCGGGGCGCATGCGGCTGACAAAGGCCACGGGATTTTCCCGCACCAGGGCCAGGAGGATGGCGTCCGCCAGGGCCAGGGCAAAGCACACCCCGCCGATGACCAGAAAGCCGGTGTAGGGCTTGCCGGCGGCGGTGAAGTGGTCCAGCTGACGGCCCAGCAGCAGGGTGGCCGCACTGTTCACACAGGCGGCCACGATGTCTTTGCGGGCAAAGAACTGCCCGCGGGACCCCTCCGGTGCCAGCCCCAGGGTCATATGCTGAAGCCCCGGGGTGACCAGACCGGCGGAGAAGAAGGAAAGGGTGTACAGCGCCAGCACCACCAGACGGGCGTGGGCGGCCCCGGGCACCGCCAGGGGCACCAGGAGCACCACGGCCAGGGAGAACCGGTAGACCACGCACAGGAGCCAGATGGCCAGTTTGCGGTGGTGGATGCGCTCAAATACAAAGGGAGACAGAAATTGCAGCACACATCCCAGCTGGGGGATCATGGCCACCAGGGCGCAGAAGGAGAGGGACGCGCCCAGGCAGCTGAGATACCCGGCCAGGAAGTTGCCGGTGCCGATGGAGTAGATGACGGCGGCCACGGCGCCTTCCGCCACCAGGCAGCGGCGGCCGGACTGCAGTTGTGTTTCGGTAGGGGGCTGCACAGGGAAAAACAGTTGTGTGAACAGGCCCATAGGATCTGCCTCCCGGCGCTTACACCTTCGTGTACTGGCGGTGCCGCAGCAGGTCGGCATAGCCGGTGATGAGCCGGGTCAGGTTGGCAAGGCCGCTTTCCTTGCTGACCTGCCGCCACTGGGTCAGGTACAGGGCGTACCAGTGTTCCAGCCGTGCGGCCAGGTCGGGGTTTTCCTCCCGGGGGCCGGCCAGCCAGGTGCCGATCTCGTTCCAGAGGGTCACGCTCTCGGCGGTGACGCAGGCGATGGAGACCATCTCCTTTTCCCCGGCAGGCAGGGCGGCGGCGCAGGCCAGCACCCGGTCCCGGGCGGCGGCCACGGCGGCGTTGGCCTCGGGGACTTTGGTCAGGTCCAGCTCGGCCAGCAGTTCGGCGCGGCGGGCGTCGTCCCCTTCGATCCAGTTCACCGCATGCTGCCAGTCAAAGATCTCGTGGTCGGACAGGTCGGTGAGGGCGGCCATGAGCTGACCGGAGGTATCCCCGTAGGCAATGCGGGAGATGGCTTCGTTCAACTCCTCCATCTCCGCCGGGGCGGAGTTCCAGCCGAAGGCGGCGCCGTACAGGATGCCGGGGATGGTCAGGCGGGGGTCATTGATGTGGGCGTAGTCCCCCCAGTCGGTGTTGAGCAGGCCGATGGCCCCGTATTTGTGGGCGTGGTGGCACATGGCCCGGATGTTGGAGTAGGCGTTGCGGTACAGGGGCACCCAGCGGTTCCAGCCGCAGACGCCCGGGCAGGCGTACTGGGTGATGCCGCTGGCGGCGATGTCCCGGATCTCGTTCTCCCGCTGGTCGGGCAGATACCCCCAGTTCAGGCAGATGGTCTCCTTGGGCAGTTCGGCGCAGCTCTGGGGGAAGCGCCACATGATGTCCCCCCAGAACATGGGGGTGCAGCCCTGGGCCACCAGATACTCGCACAGCGCCTTGACGTGGCGGACATAGAGGGTCTTCTCCCCCAGTTCGTCAGCCAGGGCCTTGCTGCGGCCCTTGCCCAGGTCAAAGGTCTCGTCGGCGCAGATGTTGAACTTGTTGGACCGGAACAGGGGCCGGTACTCGTCGATGAGCCCTTTCACGAAGTCCACCACGCCGGGGTCGGAGACGTTCAGGGTGTGGTGGTTCCCGGCGTAGGTGTAGGAGAAGGGGATCTTTTCCGAATCCGGCAGCTCGCACAGGCCGCAGCAGGTCTTGGTGGAGAGGATCTTGTACATGTGGCCGAAGCTGGACAGGGAAGGCACCAGCTCGATGTGGCGGGCGGCGCAGTAGGCGTCCAGTTCCAGGATCTCATCGGCGGTGAGGGGGGTGTCATCCCGCCATGCCTCGGACAGGTCCCGGAAGAGATAGGTATGTTCAATGTACAGCTGCCACTGGTTGATCTTGTAGCGGCAGAGCAGGTCGGCCACCCGCTTGAGGTAGCTGAGTTTGGGCACCCGGCCCCGGGAGCAGTCCTGGTAATACCCCCGGTTGGGCAGGTCGGGCCAGTCCTCCACCATCAGCCCGGGCAGCAGGGCCCCGTGGGCCTGGGTGTACTGGATCAGGGTCTGCACCCCGTTGCACAGGGCTTCGTCGTCCCCGGCGGACAGGGTGATGCCCCCCGGCTCCACCACCAGCACATAGCGGGAGGCGGCCCGGGCAGGGTCGATGGTCAGGGCGATGTCCCCCGGCGCCGCCGCGCCCCGGCCCAGGGCCGGGGTGAGTCCGGCGTAGGTCTGCAGGGCGTTTTGCAGCATCCGGGCGTAGAGCAGGGCCCCCGGCGGGGTGCCGGGGCCCAGCACCACCCGGGTGTGGGGGGTGAGGGCAAAGGTGCCGGGGCGGCGGGCCGCCCGCTGGGGTCGGGGCAAAAATTCCATAGCCATAGGAAACTTCCTCGCGGCCGGTCAGGGCCAGTGTGGGGCGTGGAGCGCACCTCAGCGGATGCGCAGGGTCTTGATCTCGTAGGGTCTGACGGTGAAGCGGATGGCGCCGTCCTCCACCGTGACCGGCTCGCCGTCCGGCTGTTCCAGGCAGTCGCAGCTTTCGGCGCTGGTGAAGGGGCGGCCCCAGTGCAGGGTGGTCTCGGTGAGGGAGTTGTCGCACTCGTACATGCGGACGATGACCCCGTCCCCGTCCTCGGCCTGCTTGATGGTCTCCACCACCACGTTGGGGGCCTCCACGGCAGCCAGACAGAAGGCTTCGCCGGGGGTGCCGCCGGCCACAGCCAGGGCGGGCTGGTTGAGGAAGAAGGCTTGGCGCACGGTGCCCGCAGCCCGCCAGCCTTCGGCGTGGGGGTACAGGGCGTAGGTGAAGTGGTGCACTTCCTGGTCGGTGGTGGGGTTGGGCTCGATGCCCGACTTGATGAGGGTCAGGCTGAGGCAGCCGTCCTTCACCGAATGGCCGTACTTGCAGTCGTTGAGCAGGCTCACGCCGTAGTGGCCTTCGGACAAATCGGCCCACTTCTGGCCGCAGCTCTCGAACCGGGCCTTGTCCCAGCTGGTGTTGGTGTGGGTCTTGCGGGTCAGGTTGCCGAACTGCACCTCGAAGGTGGCTTCGTCGGTGTGGACGTTCACCGGGAACCGCACCTTGAGCAGGTGCTGGTGTTCGTGCCAGTCCACGGTGGTGACAAAGTCGATGCGGCGGGTGTTGGCGTAGAAGTGGATGTCCTGGGCGATGGTGGAGTTGCTGAAGGCCCGCTCGATGTGCAGGGTGGCGCGCACCGGGCCGGTCTCGGTCCAGGTGAAGGCTTTCAGGTCGGTGACATCCCAGAACTTCTCGGTGTAGAAGATGTCGATGTCCCAGTTGTCGTAGTAGATGGGCTTGTCCTCAAACACCCGGAAGGCGTTGGCCGCCTGCCCCGCCTGGAGCACCTGGCGGCGGTTGTCCTTGTCGAAGAGACCGCCCAGCTGGCCCTGTTCATCGAAATTCACGGTGTAGAAGGGGGTTTCCAGGGTATGGCCGTCTTCGCTGAGGGTGAAGGGGCAGGCCGTTGCGGGGGCAGCGGCCGGGGCGAAGGTCTTGCGGCCCTTGGCGGGCAGGTCCTTCAGGTAAACCACGGCGCCGTCGGCGGTCTGCTGGACGGGGTAGAGGTTGCCGTCCCCGTCGGCCAGGGCGGCGGCGGAGCAGTCGCCCAGCGCCACCACGTCGTTGCGGGCAAAGCCGGTGGTGTTGAAGACGGTGATGCCCTCCCCCGCCGGGGCCAGGGCGGCCAGACGCTCGTCCCGCAGGGCGGCGATCTGGGCTTCCATCTGGGCGTATTCCTTCCTGGTGACCTCGTACACCTCATGGATGGAGGAACCGGGGAGGATGTCGTGGAACTGGTTGATGAGGATGCCGTGCCACAGCTTGTCGATGGCTTCGGCGGGATAGGCCACGCCGGGGGCGGCCAGCACGCTGAGCAGTTCCAGGTCCATCATGTGCAGCTCCGCCTTGCGGTTGGAGCGCTTGTTCCGGGCCATGGAGGTCAGGGTGCCGCGGTGGTATTCAAAGTAGAGCTCGCCCTCCCAGGTGGGCAGACGGCGGTTGCCGGAGACCCGCTCTTTCAGCTCATCGAAGTAGGTGCGGGCAAAGGCCTGCCGCACCTTGGGGATGCCCTCCACCCCTTTTTCCATGCGCCGGGAAGTTTCCAGCATGGCGCGGGTGGGGCCGCCGCCGCCGTCGCCGTAGCCGTAGCAGACCAGGATATCGTTGTTGATGCTCTTCTGCTGGTAGCGGTGCCAGCCGCCGATGATGGCGTCCGGGTGCAGGATGCCGTTGTAGGTGGTGAAGAAGTCCTTCTCGTCCTGGCCCACCCCCAGGGTGGTGACCAGATGGGTCAGGATCTGGGTGCCGTCGATGCCCCGCCACATAAAGGTGTCGTAGGGCATCTTGTTGAACTGGTTCCAGGCCAGCTTGGTGGTCATGAAGTAGTCAATGCCGCACTTCTTCATGATCTGGGGCAGGGCGCCGGAGTAGCCGAAGACGTCGGGCAGCCACAGAATCCGGTTGTCCGCCCCGAACTCCTCCTTGAAGAAGCGCTTGCCGTAGAGGAACTGGCGCACCAGGCTTTCGCCGCTGGTCAGGTTGCAGTCGGCTTCCACCCACATGCCCCCTTCCGGTTCCCACCGGCCTTCGGCCACCCGGGCCTTGATCTGGTCGTACAGTTCGGGGTAGCGCTGTTTCAGGAAGTAGTACAGCTGGGGCTGGCTGGACATGAACTTGTAGTCCGGGTATTCCTCCATGAGCTTGAGCACGGTGGCAAAGCTGCGGCAGACCTTTTCCCGGGTCTGGGCCACCGTCCACCACCAGGCCACGTCGATGTGGGTGTGGCCGATGCAGCTGGCGATGACCTCGTCATGGCCGGCCAGGTCGGTGTACAGGGCTTTGGCCAGGTATTTGCGGGCTTCGGCCACGCTGGCATAGAAGCTCTCGTTGTAGGGGGTGCGCAGGTCCAGCAGGTTCACCGCCTCGTTGAGCACCCGTTCCAGGTCGCGGCGGGCCTTGCCGTCCGGCTCCAGCCGGGGGAAGGCCTGCAGGGGCACCACCATATCGTAGTACAGCCCCTCGATCTCCGGGTCCACCTCCCGCAGGTCCACGATCAGGTTGAACTCGGTGTGCAGGATGCCGGTGTAGGCCTGCAGTTCCAGCCGGTAGGTCTTGCCCGCCGTGGCGCAGCGGTCCAGCAGCACATCCCGGTGGTTCATGTCGATGCCCTGGGTGACCGCCCCGTTCACGAACAGCAGGAACTGGGGGTTCTTGGCGTCGTCCCACTCGTCGATCTGGGTGCAGACGTGCATCCACAGGGGTTTGCCCTCCATCTCGTCGGGCACGGTCACGTCGGCGCGGAACCAGTAGTGCTTGTCCGGGCCGTACCAGTGCATGGTGCGGCAGTCGAAGGGTTCAAAAGGAGCGGGGTCGGCGTCGGCGTCCTCCGGGCGCAGGAAGTTGCCCGGTTTGTACAGCCAGTTTTCGGTGGGGAATTTCTGCTTCACCGACAGCTTCTGCAGCTCGGTGCAGATGCCGTTGATCCGCTTGTCCAAAAAGCTCATTGTTTCCATAGAGGGATTCCTTTCCTGGGAAGATCAGTCGTAAAGGGTTCAGAAGGAGTTTGCCTTGATGTAGTCCAGCAGCCGGTCCACGGTGGTGAAGGCCAGACCGGTGACGGTGTCGGCGCAGCCATAGTAGACGGCGATGCGGCCGGTGGGGGCGTCGGTGAGGGCGGCGCAGGGGAAGGTGACGTTGGGCACGTCGCCCATGCACTCGTAGGGCATGTGGGGGGCCAGGATGTAGTCCTTGCCCCGGGCCTTGACCTTCCAGGGCTCGTCAATGTCCAGCAGGGCCGCGCCCATGCGGTAGACGTAGCCGTTGCAGGTGTTGATGACCCCGTGGTAGATGAGCAGCCAGCCCTCGTCGGTCTCGATGGGGATGGGGCCCGGGCCGATCTTCAGGCTCTGCCATGCGGATTCGTCCCCCTTGACGGCGCCCATCATGTAGCGGTGGCGGCCCCAGTAGACCAGGTCCTCGCTCTGGCTGACGAAGATGTCCCCGAAGGGGGTGTGGCCGGTGTCGCTGGGACGGCTCATCATCATGTAGCGGCCCTGGATCTTGCGGGGGAAGAGCACCCCGTTGCGGTTGTAGGGCAAAAAGGCGTTTTCCAGCTGGTGGAAGGTCTTGAAGTCCTCGGTCCAGGCCAGACCGATGGTGGGGCCGTGGTAGCCGTTGCACCAGCTGACGTAGTATTTGCCGTCCATGTAGCAGACCCGGGGGTCGTAGCGGTATTCCCGGTTGGTCACTTCCGGGTCATCCCCCACCAGATGGATGGGGTCGTCGTCGATGGTCCAGTGGATGCCGTCCTGGCTGAAGCCGGCAAAGATATCCATGCTGATGGAGAGGCTGTCGCACCGGAAAACGCCCGCAAACCCGTCGCCGAAGGGCACCACGGCGCTGTTGAAGACGCTGTTGGACCGCTTGTTGCCGTCGCGGCCGATGATGGGGTTGCCGTCATACCGCCAGAGCGGGGTGCGGGTGACGGCGGGCGGGTCCTGCCAGGGGATGTTGGGCAGCGGGTTGCCAATGATCTTAGCCATACTTTCTAACCTCCTGTGGTTGGAGAAGCGTTATCCCACAATGCGCACAACCGGTGCAAACTGCTGCTCATGCAGCTCGTCCATGGCGCGTTCTGGGTCGGTTTCGTCGGTGAGGGTGAGGGTGAAGCGGTACTCTGCAAAGCCGGACAGGTCCAGCTTGAAGTTCGTTTCCCAGGTGTTGTTCATGAGCCAGACAAACACCGGGCGGCGGTTGTCCTCCGGGCGGTTTTCACACAGGCGGATGGGGTGGTGTTTCAGCGGGCCGAAAGCATACAGCGGGGTATCCCGGGCGCCCAGCAGCACCCCTCCGTCCCGCCCCAGGAAGGCCAGGCCGTCGTCGCTCATGCTGTATTCCATGCAGCTGCCGGGCAGCTGGTCCACACCGGGGCGCAGCGCTTCCCGGCCGCCTTTGCGCAGCCAGACTTCCCGGCCGGTGAGATCCAGATTCAGGGGCAGGTAAACGCTCTCGATGTCGGTGGACAGGGTCTTGCCCAGTTCCAGGCGCATGTCGATGCGGGGCAGGTCCTCGTACAGTTTCAGCACCACGTCGCAGTGGATGGTGCCGGGCATGGACCCGCGCAGCCGCAGGATGGTGAACACCGGGCCGCGTTCCTCACACACCACCTCATTCAGGGTGGCGGGGAACTGCCTGGCATGCTGTCCCCGGATGTTGCGGCCCAGCAGACGGCGCTCCTCATACACGTCGGTGACGCCGGGGCGCACGGGGGTGCATTCATACACCGGGGTGAAGAAGGGCAGGCCGGTCGGGGCCATGAGTTCCCGGCCATGGGCTTTGTCGTACAGGCTGCACAGGCCCCGGCCCACCTCGTATTCCAGGCGGAAAAACCGGTTTTCAAAGCCGTACGGCAGACGGAAGGTCACGGGATCGTAGTCGTTGACGATATCCCGCACCTGCTCGGCGCCGACGTAGCACTGGCGGGTGTTGAGCTTGTTTTCAGGACGTTCTCTTTTTCCATAAGTATACCGTTTGACTTCCCCCGGTGTAAAGGTGTCCACAAAAGAAATCCGGCGGCCCCGGGGATGGGGACTGACCTGACAAGGCAGTTCCCTGCCGTCCTCGGTGCGGATGTCGGCATCCGGCAGACCCGCGGGCAAAGTCTCGACGTAAAATTCCACCGCCATGGGGCCGGAAAGGCGCGTGGGGTTCTGCACCCGGATGCTGCCCTGGGTGGCATAGTAACGCAGGATGTCCCCCTGGTCCCGGGCAATACGCCCCAGCATGCGGGCGGCGGCCTCATGGGCCCGGGAAGCATACCCGGTCTTGCGGATATCCAAATCCAGCACCATGGATTCATAAGGGTTGGTGATGCTGGCGGAGTGGCCCCAGGTGTGCTCGGCATAGAGCAGCAGGGCGTCCTCAGCCTCCCGCATGAGAGCGGGTTGGTGTTCTTCCAGGTCGGGGTCCAGGCGGCGGGCCAGCTCATAGCTGCGGCAGGCGTCCCGGTAATGCTTCACCCCGTAGGGGGTGGAGCCCACACCGTTGGCCCACCAGTCGGTCAGGTCCCCGCGATACACCGGGGCGTCAGCCAGTTTGGGGGCGATGGCGGCGTACAGTTCCTGCAGACTGACCATCCGCACTTCCACAGCTTCGCCGTACAGGCGGTTGTAGCCCTGGATGGTCTGCAGGATCAGGGGTTCCGGCGGAGCGTTGTCGCTGAACACGCCGGACACCGATGCCAGGATGAAGTCGTAGGGGTAGCCGTTTTCCTCACATTCGGTGAGGTAGCTGTCCAGATTCTGGGCCAGGGCTTCCACATCGTCCTCCGGCAGAGGGGCGGAGCCCAGGCGGTCCATGGTCATGAAGTTGGGGGTGTGGTTGGGGCGCAGCCCCAGCACGTTGCCCAGGTTGTAGTGCTCGCCGTTCCACACCAGCAGGCGGCGGCCCTCCTTGTTCTCCCAGAAATAGGCGTTCTGGTTCTGGTGCAGGGGGTACATGCCGTGGTGGCAGTGGATGTTGGTATACAGAAATTCCACGCCGTTGCCGATCATGGCGTCCCGCTGGCCCATGGAAATGCCGTTGATGTCGGCACACATGGCCGTGTTGAAATTGATGCCTTCGGCGGCGAATTTCTCCCGCCACTGGCCCAGGCGTCGGGCATAGATGCCGCAGTCCAGCAAGTCGGTGAAGTTCAGGTAGTTGGCGGACAGGCCCAGGCGGCCGTCTTTGGCCAGCGCCATGAACTGCGCCTTTTCTTCCTCAGTGGCGGTTTTGAAGAATTCCTCCACGCAGAACAGGGTCTCGCAGTTCCAGCGGAAATCGGCGTTGGCGGGGTCCTGCATCAGGCGCAGGGCACTGCGGATATAGTCCACCTGCAGGTCGATGACGTGTTCCTGCAGATCGGTATATCCGATATCGGTGTGGGAATGGTGGACCACATAGACGGTCCGTATGGCGTGCTGTTTCATGGGTAGACACCCCTCATACGGAAATTTTGTTTTTTTGTCTTGGACAGCGCGGTTTTTGGGGGATAACCCCCACAAAAAGGCCGCCGCTGGGCCGGGCCGGTGAAAAAGCTG
>CALXHN010000052.1 GCA_944388105.1 uncultured Gemmiger sp. | reverse complement strand
ATCGTCGGCCTGCCCAACGTGGGCAAGTCCACTCTGTTCAACGCCATCACTTCCACCCGCAACGCCCAGGCGGCCAACTATCCCTTCTGCACCATCGAGCCGAACTCCGGCATCGTGGCGGTGCCGGACCCCCGTCTGGACAAGCTGGCCGAGATCTGGAAGACCGACAAAAAGACCCCTGCCACCGTGGAGTTTGTGGACATCGCCGGTCTGGTCAAGGGTGCAGCCTCCGGCGCGGGCCTGGGCAACAAGTTCCTGGGCCATATCCGGGAATGCGACGCCCTGGTGCATGTGGTTCGCTGCTTTGACGATGACAACATCGTCCATGTGGTGGAGGATGTGAACAAGCCGGAGAGCGTGGACCCCATCCGGGACATCGACGCCATCGACCTGGAACTGATCCTCTCCGACCTGGAAATGGTCAACAACCGTCTGGGCCGCCAGCAGAAGGCTGCCAAGACCGGCAACAAGGCCGCCGCCGCGGAAGCCGCCTGGCTGGCCGATCTGGCCGCCCATCTGGAAGCCGGCCAGCCCGCCCGCACCTTTGCTTTTGATGAGGAGGACACCGCCCAGCTGGCCGCCCGCAAGGAGCTGGGCCTGCTGTCCGCCAAGCCGGTGATCTACGCCTGCAACGTGGGCGAGGATGACCTGCTGGGCGGGCTGGATGCCAACCCCTACTACCCCCTGGTGGTGGCCCGGGCCGAGGCCGAGGGCGCTCAGGCCATGCCCATCTGCGCCAAGACCGAGGAGGACATTGCCGACTCCACCCCCGAGGAG
Source organism: uncultured Gemmiger sp. (assembly GCA_944388105.1). GTDB lineage: Bacteria > Bacillota > Clostridia > Oscillospirales > Ruminococcaceae > Gemmiger. The sequence goes on along the minus strand of CALXHN010000052.1, from coordinate 14,638 downwards.
AAGCTGGCCTTCCTGCAGGAGATGGGCATTGAAGCCACCGGTCTGGACAACCTGATCAAGGCCAGCTACAAGCTGCTGGGCCTCATCAGCTTCCTCACCGACGGCAAGAAGGAATGCCGCGCCTGGACCATCAAGGCGGGCACCAAGGCACCCCAGGCTGCGGGCAAGATCCACTCCGACTTTGAGCGGGGCTTCATCCGCGCCCAGGTCATCAGCTACGACGAGCTGGCCGCCGACAACTTCGACTATGCCGCCGTCAAAGCCAAGGGCAAGCAGCGCACCGAAGGCAAGGAGTATGTGGTGCAGGACGGGGACATCATCGAGTTCCTGTTCAACGTCTGAGGAAAGGGGAAAAAGACCATGATCATCGGCATTATGGGCGCCATGCCCGAGGAAGTGGCACAGCTGTGCGAGAAGCTGTCCGATGTGCAGAAGGAGACCTACGCCGGGGTGGAGTATTACCGCGGCAGTCTGGCGGGCAAGCAGGTGGTGGTCTGCTGCGCCGGCATGGGCAAGGCCAACGCTGCCGCCACCACCCAGGTGCTGGCCGGCCGCTATGGCGCCGAAAAGATCATCTTCTCCGGCATTGCGGGCAACATGACCAGCAAGATCGGCATCGGGGATGTGTGCGTGGGCCGCACGGTGGTCTACCACGACGCCCAGAACGATATGATCTGCCAGAGCGCTCCCTTCCTGCAGGAGTTCCCCGGGGACGAGACCCTGGTCAGCGCCGCCATGCAGGCCTGTGAGCGCTGCGGCGTGAAGGCCATTGCGGGCAAGATCGCCACCGGCGACACCTTTGTGGGTGACGCCGAGACCAAGCGTCTCATTGAAGAAAAATGCCACCCCGACTGTGTGGAGATGGAAGGGGCGGCCGTGGCCCAGATCGCGGCGCGCAACGGGGTCCCCTGCGTGATCCTGCGTGCCATGAGCGACAACGCCGACGAGGACGGGTACGAAGTGCTGGTGGTGCGGGATTTCAGCATTGCCGAGTATGTGCGCACCGCCACCGCCATTGTGGAGACGATGATCGAAAGCCTGTAACAGGCTCCCGGACAAACAACAAAGCCCTTCCCGGTATGCAGTTGCCGGGGAGGGCTTTTTCACTCTCTTATTTTTCCTATACAGGGGATCACGGATTCAGGATGGTGCGCCAATCCAGGTCGCCGTGTTCCAGACCGTGGATGAGCACTTCGGCGGTGGCGATGTTGGTGGCCACCGGGATGTTATGTACGTCGCACAGGCGCAGCAGGTTCATCTCGTTGGGTTCACCGGGCTTGGCGGTGATGGGGTCGCGGAAGAAGAGGAGCATGTCCACCTCGTCGCAGGCGATGCGCGCCGCGATCTGCTGGTCACCGCCGTGTTCCCCCGGCATGAAGCGCTGTACATCCAGCCCGGTGGCTTCGGACACCAGCCGCCCGGTGGTCCCGGTGGCGATCAGCCGGTGCGACGCCAGAATGCTGCGATACGCGATGCAGAACTGAACCATCAGTTCCTTTTTGGCATCGTGTGCAACCAATGCAATCGTCATAACAAACCCCGCTTCCCTCATGCCAGCGGCATGATGAACAACATATAATTCTCGACCAAAGAAAAACCCCGCAATGGGTTCAACCGGTAAATGTCAATGGAATCCGCTGCCCCAGCACCCGGCCCGCCATGGCGGCACCGGCTTTCTGGGCGGCACAGCCCTGGGGCAAGGCCTCGCCCTGTGCCCCGGCCAGCTGCAGTTCCCGGCTTTCAGGGATCACGGCCAGCAGCCGCACCCCCACGGTGTCGATGCATTCGTCCAGATCAAACACCGGCGCTCCCCGCCCGAAACTCTGGCGGGTCACCCGGTTCATGACCAGACGCACATTGTCCTGGGGATGTCCGCCCTCAATGAGCGCGTCGGCCACAATCCGCCCGTCGCGCAGCGCCACCGGGTCAGGCGTAAGCACGATCAATGCCTGTTCCGCCAGCTGGGCAGCGGCCTGGAAAGGGGCGCCCATACCGGCGGCGGTATCAAACAGGATAAAATCAAAATATCCGCGCATGGCCAGGATCAAAGCGGCCAGCGGCGCCGGACGGACTTCGCCGCCCTCATAGGGTGCACTGATGACCGAAAGGCCCGGATAGATGGGACTGGGCACAATGGCCTTGTCGCCCTGACAGCGGCCGCACAGTACATCCTCGATATCATACACGGTCTTGCCGTATACCCCTGCGATCAGGTCCACGCTGCGCAGCCCGGAATCCAGCTCAATGAGCAGGACCCGCCGTCCCTGTCGGGCCAGTTCGGCGCCCAGCAGGACCGAGGTGGTGCTTTTGCCGGTGCCGCCCTTTCCGGAACAGATCATGATGGTTTGTGCGTTCACGTCAGCGGGCCTCCGGTTGGTTTTTGTGGAAATGATGCAGCGGACAATCCCCGGGTATCGTACACTATCTGACCATACATGGGGTTATCCTTTATTATTCTAGCACAAGACAAGACCCCCGACAACTGTTTTTTTGATAAAAATTGGACAGAATTTTTGCACACAATCACGGCAAAATACGCCGCTGGCCCACGGCGTGACGTTAACTTTTGCACACAAAAGGGCTTTCTGTTTGTTGCAGTTTATCCAAATAAAGCATCGGCCACTGCCCGCATGACGGGGGCCGCATTGGCGCCGCCGCCCCCGTATTCCAGCACCACCGCCACCGCATATCGGGGAGCCTGGGCGGGAAAATATCCGATGAGCACCGAGTTGGTGTAGTATCCGCCGCCGGGGGCCCGCTCAGGGCGCTGGGGGCTGCCGGTCTTGCAGGCCAGGGACACCGGTGCCTCCCGCAGGGCGGAGAGGGTTTGAGCCATCTGGATCATCCCTTCCCGGATGGGGGCAAACACCTCTTCGCCTCCCGGCGCCTGCGCAATGGTGCGGGGTTCATACTGCCACACGGTCCGTCCGGCGGTGTCCACCGCCCGGTCGGCAAAATGCAGGGCGGGGCGCTGCCCGTCATTGGCCAGGGCGGCCGCGTAGGCTGCCAGCTGCAGGGGCGTCACGGCGGTATTGCCCTGGCCGATGGCTGCCTGCAGGGCCAGACCGTCCTGGTAGTTTTCGTCGGTGGTCCAGGTCAGCCGCCCCGCCGCCGCGGGCAGCTCAATGCCGGTGTCGGCCCCCAGCCCCAGCTGCTGGGCGGTGGCCGAAAAGGCATCCACCCCCAGCCGGCGGCCCACATCATAAAAGTAGATGTTGCAGCTGTGCCGCAGGGCGGTCAGCAGATTCACCGGCCCGCTGTGGCCCAGCTGCAGGCATCCCGGCTGGTAGCCGCTGTAATACAGATACCGGCCGGTGCAGTTCACCGTGTCCTCCACCGTGATGAGCCCTGCCGCCAGGGCGCTGGCCGCCACCGCCGGCTTGAAGGCCGACCCCGGCGCATACAGTCCGGCGCACACCCGGTCCAGCAGGGGAGCGCCCTCATCCGCCGCCAGAGCGGCATAGTCGCGGCGCCAGGTATTCAGGTCGTATCCCGGCCAGCTGGCCGCCGCCAGCACCCCGCCGGTCTGCACATCCACCACCACGGCGGCCCCGGCATTGCACTCCCGGCCGGCCCCTGACCCGGCGGTGGTCTGCAGGGTCCGGATGCGGTCCTGCAGGGCCGCCTGCACCGTCTTTTGCAGCCCGCTGTCCAGGGTCAGGACCAGGGTGTCCCCGGGTACGGGGGATTGGGCCACCGTTTCGCTGCGGGTGCCGTCAAACCCGGCCGATACCCGGATGCGCCCGTCCTGCCCCCGCAGCAGTTCATCGTATACCTTTTCCAGCCCGCTCTGGCCGATCTCCGCGTTCATGGCCACCCCGGCGGTGCGCAGGGCGTAGTCCTCCGCCTCCCATTGTTCGGCGGTGATGGGGCCGGTGTCCCCCAGTGCATGGGGGAGCAGGGTGCCGTCCGGCCAGCTCCGGGTACCCCGGGCCACCAGACGCACCGCCCCGCTCTGGGGCAGACCGGTGGCGTACAGGGCGGCGGCCTGGGCACCGGTCAGCCCCTCGGCCAGGGTCAGCTCCCCGGCGCTGGCGGCAGAAAAAAAGGCGGCGAGCTGTGTTTCCACATCCTCGCCGCTTGCGTCGGTCAGTTGATAGTCCTGCAGGATCTGCCATGTCTGCTGTAGGGTCGTGCCTTCCGGAGCGGGCAGGCACAGGTTCAGGTCATACACCGTATCATCCCGGGCCAGGATCTTTCCGTTCCGGTCCACAATGTCTCCCCGGGCTGCCGGCAAGGCCACGCTGTAGCTGGTCTGGCTGGCCTCCGCCACCTTCTGGGCGTAGTGGTCGGCCATGACGAACTGCATCCAGGCCAGCCGCACCGCAAACAGCACGAACACCGCCCCGCACAACACCAGCAGGACGGTAAGCCTCTTTTTGCTCGGCGTGGTTCTGCGCCGTTTGCTCATTGTTCTCACCCAGCCTTCCGCCAGCTATTATACACAGCAAGCGCAAAAAATGCAATATCAGCCGTCTTGTGCGCCCTTCGGCAGAAAGAATACAGCCCCCGCCATGCTGCCGGTGTCCTGCAGGGGGGCCTGTTCGGTCAGACCGGTGCTGTCGGCGGCGGGGGCTTCGGCCAGGGTGCCCACCCACAGTCCGTCGGCGGTGGTCACCGCCGTGCCGGCTTCCAGGCCGCTGTGCCGGGGCAGCCCGCTCACCAGCAGGGCTCCGCCCTTGCGCAGCAGCACGCCGCAGCAGTCACCGGCCAGCACCGCTGCCGCGCCCCGGTCCCGCCCTGCCGGGTCCACCCGGCTGCCGGTGCCGCCCACGGCGCTCACCACCCCGGCCAGCCGCCCCTCCTCATCCAGCACCGGGGCACCGGGGGCGTACTGCCCCGCCAGGGTCATGGTCCCTTCCGGCTGGCGGGCGATGACCCGGACCGGTGTCCAGCCGCCGGTTTCGGGGCGGGCAGGACTTTCCAGCAGGGTGCGCAGGGCCTGGTTTTCGGTTTCCAGCGGCGCCGCAGCGGCCACGGCGGCGTGCAGGATGGCGCTGCGCCGCCGCAAAGACTGCAGCCGGCGGGTGTACCCGGGCACAAAATGCTCGGCCAGCAGGGTGTCCGCCCGGGCCGGGACCTGGGCCAGCACCGCCCATACCGGGCCCAACCGGTCCCGCAGGCACCATCCCGCCGCCGTCAGCAGCAATACCGCCCCCAGCACCGCCAGCCGCCGACGTCGCTGCCGCCGGCTCCGCCGTCCCCGGGTGAAATCCAGTCCGTCCCGCATGGTGTCTCCCTCCGCTCAACCGTTCTCTTGTCCAGCATATGCCCGCAGGGCGGATGCTAGACTTTGCGGGGACTTTTCCTGTATAATAGCCACATAGGTCACCGATGATAGAAGGGAAGGAAACCATTATGTCCTATCGTTTGTTTGTGCTGGATATCGACGGCACCCTGCGCCCCCGGGGCTGTACCTGCGTGCCCCGGACCACGGCCAAAGCCATCAAGGCGGTGCAGCGGGCGGGGGTCAGGGTGGCCATTGCCACCGGCCGGGGGCGGGCCAGCGTGCCCAAGGATCTGCTCAGCGGCATCCACCCGGATTACTGGATCTGCTCGGCGGGGGCCCATGTGCTGGATGCCAAAGGCGCCCTGCTTTATGATACCCGCATGACCCCCGAACAGATGTATGCCCTGGTGGATTTCTGCGAAAATTACGAGTATCCTCTGCGGTTCATCTTTACCGACGGCAGCTATGCCTACCTGGGGTATGAGGAGTTCCGGGCGTGGGGGAAGACCCACCCCATCGGCATCGACCTGAAGGACGGCATGGACCAGGACCGGCACCTCCTCGACATGCCCTTCACCGCCTTTGCATGGCTGGACCGGGAAGCCGCACAGCGGTTCCAGGACAAGTACGGATACCTGGGTCTGCGGTTTGTGTTTGACAAGGACGATGCCTGTGATGTGCTGCCGCCGGAGGTGGACAAGGGCCATGCCCTGACCGGCCTGCTGGAAAAGCTGGGCCTGCCCGCCGCCGACTGCGTGGCTGTGGGCGACGGGGACAATGACGTGGGCATGCTGCAGGCTGCCGGCCTGGGCGTGGCGGTGGAAACCGGCAGCGAGGCGGCCAAAGCCGCCGCCGACCGCCTGTGCCCCCCGGGGGACAAAGGCGGCCTGGAAGCCTTGTGCCGGGAACTGTGGCCCCATGCCTTTGAGGAGGGGTGAGCCGTGGCCGAGTATACCCGGGTGGGCCCGGGCCTGCCGCCCCTGCACGGAGAATACGCCCGGGTGCTGATCCTGGGCAGTTTTCCCAGCCCCAAGAGCCGGGAACAGGGGTTTTATTACGGCCATCCCCAGAACCGCTTCTGGCCGCTTATGGCGGCGCTGACCGGCAGTCCGGTGCCGCAGCATGATGACATTGCGGCAAAAAAGCAGATTATTATACAAAACGGAATGGCTGTCTGGGACGTCATTCGCAGCTGCGAGATACGGGGCGCCTCGGACGCTTCCATCCGCAGCGTGGAGCCCAACGACCTGGCCGCCCTCATTGCAGAGCTGGGGGTGGAGCGGGTGGTCTGCAACGGCAGCACCTCCGCCAGACTCTACCGCAAGTACGCCCTGCCCCACACCGGGCTGGAAGGCATCGCCCTGCCCTCCACCAGTCCGGCCAACGCCTCCTTCCGTCTGGACCGGCTGCAGCAGGTCTGGGGCCAGGTCCTGGGGCCCTTCCTGCCCCGGCGGGGTGTGACCAAACTGTAAAAAAACCGAAAACTTTGCATGCACACGCCCGAATCAATTTGCATAGCGTGTGCCTTTGCATTATAATGAAGCTATCACCATCCTGGGAGGTACGCCCATGCGCAAGTGGGAAGAAATACGCCGCCGTCCGGTGCTGCCGCTGTATCTGGCGGCGCTGGTCTGGCCGGTGGCGGCCCTGATTCTGCCGGTCTATACCCTGTGGGGGCTGCTGGTCACGGCGGCGCTCAGTGCGGCGGTGGGACTGGCGGCGGGGCGGCTGTGCCCCACCCGGGTCATCCGGCGGGAAGTGCCCTTTTCCACCGGCAGCGAGGACACCGACGCCATGCTCCGCGGCATTTCCGATAACCTGGACGCTCTGGCCGGACTGAACCGGGCCATCCCGGACGCGGGACTTTCCCATCAGCTGGACCGGATGGAAAAAGCCGGTCGGGCCATCGTGGCCGAGATCGAACACGACCCCAAAAAGGCGCCCCAGGTGGACCGTTTTGCCCGTTACTACCTGCCTGAAGCCGTCAAGATTTTGTCGGCGTACGCCCGGATGCAGACGGTGCAGGGGGACAATGCGGTCCAGGTCCGGACCGAGGTCAACGATACCGCCGGCACCATCGCCCAGGCCTTTGAAAATCAGCTGGATGCCCTGTATTCGGCGGAGGCGCTGGATATCAGCACCGACATCGAGGTGCTGGAAGGCATCCTGAAAGGGCAGAATCTGACCCGCTGAAGGATACACAATCATCATTGTACCTGCAAATACCCGAGAATATGAGAAAGGATTGATTTTTTATGGCAGAAAAGACCACCCCGGAATTTGACCTGAACGCGCCCGCCGCACCCAGCCTGACCCTGGATGCTGCCCCGGCGGCGCCCAGCCTGACCCTGGACCCCGAAGCGGATGCCAAGGTGGTGGCCGAAGCCCAGAAAGCTGCACCGGTCAAGGTGGAGGACACCCCCCTGACCCCGGAAGAACAGCAGATGGTGGATGACTTCGCCAAGAAAATCGACATCACCAATTCCCAGATGGTGCTGCAGTACGGCGCAGCCAGCCAGAAAAAGCTCAGCGATTTTTCGGACACCGCTCTGTCCAAGGTCAAGACCAAGGATATGGGGGAGACCGGCCAGCTCATCACCGACCTGATCGGGGAACTGCAGGGCTTTGACGCGGCGGAGGAATCCAAGGGATTCTTCGGCTTCTTCAAGCGCCAGCAGGCCAACATCGCCAACCTCAAGACCAAGTACGAGAAGGCGGATGTGAACGTGGAGCGCATCAAGGCCAAGCTGGAAGACCACCAGGTCACCCTGATGAAGGACATCACCATGCTGGACAAGATGTACCAGCTGAATCTGGTCTACTTCAAGGAGCTGACCATGTACATCCTGGCCGGCCGCAAGAAGCTGGCGGATGTCCGGGCCAACGAGCTCAAGGCGGCCCAGGAAAAGGCCCAGCGCTCCCAGCTGCCGGAGGACGCCCAGGCGGCCCGGGATCTGGCCGATATGTGCGACCGCTTTGAAAAGAAACTCTATGACCTGGAACTGACCCGCAACATCTCCATCCAGATGGGCCCCCAGATCCGGCTGATCCAGTCCAATGACACCATGATGGCGGAAAAGATCCAGACCACCATCATCAACACCATCCCCCTGTGGAAGAACCAGATGGTGCTGGCCCTGGGCATGGCCCACAGCCAGCAGGCCATGCAGGCGGAGCGTGCCGTCACCGATGCCACCAACGAGCTGCTGCGCAAGAATGCCGCCACCCTCAAGCAGGGGACCATCGACATCGCCAAGGAGTCCGAGCGGGGCATTGTGGATCTGGAGACCCTGAAGCAGACCAACCAGGAGCTGATCTCCACCCTGGATGAGCTGAACAAGATCCGCGCCGACGGCAAGGCCAAGCGGGCGGCCGCCGAGGTGGAGCTGGGCCGCATCGAAGGGGAACTGCGGGCCAAGCTGCTGGAAATGAACAAGTAACGCCTTTTTCCAAAAGAGGATACCATGCAACTGCAACAACAGGAAACCTTTACCATTCAGGGCCCCCAGCTGGAAGTGCTGGGTCAGGCCGAGAGCAAACTGCCTGCCCCGGCACGGCGGGCGCCCACCGCTGCCCTGGTGTTGGTGGTGGCTGCCCTGGTGTCGGTGTTCGGCATCGGCGGGCTGAAACTGAAAGGAAGCTATGCCCGGGTGCAGGGGCTGTACACCACCGCCGCCAATGAGTACGGCGATGGCATCCAGACCGACCTGGCCGCCCAGGCCGACGCAGCCGCCAGCCTGATCCGGCTGGCCGGACGTATCCTGGGGGAGACGGAACCCACCGTTGCCCAGGCCAGCACCGCCCTGGACGGCTGGAATGCCGCCGAAGCGACCCCTGACGCCCAGTACCGGGCCAACCAGGCCCTGTATGCGGCGGTGGGGGACACCTACACCGCCGCCAGCCTGCAGGCCGACAGCGACCAGCGCAACCAGCTGGACGCCCTGTATGCGGAGTTCACCTCCCGGCAGGCCCTGGTGGAGCGGGCGGCGGCCAACGACTATAACCCGGCGGCGGAAGCATACAACCGCACCACCGCCTCCTTCCCCGGCAATCTCATCGGCGGGCTGTGGGGCGTGGGCCGTGCGGAACTGTTTGCCCCCACCGATACCGCCAACGGCTGAAAGAGGGGAGATACCCATGAAACAATCCATCCTGCCCCGGGCCGTCGGGGTCCTGACGGCAGCGGCCCTGTGCACGGCCTGTGCGCTGCCGGTGCTGGCGGCGCCCCAGGCGGACCCGGACAAGGCCGTCATTGACAACGCGGATATCCTGTCCAAGGAGACCGAGACCTACGTCACCAACATCAGCACCGCCCTGCAGAACACCTGCGGCGCCCAGATCGGTGTATACACGGTGGATACCATCGGCAACTACACCATGGAAGGCTATACCTACGAGCTGGCCAACGAATGGGGCCTGGGCGACGCCGACAAGGACAACGGCATTGTGCTGCTGCTGGCGCCCGGGGAAGACAACTACCACGCCATGTGCGGTGCCGGCCTGGAGACCCAGTTCACCGTCCAGATGCTGCAGACCATCCTCAACGAGGATATGGAGCCCAACTGGGTCAACAAGGACTATGATGCCGGCACCCGCCAGACGGTGTACGCCATGGCCGAAAAGCTCTGCACCATCTACGGCCTGACCTTCGATCTGGACGACGCAGCGGCGGGCAGCATCCCGTCTGCCGGCACCGTGTCCGGCAGCGCCCCGGCGTCCCCGCCTCCTCAACGGGGCGGTGTCTCCTTCGGCGGTGTGCTGATTCTGGTGGCGGTGCTGGCCGTGGTCATCGTGCTGCTGGCCGTACCCCGCCGGTATTACGGCGGCCCCGGCGGATACCGCGGTCCCACCTTCATCTGGTTCGGCGGCTTCGGCCGTCCCCGGGGCCCCCGCCCGCCTCGTCCGCCGCGGCCTCCCCGCCCGCCCAGACCGCCCCGCGGTCCCCGTGGTCCGGGTGGTTTCGGCGGCGGAGGCGGCTCCTTCCGCGGCGGCGGCGCCGGACGCATGGGAGGCGGCGGTTCCTTCCGGGCCGGCGGCGGCTCTTTCCGCGGCGGCGGTGCCGGACGGCGCTGAGCCCCCGGCCGTACAACGGACATAAAAACAACGCCCCCCTTCCCTTTGCCGTGCATCGGCGGGGAACGGGGGCGTTTTCATCAGGCAATCCAAAAGGGCGGGCCCTCTTTCCGGGGACCCGCCCTTTGACTTTTATTCGTGGACCATCTGGCTGTGCTCCATCTGGTTGCGCTCCTGCTGATTCTTCAGGGAAGCAGCGATGAAGCTCTTGAACAGGGGATGGGCGCGGTTGGGACGGCTCTTGAACTCGGGGTGGAACTGCACACCGATGTGGAAGTCGCGGTCCGGCAGCTCCACAGCCTCCACCAGGCGGCCGTCGGGGCTGGTACCGGCAATGACCAGGCCCTTTTCCTGCATGGCCTCGCGGTAATCGTTGTTGAACTCATAGCGATGGCGATGGCGCTCGTCGATCTCATGCTTGCCGTAGCTGGCATACATGTGGGTGCCTTCGGTCACCACGCAGGGGTACTTGCCCAGACGCATGGTGCCGCCCTTGGGGATGTTGCCCTGCTGGTCCGGCATCAGCGCAATGACATTGTGGGCGCCGTCGGGGGTGAACTCGCTGGAGTTGGCATCGGCGTAGCCCAGCACATTGCGGGCAAACTCCATGACCATGATCTGCATGCCCAGGCAGATGCCGAAATAGGGGATCTTCTGCTCCCGGGCGTACTGGGCAGCCTGGATCATGCCTTCAATGCCCCGGTCGCCGAAGCCGCCGGGCAGGATGATGCCGTCCACGTCGCACAGTTCCTCGGCGCAGCGCTGCTGGTCCACCAGCAGTTCGCTGTCCACCCAGCGGATGTCCACCTTGCTCTCGTTCTCAAAGCCCGCATGGTACAGGCTTTCCATCACGCTCAGGTAGGCGTCATGCAGCTTGACATACTTGCCCACCAGGGCGATGGTGCAGTTCTTGCTGCGGGTGGCAATGCGGGAGATCAGTTCCTTCCATTCGGTCAGATCGGAGGGAGGGGTGTCCAGATGCAGCTGGCGGGCCACCACGTTGGTCAGGCCGGCCGCTTCCAGCATCAGGGGGCACTCGTACAGGCTGGGCATGGTCAGGTTCTCGATGACGCAGTCGGGACGCACATTGCAGAACATGCTGATCTTGCGCTTGATGTCGGAACCCACGCTGCCGTCGGCCCGCAGCACGATCACGTTGGGGATAATGCCCATGCCCTGCAGTTCCTTGCAGGAGTGCTGGGCGGGCTTGGACTTGTATTCATTGGAGCCGGAAATGTAGGGCACCAGCACCACATGAATGTAGCAGCAGTTTTCCAGGCCCTGCTCCAGACCCACCTGCCGGATGGCTTCCAGGAAAGGCTGGCTCTCGATGTCGCCGGTGGTGCCGCCGATCTCGGTGATGACCACATCGGCCTCGGTGCTCTTGGCCAGGTTGTAGATATAGCTCTTGATCTCGTTGGTGATGTGGGGGATGATCTGCACCGTCTGGCCCAGGTACGCACCCTGGCGCTCCTTGTGCAGAACGTTCCAGTACACCTTGCCGGTGGTCAGGTTGGAATACTTGTTCAGATTCTCGTCGGTGAAACGTTCATAATGTCCCAGGTCCAGATCGGTCTCGGTGCCGTCGTCGGTCACAAAGACCTCACCGTGCTGCAGCGGGCTCATAGTGCCCGGGTCCACGTTGATATACGGGTCCAGCTTCTGGGAAGCAACCTTCAGCCCGCGGGTCTTGAGCAGACGTCCCAGGCTGGCCGCCGTGATGCCCTTGCCCAAACCAGAGACCACGCCGCCGGTGACGAATACATATTTCGTAGCCATTGTACATCCTCCACGTCAAGTAAAAACACATACATGATTATTATACACGGTCTTTACCTGGTTTGACAAGGCATAAACACGAAAATGCGCAGAAATCACAAAATTTGGCCGTCGGTTCCGTCTTCGTTTTCTTCCAGGATCTCCCGGGCCACGTCGCCCCGGCTGCGGCGGGTGTCCATGGCCCGCTTTTCGATGAGGCGATGGGCGTCGGCCTCGGTGTAGCCCTTGTGCTCGATGAGGAAGCACTTGGCCCGGTCCACCAGCCGCAGCTGGGCGATCTTGTCGGCCAGACGGGCGTTTTCCGCCCGCAGCACATCCAGACGATGGTAACAGCTGGCCGCGATCTGCATGGCCTGACGGAACTGCGGGCCGGAGAAGGGCTTGCCCAGCACCAGGACCCCCCGCTCCTGCAATTTGGCGCCGATCTGTTCGGCGTTGCCGCTTTTGACCAGGAACAGCACCCCGGCGTGGCTCTTTTCCACGGCGTGGAGCGCCAGTTCATGGCCGAACTCATCCGGCAGAGGCGCGTTGATGATAACGATCTCAAAATCTTTGTCGCTCAGACGGCGGCGCGCCTCGCCGCCACTGGCTACTATGACCGGCCTTGTGTATCCCAGCTCGGCGGCATGCCGGGCCAGGTATTCATTGGCGTTGTTGCCGGCCGATGCGATCAATGCCAGACCCAATGCCGTTCCCTCCTTTCCTGCGTCTGCATGCGGTATACCGCATCACAGGACCAGGAAGCAGTGTTCCCGCTCCCAGGCGGCAGGGTCGTGTGCGGTCTCGCTGGCAATGCAGAGCTGGGTCTGGTATTCAAAATACTTGTTCATGACGGCCAGGGGCAGTTCCTTGGCGATGAAATCGCTCTGGGCCGCCACCGTGATGGCTTCCCGCAGGGTGCGGGGCAGGCTTTCCAGCCCGGCGGCGGCATCCTTGTGGAACAGGTTCCGGTTGACCGGCGCCGGCAGAGGCAGTTCCCGCTCAATGCCGTCCAGTCCGGCGGCCAGGATCAGGCCGATGACCAGGTACGGGTTGCAGGCGGGATCAGGGCTGCGCAGTTCCAGGCGGCAGAACTCCCCGCTGGCCGAAGGCAGCCGCACCAGCTGGCTCCGGTTCTGGCGGCTCCAACTGATGTAGCGGGGGGCTTCGCAGGAACCGAACCGGTTGTAGCTGTTGGGCACCGGGTTGCAGAAGGCGGTCAGCTCCCGGGCGTGGGCCAGGATGCCTGCGATGAAGTGTCCGGCTTCGCTGTCGGGGGCGATGTCCCCCGCAAACAGGTTGCGGCCGTCCCGGGTCAGGGAAAGGTTCACATGCATGCCGCTGCCGGCCTGGTCGGCCAGGGGCTTGGGCATGAAGGAGGCAAACAGGCCGTTGCTGCCCGCAATGGCCTTGATGGTGCTTTTCAGGGTGTTCACGTTGTCGGCGGTGCGCAGCGGCGCGCTGTACAGGAAGTCGATCTCATTCTGGCCGTGGCCGCTCTCGTGGTGGCTGTGCTGGGGCTGCAGGCCCATGTCCTCCATGGCAAAGCAGATCTCCCGGCGGATGTTCTCCCCCTTGTCCAGGGGCGCCATATCAAAGTAGCCGCCGTGGTCCATGGGAATGCGGGTGGGGTTGCCGTGTTCATCGGTCTCAAAAAGATAGAACTCACACTCGCAGCCCACGGTGCAGGAAAGCCCCTTGGCCTGGATGCGCTTGGCCACCGACTGCAGATATCCCCGGCAGTTGCCCTCAAAGGGTTTGCCGTCGGGCAGGGTGATGTCGCAGTACATGCGCATGACCCTGCCTTCCGCCGGACGCCAGGGCAAAATGGTCATGGTGTCCGGGTCGGGCCACAGGATCAGGTCGCTCTCCTCGGTGTTCATGAAGCCGGCAATGGAACTGCCGTCAAAGCAGATGCCGTATTCAAACACCCGGGGCAGCTCACTGGAATAGACCGAGATGTTTTTCTGATTGCCGAAAATGTCGCAGAATGCCAGGCGAACAAACTTGACGTCGTTGTCCTCCACATAATTCAGGATGTCCTGCGCGGTGTGTTTCATACAAAATACCTCCGGGTGGGTCGTGCTCCTAAACTCGAAAGGCCCGCCGATGGGGGCGGGCCTTTCGAGCTGGTGTAAGAAATTAGAAAAGGGAAAAGCGAAAATTCAGCGGCGGCCCGATTATTCGGTGTAGAACAGCAGGCGGCTGTAGCACGGCAGAGGCCAGTACTCTTCGTCGCACAGTTCTTCGGTCACATCGGCGGCAGCGCGCAGGCGGGCCATGGCGGGCAGGACCTTGTCATGGAAGGCATGAGCCTTGGCGGCCTCGTCCTCCATAGCGCTCACTTCGTCGGTCACAGCCTTCAGTTCATCGGCCGCATCGGACATCTCGTCCGTATACTTGGACAGCTCGGTCAGCAGCTTGGTCTCCGCATGGGTGGAGATGCTCTCGGACACAGAGGTCTTGGCAGCTGCGGTGCCGGCCACGTCGCCCATGTAGCTGGTGGCGGCGGGGATCAGCTGTTTGTTGGCGATCTTCAGCATGGTGCGGGCTTCGATGTTGATGACCTTGCTGTAA
>CALXHN010000051.1 GCA_944388105.1 uncultured Gemmiger sp. | reverse complement strand
ATTTTTTCAATGGAAAGCTGGACCGTGCGGGTCATCTGTGCGGCGCGCTGCTGCTGTTCGGCCGATTCGGCCTCCCCGTCGGCCTCCTCCTCGGCTTCCTCAGACGCGTCCTCCGCCCCGGAGGACACCTTCTCCTCCTCGCCGTCCCCTTGGGCAACCTCCGGCGTCCGGGCCGGTTCGGCCTCCTCTGCCGGGTCTGCGGATTCAGCCGGTTCCGGGTTTTCCGGTGCGCGGGGCGGTTCCTCCTCAGGCAGTTCCGGAAGTTCCGGTGCCTGCGGCCCTTCCGGGGCTGCCGGCTCTTTGTCCGGCCGCTGTGCCGGCGTTTCGGCGGGTTCTGCCGCCGGAGCCGGGGTCTGGGCCGCCGGGGCCGTTTCCTGGCCGGCGGGCGTCTCTTCCGGCCGGTCCGACGGGGAAGCTTCCGCCTTGTTCTCAGCGGGGACCTCCCCTTTCAGCGTCTCCCGGTTCTGTCCGGCCTGTGCGGAAGCAGCACGCTGGGCCCCGCTCTTTTTGCGACGGCGCCGACGCCTGTTATGTCCGGCCGGGGAACTGTTCTGTCCCGCGGCCGGTGCTTTTTCTTTTTCGAAAGTCTTTTCCTCCATAACTAACCCGTCCCATATCTATGCGCAACAACCAAACGGCGGCCGTGAAAGGGGCACGCTCATTTGTTTTCCTGGTATTGTAAACCGCTGGAGCCCTTGATGGCCGCGGCGGGATCAACAGATTTATTGCCGATGCGCAGCTCATAAATCAGGTCATGCACATCGGTGGTGGTACCCACGGTGTCCCCGCGGGCAACGGTCTGGCCCTGCTGCACGCTGACGGTGCCCAGACCGAACAGATAGCTCTTGACACCGCAGCCGTGGTCGATGACCACGGTGCCGCCGGTGAGGGCCAGTTCCCCTGCATAGGCGACGGTCCCGTTCTGCGGCGCGCTGACCGTGCTGCCCGGTTCCGCCGCGGCGTAGGTCAGCCCGGTGGAACGGCTGGTCACGGCGCCGTCGGTCATCAGACGGTCCCCGTACTGAGCGGTGGGCAGGCTGGTACAGGGGGCGGCAAAGGCACCCTGCCACAGTTTATCGCTGCTGCCCTGGGCATACAGCGGCCAGATGGCATTTTTGTACTGGTCGGAAGCACCGGGTACGGTGACCTCCTCCTCCGGTTCCACCTGCACGGTGGAGACCTTGTTTTCGGTGACCGAGAGGGCCAGCTGCTGGACCAGCTCCCCGCAGGTCAGTGTCAGCTCATGCTCCCCGCCGGAGGTGTTGTAGGTGATGGGGATGTATCCCATAAATCCGTCGGTGGTCTTGCGGAACCAGACGGTGCCCAGATCACTTTCCAGGGTGGGAGTACTGCCGTCCAGGATCCCGGTGACGGACACCGCCACCACCGTTCCCTGGGGTGCACTGGTGGTGCTGAGGGTGGCCTTGGGCTGGATGTTCACGGTATAGTTGACACGATAGGCATACCAGCCGGTGGAAACACCGTTCACATCGGGCTGGGCGTCCCGGTACAGGGTCAGGTCCAGCTGATACTGGCCGTTTTGTGTGTAGACATACTCCATGTAGGCGGAGGCGTCCCCCTGGGCGGCCACGGTACCGTCCGGGCCGGTCAGGGTCATCTCCGAACGGTTGACCCAGTCGGGAAGGGTCAGCACGGGAGAGGTATCCCCCATATCTCCCAGCTTCTGGACCGTCAGGTTGGTCAGGCTGGAAAAATTGCGTTCCACCACATGTCCCAGCACCGGCACCGTCCAGTCATATCCGTTGGGTTCCAGAGCGGCCTCCCCGAGAGTGGGATGATTTTGCGGCAGCTTGTTTTCCCCCGTCATGGCATACAGGGCCGCGGCCGCCCCGCCCAGGAGCAGAGCGACCATCACAACCACCATCAGGAGCCAAAGCAGCAATTTTTTCATACCGATTCCTTCCTGTTGCGGCCGAACGCCGAAAGCAAAAGCCGGGTACGGTCCGGGGTGCCCGAAAGCACGCCCCGGCCGCACCTGGCCGTTTCTGCACAGGTCTTATGCGGCGATGGAATCAGTCGGCAGACGACTCGTCGCCGGCTTCACCGTCTTCGGGCTTGGCCGGCTCGGTCTCGATGGGCTCGTAGATGGTGTCCTCATCCTCGTCGTCGTCAAACTCATTGTCGCTGTACAGAAGGCGCTCGTACTCGTCCAGTTCCTTTTCGCGGCGGCGCAGATACAGCGCAACGGCGGTCAAAACACCGGCCGCAGCCGCGATGAAAGCCAGAGCAACGCCAAACGTGGATTTTTTCATCATAATACATTCCTCCGAACCGGCGGGCCGCCAGGGCGGACCGCATTGTGTGGGCATGCCAAGCCCTTTGGGCGGGCATACCGGGGTCAGCTGCTTTTATTATAACCGACCCCGGATTAGAATACAACAACGCAAACGTAAAATTTTACCAACCGCTACCGGGAAAACCTGTGAAAATTTATTGATTTCCGGCTCCCGGCACATAAGCTGCAAAAGCACTTGGCACGGTGAAATTTCCTGTTGCATCGTCCGCACGGCCCCAGGCCAGACCTTCCGGCAGGTCACAGGCGGACGCGGTGCCCCGCCAGCCGGACAGCTCCCAGATGCGGTGGGTGAACACATGACGGGCCGGTGCCAGGGCTTCCTGCCAGGTGACGGCCACCCCCAGGGCTTCCAGCCGGCCGGCCAGTTCTTCCCGGGTCAGGCTTTCGCCCTCAAAGCACAGGGGCTGCCACAGATTGGCCAGCAGCCCCCGGGCCGGACGGCGCTGCAGCAGATACCCGGCCTCGCTTTCAATGAGGGCCACCGTGACCGGGACCTTTTTCTTTTCCTTCTTGGGCGGCTTCACTGGCAGGGAGGCCGCCCGTCCCGAAGCATAGCCGCTGCACAGTTCCTGCAGCGGGCAGACCTGGCACTGGGGCGCGCCGGGAACGCAGACCAGGGCGCCCAGCTCCATGAGGGCCTCATTATAAGGGCCGGGAGTGGCTTTGGGCATTTCCTCCATCACCCGCCGGGTGAACAGCTGTTTGGTGGCAGGGCGGGTGATGTCGGCATCATCATCAAAAATACGGGCAAAGACCCGCAGCACGTTGCCGTCCACCGCCGGGGCGGGAATGCCGAAGGCGATGCTGGCAATGGCGCCGGCGGTGTAATCCCCGATGCCGGGAAGGGCCCGCAGGGCCTCCCAGTCGGCGGGCAGTTCCCCGCCGTACAGGTCGCACACCTGTTGGGCGGCCTTCTGCATGTTGGCGGCCCGACTGTAGTAGCCCAGCCCCTGCCAGAGTTTGCGCAGGCGGTCAGGCGGGCAGGCCGCCAGGTCTGCCGGGGTGGGCAGTTCGGCCACAAAGCGCTCATAGTAGGGCAAAGCGGCGGCCACCCGGGTCTGCTGGAGCATGATCTCGCTGACCCAGATATGGTAAGCCGAAGGCTCCTGCCTGAACGGCAGAAGCCTTCGATTCTGTTCAAACCAGGGCAGCAGTTTTGCGGCGACGCCCCGCATCAGAAACCACCGCAGGTGCGCGGGAAGGGAATGACGTCACGGATGTTGGGGATGCCGGTGACGTACATCAGCAGGCGCTCGAAGCCCAGGCCGTAGCCTGCATGCTTGACGCTGCCGAACCGGCGCAGGTCCAGGTACCAGTCGTAGTCTTCCTGCTTCAGGCCCAGTTCCTGCATGCGCTGGGTCAGCACATCCAGGCGCTCCTCACGCTGGGAGCCGCCGATGAGCTCGCCGATGCCCGGTACCAGCATATCCGCGGCGGCCACGGTCTTGCCGTCGTCGTTCATGCGCATATAGAAGGCTTTGATCTCTTTGGGATAGTCAGTGACAAAGACCGGCTTCTGGAACACCTGCTCGGTGAGGTAGCGCTCGTGCTCAGTCTGCAGGTCCATGCCCCAGTACACCTTGTACTGGAAGTTGGCATCGTTCTTTTTCAGCAGTTCGATGGCGTCGGTGTAGCTGACCCGGGCGAAATCGCTGTCCGCCACCAGCTGCAGCCGCTCCAGCAGGCCCTTGTCAAAGAACTGGTTGAAGAAGGCCAGCTCGTCGGCGCAGTGGTCCAGCAGGTAGCGGATGACATACTTGGTCATGGCCTCGGCGGTGTTCATATAGGTGTCCAGGTCGGCGAAGGCCATCTCCGGCTCGATCATCCAGAACTCGGCGGCATGGCGGGTGTCATAGCTCTTTTCGGCGCGGAAGGTGGGGCCGAAGGTGTAGACCTTGCCCAGAGCCATGGCCAGGGCTTCGGCTTCCAGCTGACCGGACACGGTCAGGTTCACCGGGCACTTGAAGAAGTCCTGGCTGAAATCCACCTTGCCCTCCTCGTTGCGGGGCACGTCGCACAGGTTCATGGTGGTGACCTGGAACATCTCACCGGCGCCCTCGCAGTCGGAGCTGGTGAAGATGGGGGTATGCACATAGGTAAAGCCGTTCTCGTTGAAGAAGCGGTGCAGGGCGTACGCGGCCTGACCGCGCAGGCGGAAAGCCGCCAGGAAGGTGTTGGTGCGCGGACGCAGATGGGTCATGGTGCGCAGGTACTCGGTGCTCATCTTCTTCTTCTGCAGCGGGTACTCGGGGCCGCAGGTGCCCAGGATCTCGATGGCGTCGGCGTTGATCTCAAAGGGCTGGCGGGCGCCGGGGGTCAGCACCAGGCGGCCGGTGACCGCGAAGCTGGTGTACAGGCCGCACTTGGCCACCTGGGCATAGTTTTCCAGACGGGCGGCCTCAAACACGATCTGCACGGGCTTGAAGCAGCTGCCGTCGGTCAGCGAGATGAAGCCGATCTTTTTGGAATCACGCACCGTCTTGGCCCAGCCGCAGACGGTCACAACGGTGCCATCGGCGGGGGTGTCGGTGTAAAGCTTGGACAACTCGATCCGGTTTTTCAGGTAATCCATGGGGGTCCCCTCTCCTCTAAACAATATAGATATGGGTAATTATAGCGCATCGGAGCGGGAATGTACAGCCCAAAATTCTCACCCCTGCCCCCGGAACAGGGCTGCCAGAGCCCGGGCAGCGTACTCGCCGCCCCGCACTGCCTCGGTCAGGGTGTTGGCATGGCCGCCGATCTCGATGAGCAGGCTGCCGGTGGTCACATCCTGGTTGTAGAACCGGTACCCGCACAGCACCGGGCGGGTCAGACCGGGGTACAGGGTCTCCATCTCGGTCTCCCAGGCGGCGGCAAATTTCAGGTTCTGCTGCCAGTGGGGCAGATTGACGGTGCCGCCGTTGTCACATCCGGCGATGATCATGACCTGGGCGGTGTCCTGCCCGTCGATCTGGCACAGAGGTTTGACGCGGGTGCCGTCAGAGTTTTCGATGGCGTCCCGGTGCACATCCAGGATCACCTTGATGCTGGGGTATTTTTCCACCCAGGACCGGGCGGTCTGGGCACTGCGGGCATAACTTTCGGTATAGCTGGGAGAATCATGAAGGGTGGTGTCGTGGACGGTGCGGATGCCTGCCTGGTTCAGGATCTCGGTCATGCGGTCCCCCACCGCACACATATTCAGGGAGGCATCGGTGGTGCGGGCGGAAAAGTCCGGGTCATAGACAAGGTCGTCCCAGGTCTGGTAGGTCTCGGTGGCGTGGGTGTGCAGGATCAGCACCTGGGGCTCCTCACTGTCCAGTTCCACCTCAAAAGGCAGCGGGCCGTCCGCAGCTCGGGCCAGTTCGGCATCGGTGTGCTGGGTGGAGTTCTTGATGCTGCCGGCATCCAGCTGCACATACCCTTCCCCGCTGCCCTGGGAGTAGAACTGGGCGCGGATAGCCCCGGCGTTGGCCAGATCCGGCGGAGCGGTGACGGAGGGAGACGCCGTGGCGGCGGGTTCCGGTGTGGAAACTGCCGCCGGGTCCGGTGTAACGGCCGGGGCGGGGGTCGGTTCCCCGGCCGGGACCGGCGTGGCGCTGGCCGCCGCCATGGTGCGGGTGGTCTGGTCGGCGGGCGCCAGTTCTTCCTGCCAGACATGCAGGGTGGCTGCCGGTGCCACCACAAAGGCCGCCGCCCGCAGCCCCCAGTTCCCCGGCGGTAGCCGCCCCGCTGCCCAGACGCAGCCCAGTCCCAGCACGGCCGCCAGCGTTCCGGCCCCCAGGCGGGCCAGCCCACGGCGCAGTTCCAACATGGCGATCCCTCCTCTCCCTGAATTTGAGTATATGCGGGGAGGGCCCCGGATTTGCCCACGGGACGGAAATGCCCCGCCAAACGCCGAAAACCGGAAGGGATACGCCAAAAAATTTCAAAAAAGGTCTTGCAACGCGCCCAAAAATATGCTAGTATAATTTGTACTGTTATGGGTCAACCAAGGAGGTGGAACGAATGCCTAACATTAAATCCCAGAAGGACCGCGTGGTGCAGGCCAAGAAAGAGGCTATGCACAACAAGGCCATCAAGACCAGCCTGAAAACAGTGATCAAGAAGGCAGACGCTGCCATCGACAGCAATGCTGCTGACAAGGACGCCGTCATCCGTGCGGCCGTCTCTGCCATTGACTCTGCGAAGAGCAAGGGTGTCATCCATAAGAACACTGCTTCCCGCAAGGTCAGCCGCATGGCCAAGCGCAACAACAAGGTCAACGCTGCGCAGTAAATTCCAGCAAGAACAATTCCCGCCTCAGGGTCTCGACCCAGGGGCGGGAATTTTCGTTTTTGCGGATGCTTTTCAATTCTGGTCCCGGCTGTGGCCCACCAATGCTGCCAGCAGGGCAAAAACCAGGCTGGCCGTCACACCGCCGGAAGCGGCGCACAGCCCCCCGGTAAAGGCTCCGGGCAGACCGGTCTGGTCCACGGCGCGGCAGACCCCCTGGGCCAGCAGATGGCCGAACCCCAGCAGGGGCACGCTGGCCCCCGC
The DNA here is from genome assembly GCA_944388105.1 of uncultured Gemmiger sp. Lineage (GTDB taxonomy): Bacteria > Bacillota > Clostridia > Oscillospirales > Ruminococcaceae > Gemmiger. Next base: position 8,749 of record CALXHN010000051.1, on the reverse strand, counting down.
CCCGGCCAGATCGGCCAGCGGCTGGTACAGTCCCGCCGCGCTGAGCACCACCCCCGCCACCACATACCCGGTGAGGATGCGGGCCGGACTCAGGGCGGTGTAGTCCAGCAGCAGCTGGCCCACCACACAGATGGCACCGCCGATGACAAATGCCCACAGGTAACTCATGCCTTTTCCCCCTCCTTTGGTGCGCCCAGCTCCACCGCATGGGCGATGCCGGGGATGCTTTCCCCCTGCAGAAAGGTGGTCTGGCTCATGAGGGCACCGGTGGAAAGGAACAGCACCCGTTTCCACTCTCCCCGCTGCAGCCGGGGCAGCACCCGGGCACACAGCACCGCAGCGCTGCACCCCGGACCGCTGCCCCCTGCCTGTACGTTCTGGCGGGAGGTATCGTAGAGCAGGCAGCCGCAGTCCCAGTGGTTGGAAAGGTCGTAGCCTTCCCGGCGCATCTGGGTGTGCAGCAGCTCGCTGCCCACCTCCCCCAGATCCCCCGTCAGGATGGCGTCGAAGTCCTGGGGTGCGGCGTCAAAGGCATGAAAATAGGCCAGCAGGGTGGACGCCGCCGCCGGCATCATGGCGGCGCCCATATTGTTGATATCGTGCACCCCGTAGTCCTGCACCCGGCCGAAGGTCACCGACAGCACAGGGACCCCCTCCGCTCCCGCCGGACGCAGCAGGCAGGCCCCGGCGGCAGTGGCGGTCCACTGGGCGGTGGTGGTGCGCTTGCCTCCGTAGGTGAGCGGGGTGCGGAACTGGCGTTCGGCGGCGCAGAAGTGGCTGCTGGTCATGACCAGGGTGCGCTCACTGTAGCCCGCCCCGGCAAAGGCCGCTCCCAGGCAGAGGGATTCCGCCATGGTGCTGCAGGCCCCGTACAGCCCCGCAAAGGGCACGCCCAGCGCCCGCATGGCGTAGGCGCTGGCGGTGCACTGGGCCTGCAGGTCCCCGGCAAAGGCCAGGGTGACCTCCCGGGCGGAGATACCCGCCTTGCGCAGGCAGATCTTGGCACATTTGGACTGGAGCATGGTCTCGGCACTTTCCCAGCCGGAACAGCCTTCCGGCCCGAAGGAGGCGTCCTCCACCAGCAGATCAAAACCGGCGGCCAGCGGACCTTCCCCTTCCCGCTTGCCGCCCACGGCGGCCCAGGTGGAGATGACGGGAGGATGCTCAAAAACAATGGTATCTTTGCGGCGGACCGACATCTTTCCTCACCCTCCTTTGCTCATGGCCCAGTAGATCACGCCCCAGGCCCAGCTGGCCAGGGTACCGAAGGCCAGAACCGGTCCGGCAATGCCGAAGATATGGGCACCGATGCCGGTGACCCAGCCTTCGGTCTTGAACTCAATGGCCGGACTGACCACCGAGTTGGCAAAGCCGGTGATGGGCACCAGGGTACCCGCCCCCGCGTGGACGGCCAGTTTCTGGTACCAGCCGAAGAGGGTGGCCACCGCCGAGGCAAAGATCAGGGTGATGCTGGTCAGGGTGCCGGCCATCTCTGCATCATACCAGGCAAGGTAGGTCTGCCGCAGCATCTCCCCCGCCAGACAGATCCCGCCGCCCACAAGGAACGCCCACAGGCAGTCCTTGAGAACGGGAGAATGGGGCATGGCATGCCGGACCATCCTGGCATAGGTTTTGGGGTCCAGTTTCACGGGAACACTTCCTTTATAAAAGGTGTTTGTTCCCAGTATGCCCTCAGCCCCCGTAAAATATTACGTTGCCCCGGTAGTAGGGTTCCGGCACCGTCATCCGGTAGATGCGCCGCAGGTCGGCGTTGACCGCCGCATCCGGCACGGCATCCCCGCAGGGCAGGGCCAGAACCAGATACCGCACCCCGAAGAGCCGGCTTTCGATGGCGGTGGTGCGGGCCCCCGCCCGCAGATAGAACCCGATGCGCCGTCGGGCTGTCTCCGGGTCGGGGGCTTCGGCGGGGTGTTCGCACTCGATGATGAGGGCCTCCATCCGGTCCCGGTAATGTCCGGCCAAGGCTTTCAGGGCCGCCGTGCCGGTGCCGTGGCCCCGCCGGTCCGGCAGGACTGCAAAATAATCCAGCAGAGCGCACCGGCAGTCGGGCATGACCGTCTGGAAGGCATAGGCCGCCATGGCGCCGGTGGTGCCGTCCAGCAGGGCCAGGGGTTCGTACCAGCCTTTTTCCATCATCTGGGCCATACTGGCGTAGGGTTTGAGCTCTTCCGGCGGGAAATCCGCCTTCATCCAGCGGTCATACACCGCTTTTGCCTGTGCCGCGTCCAGCGGCAAAAGCCTCAGGTTCATACAAAGCGCCCCTTTCCAAGCCGCGTGGGATGCGGTATAATACAACTATCTTGCAGCAGGAGGATTCCGAATTATGGAGTGGACCGACATTACCATCACCGTACCCCAGAAGTACGCCGACACCGCCGAAGCCATCGCCACCATGGTGGCCAACGGCGGCATTTATATTGAAGATTACAGCGATCTGGAACAGCAGGCCTGGGAGATCGCCCATGTGGACCTGATCGAGCAGGATCTGCTGGACCAGCCCCGGGATGTCGTGAAGGTGCACATGTATCTGGCCCCGGACGAGAACCTGGCCGAGGTGCTGCCCCTGTTCCGGGAGCGGCTGGATGCTTCGGGCATTGAGTACACCCTTTCCACCACCGGTGTCGAACAGGAGGATTGGCAGAACGCCTGGAAAAAATACTACCACGCCATGGACATCGGTCAGCGGCTGGCCATCGTTCCCGGCTGGGAGGAATACCAGACCGACCGCACCGTGATCACCATGGACCCGGGCATGGCTTTCGGCACCGGCACCCATGAAACCACCTCCCTGTGTCTGGAGGTGCTGGACGCCCGCATCAAGGGCGGCGAGCGGATGCTGGATATCGGCACCGGGTCGGGCATTCTGGCCATTGCGGCCCTGAAGCTGGGCGCCGCCGAGGCCGAGGGCGTGGACATTGATCCCATGTGCGTGCGCACCGCCGGGGAAAACGCCCAGCGCAACGGGGTGCAGGACCGGTTCAAAGTGCTGGTGGGAGACCTTTCGGACAAGGCCAGCGGTGTGTACAACATCATCACCGCCAACATCGTGGCGTCGGCCATTCTGTCCCTGGCGCCCCATGTGCCCGCCCTGATGGCCCCCGGTGCGGTGTTCATCGCCTCCGGCATCATCGACACCCGCAAGGAGGAAGTGCTGGAAGGCCTACGCGCCGCCGGACTGGATCCCTTTGAAGTGCACGAGAAGCGCGGCTGGGTGTGCATCGTCTGCCGCAAGGAGGACTGAGAGATGCCCCACCGCTATTTTACCCGGGACGTGGCCGACGGTCATGCGGTCCTGCAGGGTACCGACGCCCATCACCTGGTCCATGTGATGCGGGCAGGCATCGGGGATGAGGTGGTCCTGTGCGGTCCGGATGCCCTGGAATACACCGGCCGCATCGAGAGCATCCAGGGGGACCGGGTCCTGTTCACGGTGAGCGAGGGGTATCCCAGCACCGCCGAGCCCAGGACCCGGGTGACCTTGTACGCCGCCTACCCCAAACAGGGGAAGCTGGAAGAGGTCATCCGCCACAGCGTGGAGCTGGGGGTGGCGCAGGTGGTGCCTTTCTTCAGCCGGTACTGTGTGGCCGCCCCCAAAAAGGAGGAGGCAAAGAATGAGCGGTACAACCGCATTGCCGCTGAGGCCGCCAAGCAATGCGGCCGGGGGCTGGTGCCGGATGTGCGGATGCCCCTGCCGGATTTTGCCTCGGTCTGCGCCGAGTTCGGGCAGTATGACCTGGTGCTCTTCTTTTACGAGGGCGGCGGAAGGTCTTTGCGGCAGATTATAGCGGACACGCCGGATGCCGCCCGCATTGCCCTGGTCACCGGCAGCGAGGGCGGGTTTGCCCCCGAGGAGGCCCAGCAGGCTGCCGCTTCCGGCGGGGTGACGGTGGGCCTGGGGCCCCGCATCCTGCGGTGCGAGACTGCCCCCCTGGCGGCGCTGGCCGCCGTGATGACCCTGACGGGGGACCTGGAATAAACCAGACAGACAACAACGCGGGGGATGCCGGACGGCGTCCCCCGCGTTTTCCTGCCCCCGGCCCAGTATATGCGGCACGGGGGCTTTTTTCAACTGTTTTTCAGGCTTCCTGTCCCCGCTGACCGGACAGATCCAGCTGCAGCAGGCTGCCCTTGAGTTCGGTGAGGCAGGCGTTTTCCACGCAGAAGCTGCGGGCCCCCAGGAACATATACCCGGGCATGGCGTCCAGCTGATTCATCGGGATGCCGCACAGGGTCACATCGGTGTTGTGGGCCGAAGCGGCATCCAGCACATCCCGCACCAGCCGCTTGACCACCGGCGTGTCGGTCTTGCGCCGCTCCTCCCGTTCATTCTGGGGCTGCACATAGATGAAGTTGGCCAGATCGTCCAGGTCAATGTACAGGAAGCGGGCACCGTGTTCGATGATTTCGGACACTTCCAGCGCCGAGGCGGGCACTTCGATCATGCAGCCCACCGGCAGATCCTCATCAAAGGGGATGCCTTCCCGGCGCAGTTCCCGCTTGCATTCCTCAAAACTGTGCATGCACTCGTCCCAGCCCTGCACACCGCAGATCATGGGCACCACCACCCGCAGGACCCCGGACCCGCCGGCCCGCAGCAAGGCCCGCTTCTGGGTCTTGTACAGGGAATCCCGGGCGGCCAGGGTCTGCACCGTCTGTACCCAGGGCGCGCCGTCGTCGGCACCGGGGTCATACAGACGGACCACCACCGGCCAGCCTTCGGCGCTTTCCAGCAGCTTGCGGTATTCGGCCACCTGCCGTTCCTCATCGTAATTGTTCAGAATCATGGACTCGGTACGCACCAGACCGATGCCGCCGTTGGCGCCGTTGTCCAGGGCAGCCCGGATCTCACTGGGTTCGCTGGAATTGGCCGACCCCAGAATCACGAAGGCTGTGCCGTCCCGGGTGCGGTTGGGCTTGTTGATCCGCGGGTCCGGGCGGCGCCGGCGGTGCTGCAGCTGCTCCATGCGGTGATGGGCCGCCTCCACCTGTTCGGGGGTGGGGTCCACCACCAGGCTGCTGCGCTCGGCATCCAGCACCACCGTATGGCCTTCGGCGCTTTTGGAGACGCCTTCTCCCAACCGGCACAGAGCCGGGATGCCCATTCCCCGGGCCATGATGGCCGCGTGGCTGGTGACGCTGTCCCGGTCGGAGATGAGCCCCAGGATCATGCTGCGGTCCAGGGCGAACAGATCGCTGGGATAGAACAGGTCCGCCGCCAGGATGCTGGGCTGATCCAGCTGCAAAGGACGGCGGGACCGGCCGTCCAGAATGTCCACCACCCGGCGGCAGGCGTCGCACACGTCCACACTGCGTTCTTTTATATAGTCGTCGTCAATGTTGCTGATGCGGCCGGCAAAGATGCGTTCAGCCCGCTCCACAGCAGCGGCGCTGCCCGCTCCCGCGGCGATATAATCGCCGATCTCATTGGTGAAGGATTCGTCCTCCAGCAATGCCATCTGGAACAGAAGAATGTCGGCATCCTTGGGGTCCTGGGCCCGCTTGCGCAGCATGGCCAGTTCATCCTTGGCCAGCACGATGGCGGCATCATACAGGGCCCGCTCCTGATAGGGGTCGCTGACGATACGGTGCAGCCCGATGAGGCCGCGGTCGATCCGCACCACGGGGCCGATGGTCAGCCCGCCGGAAGCGGTGGTTCCTGTAAATGTACGCATAGGCTGCACGCTCCTTTCCTGTATACGGCAATATGACGGCATTGCCGGACCGGGTGCCCCATCAGAAAAACCGCATTTCCTGCAAGGTGTGGGACACCAGCGCCGTGACAAAATCATCCGGTGCGGCGGCGGCCATGGCCGTCTCCCCGATGTGGTTGCCCTCTTCCCTGCCCAGCAGCACGCGGAAGCGGTCTGCGGGATCCCGGTCAAAGCTGCCCAAGAAGGTCAGTGCCAGCAGGCGCGGGGTGTAGGGTTCCTCCGGCGGTACGTTCATCTTCTCCGCTGCCAGTTCCAGCGGCGCGGAGGCCCCCCGGGTAGGGGCCAGCAGATTCTGGGAGAACGGGGCCGGATAGTCCCGGCGCTGTCGGGCCATGGTCTCGGCCAAAGCCAGGGTGGGAGCCCGGGAGACGGCTGCTGAGAGCTGCTGCTGATAAGCGGCGGCAAACTTGGGCAAAAAGCCGTCCGGGTCCGGCAGAAGGGCGTAAGCCGTGCCGCCCACCCGGCCGAAGACACGCAGGGTGTCCAGGTAGCCCAGGGCCATATTGCGCACGGCCCGCACCCCGTCAAAGTCAAACATGGGACCCAGGTCCCAATGGCTGCGGATGACCCGGGTGGGCAGGCCGGTGCGGTTGGGCTTGTTGTAGCCCACCCCTTCAATGTCCACCGCCACCAGTTCGGTGGCGCCCATGCTGGCGGCCAGGGTCAGCGGCATATTGTCCCGCCAGCCGCCGTCAATATACTTCACCCCGTCGATGGTGCGGGGCCGCAGGGCCGGAAAACAGGCGCTGGAGGCCATCATGTATTCCTTCAGGCGGCCCTGGGGGATCTGGTCCAGGGTGAGCTGCACACTCTTCAGGGTGTTCATCTCGGTCATGACCAGTCCGTAGCGCACCGGGGCGGCGCGGATGGCGTCCTCGTCCAGGTAGCGGTCGATCACATCCCCCAAAGGTTCCAGATCCAGCCCACCGCTGCGCACCGTATCCAGCAGAAAGTTCTGCAGTTCTTCCGGCGTCTTGCCGTCCGGCATTTCCAGCACGCCATGGATGTCCAGGTTCTTCCACAGTTCTTCCGCCTCGGAGACCTTGTCCAGCACAAAAAGGGCCGCGTTCAGACAGCCCACGCTGGTGCCGGTGATGATGTCGGGCTGCCAGCCCAGCTCCTTCAGTGCCCGGTATGCCCCGACCTGGTAACTGCCCTTGGCGCCGCCGCCGGCCAGCACCAGACCCCTGCAGGTTGTGCCCATCTTCATCCCCTCCGTATCCACAGCAGAATGGCCGCCTGTACGCGGCAAAAAAGATTCCTGGAATTTTCAGTTGGTACATTAGTTGGTATACATTATAGCACGTCTGTGTCAAAAATACTATCGGTTTTCGCCGCAATTTACCGGAATTTAACCGTTCCCTGCCATCACATTCCGGTGCTTGCATCCCGGCGGGCAAACGTATACAATAAAAGCAACAGACATCCGTACAGATGGGGAGGATTTTTATGAACAGAAAACCGATCCTGGCCGTGATGGCGGCGGGTATGGGCAGCCGGTACGGCGGCCTGAAGCAGATCGACCCGGTGGGTCCCGCCGGGGAAGCCATCCTGGATTACAGCCTGTATGATGCCCGCCGTGCCGGGTTCGAGACGGTGGTCTTTATCATCAAGCCGGAGATTGACGAGGCGTTCCGCACCAGCGTGGGTGCCCGGGCCGAAAAAGCCGGCCTGGAAGTCCGCTATGCCTACCAGACCCTGGACAAACTGCCCGCCGGTTTTGCCGTGCCGGAGGGCCGCATCAAGCCCTGGGGCACCGCCCACGCCATCCTGTCGGCGGCGGATGTGATCGACGCGTCTTTTGCGGTCATCAATGCCGACGACTACTACGGCCCCCAGGGTTTCCGGCTGATCTATGAACATCTGGCCAATGCCCGGGCCATGGACGGCTCCCCCGCCCCCTGGTGCATGGTGGGCTTTCTGCTGGGCAACACGGTGAGCGCCAACGGGTCGGTGTCCCGGGGCGTGTGCACCCTGGACGAGAGCAACCGTCTGGTGAGCGTGACCGAACGCACCCGCATTGAGACCTATGCGGGCGGCATCCACTTTACCGAGGACGACGGCGCCCACTGGACCGACCTGCCCGCCGACGCGGTGGTGTCCATGAACCTGTGGGGCTTCACCCCGGATTTTCTCGACCGTGCCCGGGAGGGCTTTGCCGCCTTCCTGGACGCCAGCCTGCCGGTGAATCCGCTGAAGTGTGAATATTATCTGCCCAGCGTGGTCACCGCCGCCCTGGAAAAAGGGACTGCCCAGGTCACCGTGCTTACCAGCTCCGACCGCTGGCACGGCATCACCTACCGGGAGGACAAACCCGAACTGGTGGAAGCCCTGCGCCGCATGAGCGCGGAAGGGCTCTACCCCGCGGACCATCTGTTCTGAGAAAACCACATATACAAAAAGCGCCGCCCCGGCACGGGATGTTCCCTGCCGGGGCGGCGTTGTTATTGGGTTTGTTCAGGCAAAAGCCATTACAGGACCTGGTGTTCGGGCACCGGAGCGTCCACCGAGGTGGGTTTGCCTTCCACCCAGTGGATGACCTTCTTCGGGCACTTGGTCACGCAGGTGCCGCAGCCGTTGCACTTGGTGTAGTCGATGACGGCCACGTTGTTCTTGAGGAAGATGGCCTGCTGCGGGCAGTTCTTGACGCACAGACCGCAGGCAATGCAGCCCACCTTGCAGGTCTTGTTGACGATGGCGCCGCGGTCGGTGTTGGAGCATTCCACCACAGGCTGCGGGGCAATGGGCTTCATGTCGATGACATGGCGCGGGCAGACGTTCATGCAGGCAGAGCAGCCGGTGCACTTGGTACGGTCCACCACGGCCACGCCGTTGACCACATGGATGGCGTCGAACATGCAGGCGCGGGTGCAGTCACCCAGGCCCAGGCAGCCGAAGGCGCAGGCACTGGGGCCGCCGGCCACAGAAGCCGCAGCGGCGCAGGTCTGGATGCCCTGGTAGCTGAACCGCTTGCCGCAGTTTTCGCCGCCGTTGCACAGGACCACCGCTTTCAGGCT
>CALXHN010000050.1 GCA_944388105.1 uncultured Gemmiger sp. | reverse complement strand
CGGGGAGTTCCTCTGTCGGCAGCAGTCCGGACAGGCACTGGATGACCCCGGTCAGCTGATCGAAACTTATTTTGCACAGCATCCCGAGGCGGAAGAACTGGTCATCACCAACCTGAGTTCAGCCTGTTTTTCCCCCAAAGACACCGTTCTGGAACTGCAGCAGCCGATAACCTGAACATTGCCCTCTGGCTTGTGCCGGGGGGCTTTTTGTTGGGATTTTCCGCTTGACTTTCTCATTATAGGAACGGTTATAGTGGTGTACGGTGCCGTTAATGCCATCCTGCCCATTGCCATCATCGCCCTGGCACCGGGGCTGATGAGCGGCGAAAATCAGCCTTTGCCTGGGGCAGGATGCATCCCGGGCAGACCTCGCTGGCAGAGGCCGTACACAGGGAAGACATCAGAATTTTTGCCCAGCTCAGCCGTGCCAGTACGGCAGCCGTCTCTGCGGTGACCGGACCTGGTTTCACCGGTAGGTACTGCAGGCAAAGCGCCGGGAAGCGGAAGAGGCCTGCCCGGTGGCGGTCCGGCTGGGCGGCTGTGGCTACCAGGAGGGCGGCAGTACCCTAGAGGACTGCGTGGCGGCCTGCCGGATTCCGGAACAAAGCGGCGCCGATCTGATCGGCGTGGGGCGGGCCATCTTCCACAACCCTCATGGGGCAGATTGAGGATCTGACCAAGAGAATCTCAGAACCCGAACCGTCCATCCGGCCGGACGACAGGCAAAATTTGCCTGCTGTCCGGCCGGATGCTTTTCTTCGCACAGCGGGTCTGTTATACTGTATTCAAAGCATAAGGAAGGGACTGAGGTGGCGTGAAACCGGGAACCGGCCAATATCCGCTGAAACTGTCTTTTGCCGCACGTTCTCCCTGCCGGTGACCTGGTATCGGCTGCGGCGGCCGTCATCATGCTGCCCACCATCCTCATCTATGTGATCTTCCAGCGGCACATCCTGGCCGGTGTTGCGGCGGGTGCCGTCAAAGAATGACCTGTTTCGGAGGAGATTTTCATGCCTGTCACATCCCCTGACCTTCGCTGGCTCACCGACCCCACCGTGTTTGCGGTGAACCGTCTGGACGCCCATTCCGACCACCTCTGCTGCCGCACAGCGGAGGAAGCCGCCGCCGGACGCAGCAGCCTGCGCCAATCCCTGGACGGCGAATGGCGGTTCGCCTACAGCCCCAACCCGGCCGCCCGCCCTGCCGATTTCTGGCGGGAGGACGCGGACCTTTCCGGCTTTGGTACCATCCGGGTCCCCGGGCATATCGAGCTCCAGGGCTACGGTCAGCTGCAGTACATCAATACCATGTACCCCTGGGACGGCCTGCGCGCCCTGCGCCCGCCGCAGATCGACTGGGACAACGCCCCCGTGGGCAGCTACGCCCTGGACTTCACCCTGGACGAAGGCCTGCGGGGCCAGCGGGTCTGCATCAGCTTCCAGGGGGTGGAGCAGGCCTTGTACCTGTGGTGCAACGGGCAGTTTGTGGGCTATGCCGAGGACAGCTTCACCCCCTCGGACTTTGAGCTGACGGATTGCCTCCGGGACGGCGTCAACCGCCTGTGCGTGGAAGTGCACAAGCGGTGCAGCGCCTCCTGGATCGAGGACCAGGACTTCTTCCGGTTCTCGGGCATTTTCCGTCCGGTGTTCCTCTATGCCAAACCCAAGGTACACCTGACCGACCTGTGGCTGGAGGCGGGCCTGGAACCGGACAACACCACCGGCACCCTGACGCCCCGGCTGAAACTGGAAGGGGAGACCGCGGACGCCCGCGTGACCCTGCGCCTGACAGACAGCGAGGGCTGTGCCCTGTATGACGGTCCCGTCACCGGGGATACCCTGGAACTGCCGGGGATCCAGCCCTGGAGCCATGCCACCCCCACCCTGTACCGGGCGGAACTGACCCTGTACGATGCCGACGGCACCGTGCAGGAGGTGGTGCCTTACCGCATCGGATTCCGCCGGTTCGAGATGGTGAACGGCATCATGTGCCTGAACGGGGAGCGCATCGTCTTCAACGGGGTGAACCGCCACGAATGGAACGCCGAGAAAGGCCGCGCCATCGACCCGGCGGATATGTACGCCGCCATGGAGGTGTTCCGCCGCAACAACATCAACGCCGTGCGCACCTGCCATTACCCCGACCAGAGCCTGTGGTACGACCTGTGCGATGAAAACGGCATCTACATGATCGACGAAACCAACCTGGAAAGCCACGGCAGCTGGCAGAAGCTGGGCGCCGTGGAACCCAGCTGGAATGTTCCCGGCAGCCTGCCGGAGTGGAAGGACTGCGTGGTGGACCGGGCCCGCAGCATGTTTGAGCGGGACAAGAACCACGCCGCCGTGCTCATCTGGTCCTGCGGCAACGAGAGCTATGCCGGGGAGGATATCCTGGCCATGAGCCGGTTCTTCCACGAGCATGACCCCGGACGGCTGGTCCATTACGAGGGCGTTTTCCATAACCGGGCCTTTGATGCCATCAGCGACATGGAAAGCCGGATGTACGCCAAGCCCCGGGAGATCCGGGAATATCTGGAATCCAGACCGGCCAAGCCCTTCCTCCTGTGTGAGTACATGCACGATATGGGCAACAGCCTGGGCGGCATGGAAAGTTATATCCGTCTGGCGGAGGAATTCCCCCAGTACCAGGGCGGATTCATCTGGGACTATATGGACCAGGCCCTCTGGCACACCGACGCCCTGGGCCGCCGGGTGCTGGGCTACGGCGGCGATTTCGGGGAACGTCCCACCGACTACAGCTTCAGCGGCAACGGCATCGTCTTTGCCGACGGGACCGAGAAACCCGCCATGCAGGAGGTGCGCTACTGGTATGCCAGCCCCGCACAGCGGGCGGCACAGGATGCCGCCAATGCAGCCGGAGCCCGACAGGCGGCCCAGCGGCTGGCCGCCGACCGGCAGAGCCGGGAACGCCGCCCCGCCCCCGACCTGCAGGTGGTCCGGGGGGATGTGAACCTGGGCGTGCTGGGCGACGGGTTCCGGGTGCTGTTCTCCATCCCGGAGGGCGGTCCGGTGTCCCTGGTATCCGGCGGCAGTGAGTGGCTGTACCGTGCGCCCCGTCCGGCGCTGTGGCGTGCCCCCACCGAGAACGACCTGGGCAACGGCTTTGCCCGCCGCAGTGCCGTCTGGCAAGCCGCCGACGCCCTGCCCGAATGCGCGGGCCAGACCGTGCTGGAAGCGGGCCCCCGCCGGGTGCGGGTGGCGTACCGCTTCACCTTTGCGGCTGTGCCCGGGGCGGAGGCAATCCTCACCTACACGGTGGATGCCGCCGGCACCATGACCGTGGAGGCGGATTATCACGGTGCCCCTGGCCTGCCGGAGCTGCCCTGCTTCGGCGTGCGGATGCTGCTGCCCGACCCGGTGGGCAGCACCGCCTGGACCGGCCTTTCGGGAGAAACCTACCCTGACCGGTACAAGGGCGGCATTTTCGGACGCCACCGGGAAACCCCTGCTGTGCCGGATTACCTGGTCCCCCAGGAGTGCGGCCTGCACATGGGAACGTACAGCCTGACCCTGGAAAAGCGGGCGACTTCCGGCCGCACCGCCGCCCGTCTGACCCTGGACGCGGCCGAAGCGCCTTTTGCCTTCAGCGCCCTGCCCTGCACGCCCCGGGAACTGGAATCCGCCCTGCATCCCTGCGAACTGCCTGCCACCGGCCGCACCGTCCTCACGGTGCTGGGGGCCATGCGCGGCGTGGGCGGTATTGACAGCTGGGGCGCCGATGTGGAGGAAGCCTACCGCCTGGATGCCTCTGCCCGCTATCATACAGCCTTTGTTATCCGGCTGCAGGGGAACTGACCGGTTCCCGGCACATTTTCCGTATATACAACAACACCCTCAAAGACCATCGGCGCTGCGCCGGTCTTTGAGGGTGTCGTTTTGTTACAGGGAAAAGGTCGCTGTGCGATAAGGGAGTCCGTCCTTGCGGCATGGCCGCACGAACCGGGTACGCGGGCCGGAAACGACCTCCACGGGACGAGACCGGCCAAACAGAGCGGAACAGGGGACCAGAAATCCGAACACTTGCCTTTGTTCCGTTTCGGGCCGGAAATCAGGCATGGCCATCCGGGGCTTCCGTGCCCCAGACTTCCAGCTGGGTCAGTGCCGGGAAGGGGCTGGGGTCATCGGCCTTTTCCAGATCGCACAGTTCCAGCCATTCCACCGTGCGGGGCGAAACGGAAAACCGCTGGGGTTCTGCCGTCTGGCTCAGGGTCAGGGTTTCCCGGCTTTCGTCGCTGAAGACCACCGCCGCACGGGTCCACCAGCTGTCATGGGGAAAGTCCGCCCGCAGGGTCAGACTCAGCTGACGGACCTCCACCGGCCGGCCGAAATCCAGCCGGAAACGGGCTCGGGGATCTCGGTTGATGCCCCAGCTCTGGTACGGCCATGCACCGTGGGCGCTGTTCTCGTAGATCCCGTCAATGGCATTCCGTGCCGCAAAGACCGCCTCGCCCCGGGTCTCCACATTGGCTGTGGCGTGGGGGAAAAAGCCGTGTTCCCCGTGGCAGTCGTAGGGATTCAGGGCCAGGTTCCGGCAGGCGGTGATCTCGTCCACCGTGGCGGTGCGGGCGCGGATCAGATGAGAGGAACCGGTAAAACTTTTGGGGGAATAGTTGACCCGGTTGTCTGCGGGGGGAATGGGGAAATCCATGGCGGACCCCTTTATATACACAAGGGCGGGCGGCATGGAGTCCTCCAGCTGGATGACGCAGTACATGCCGGAAGCACCGCATTCCAGGGCGATCCAGTCTCCCGCCTGGTAGGGGGCGGTGTGCACCAGGGAGACCTGGGATCCGGCCGGACTGACGGCCAGGGTCTCTCCCCGGGCGTTGAGAACTTTCAGCTTGATCATGGCCATTTCTGTTTCCTCTTTTCTTTTGGGAAGGGGGCCGCAGGGAACATCGGTTCCGGTCCGTCACCGCTCCTGATACAAAAAATACGAAAAATCTGCATAGCTGCGTCGGGCGTCCATGTCCTGGGCGCAAAGTCCCACCATGGCGCCGGTGAAAGCACAGCGGCCCCGGCGGGTCTCCACATAGTCATCGCTCAGGTGGTCGGCGGGCTGGACGTCGCCCAGGGGCTGCCAGCCTTCGCCCGCATCATGGAAGAAACGGGCCTGGGCGTGGTCCACCTCCACCTTCAGTTTCACCACCGCCCCGGTCAGCGGGACAGCCTCGCTGCCGTAGGAAAAATCCTTGTAATCGCAGCGCAGGACCCGGAGGATCCTGGACCGGCGCACTTCATCCCAGGTCACATAGGCGTAGATCCAGTTGCAGGTGTCGTAGAACAGCACCAGCCCCGCCACCTGCTGGAAACTTTCGGGGGAAAAGTCCAGTCTGGTTTCGGCGGTGAACCGGAAACTCTGCCAGCGTCGGGCAAACAGGGTCTGCTTGTGATGGCTGGAAAGGCTCTGCCCGCCGTACAGGCGCAGCCAACCGGGCCGGACCGTCAGGCTGTAGTCCTTTTCCGGGACCAGGGGGGTGCGCAGGGTCTTGAAGCTGGGCGGCAGGGGAGACGCCGGGGAAAAGTGTACGGCTTCGCTGTGGTCCCGCAGCTGTACCGCCTGTGCCGCCGCCCGGGGCATGGGCACTTCCAGGTCGGGGTGGCAGCTGCCGTTGATGAGCCGGGGCCAGCCGTCCACCCATTCGATTTTCTGCAGGGCGGTTTCCCGTCCCAGGGGGCAGCATCCCCGGCGGGTCAGCGGGCGGGCGCAGATGTGGGTGATGTACCATTCCTCGCCGATCTGGATAAAGCAGGCGTGCCCGCTTTTCTGCAGGGGATTGTCGGGATCGTCCCGGGCGGTGAGCAGCGGAAAGAAGGGGGATTCCTCAAAGGGACCTTCCAGCGTGCGGGCCCGGGCCACGGTGGCCGCGTGCATGTAGCCGGTGCCGCCCGCCGCGCAGAGCAGATAATACCAGCCGTCCTTTTTCAGGATCTGGGGCCCTTCACAGACGCCCAGGGAGGTGCCCCGGTAAAAATGGGACCGCTTGCCCACCAGCCGGCGGGTCACGGGATCAAATTCCTGGATGACCGTGCCGGCAAAGCCGGGATTTTCCAGCCGCCAGTCGAACAGCATGTTCAAAAAATAGTGCCGGCCGTCGTCATCATGGAACAGGGACGGGTCAAAACCGCTGGCGGTGACCAGGGTGGGATCACTCCACGGCCCGGTGATGTCCGGCGCCGTGGTGACATAATTCAGGGTGTCCTTGAAGGCGGTGGCGCTTTTCACGTCGGTATAGACCAGCCAGAACAGCCCGTCCGCGTAGGAGAGGTGCGGGGCCCACAATCCGCCGGAATTGTAGTTGCCCAGCATCTCGCTGGGGACCATCTCCCGGCGGGCGATGGGGGCGGCGGCCCAGGACCAGTTCACCAGGTCCCGGGAATGGTAGATCTCGATACCGGGCCACCAGTCAAAGGTGGAGGTGGCAATGTAATAATCCTGCCCCACCCGCAGGGCGCTGGCGTCCGGGGCAAACCCCGGCAGGATGGGATTGTGTATCCGATTGGCCATGGTGCATCATTCCTCGTTTTTCAGCAGGACGGCCACGCCGTCAAAATCTTGCAGACCGGTCAGGTACAGGGCCGGTCCGCTCTGGACCAGAATGCCCGGTCGGGCCAGGACTGCCATCACGGTGCCCCGCACCGGCAGTTCCAGCATTCCCGGCGCCTGGGCGAAGGTGTGGACCACCGCCAGGGTGGTGCCGGCCCCCCGGCGGACCAGGCCCTGCCAGCCCCGGGGGGCACGGTAGCTGGGCACATCCCGGCCATAGCGCCGGGTCTCGCCCCGGTCAATGACGGGGGCGGCTTTCCGGTAAAAGCGGATGCCCTGTTCGATCACCGCCCACTGTTCGGCGCTCAGCGCATCCGGCTCCCCCGAAAGGCACAGCCGGCCCAGCAGGCCGCTGCACAGCTGGTAATACAGCTTCTGCAGCGGCTGGCCGGCCTTGACCACCGCCCAGATCTGGCTCTGGCGGGGCAGGATCATCCGGTGCATGTTGGCCGCAATGACAGGGATCTCATCACATTCGTGGGCGTCGGAAAAGCTGGCCATGCAGCCCAGCTCCAGAAAGGCGTGGCAGAGCCGGTGCCCGCCGGAGGCGCAGATCTCCAGCACCAGATCGGGCAGTTCCCGGCGGATGCGGGCGAAAAAGGCGGTGCTGGCTTCGATCTGCCCGCGCAGGCCTTCCCCCAGACTTTCGGCGCCGTCGCAGCCCAGACCGATGGTCTCGTTGTAGTCCACCTTCAGGTAGTCCAGGCGGTTGTCCCGCAGAAAATCAATCACATGGCGGGCCAGATAGTCCTGTACTTCCGGCTTGCGCAGGTCCCAGAACCGCCGGTCACCCACCGTGATGGGGATGCCGTGGCGGTGGAGCAGCCAGTCGGTGCGCTGGAAGCAGTCCGGCTCATCCCGGCCGGCCATCTCGAACTCGAACCAGATGCCCGCCTTCATGCCGGCCTGGTGGATGGCATCCACCACCGGTCCCAGGCCGCGGGGAAAACTTTTTTTGCTGACCTGCCATCTGCCCAGGCGGCAGCCATAATCAAAGGGGCGGTCATCGTACCAGCCCGCGTCAATGACATAATACCCGATGCCCCGGCCGGCCAGGGACCGGACCTGCCGCAGGACGCTTTCCTCGGTGGGGCAGCCCCAGGTGGAGCAGAATTCGTTGAAGATCACCGGCAGTTCCCGCTCACAGTCGGGCAGGATGGCCTCGATGGCACGGCGGGTGTTTTCGGCCAGCGCCCGGGACGCCTGGTCCACGCCGCCCCGCACGGCGGTGAGAACGGCCTTGGGGGCGGTGAAGCTCTCTCCCGGCGCCAGGGTCTTGGACCAGGCACCGAATTCGGCATCCGCCAGCCCGCCGGACAGGGACAGACCGTTGTCTCTGCGGTACAGTTCCATCTGCCAGCTGCTGCCCTGGGTGGTGGCGGCCGCCCAGGTGATCTGCCGGACGGTGTCCTCCACCCCGCAGAAGGGGACATACCCCCGCACCGGCAGGCTGCCCACGCAGCCGAACCGCAGACTGTTGGCCGAACTGGGTTTCCAGCTCGGTTCCAGCTGCAGGTCCTCGGCCGGTTCGCTGACCAGCCGGCCTTCGGCGCTCCAGTGGGAGCGCATGCGGTGGATCACCAGGGTTTCGGGGTCCAGCCCCTGCCCGAAGGGGGAAAGACTGCCCAGGGTGAAGGAGGACAGCATTTCCAGGGTCAGGGGGACTGTGCCGGTGTTTTCAGCCGATACGGTCACCTCGGCGGCGGGGTTGTCCGCAAAGAGGGTCAGGGTATGGGTGTACGCCATCCCCCGGGGATCCTGCAGCCGGGTGGTGATGACGGTCCGGTCCGCCAGGGGCCGCACCGTCTGTCCCGCGTATTCCATGGCCAGGGTGGTGGGGCTGCTGCGCATGGTCTGCCCGCCGCTGAAAAAGGTGGGGGCATCGTCCTGGCGCAGCTTGGCCTGCACCAGGGGCTCGGCGGCGCAGTCGGTGCGGCAGATGCCGCTTTCCGTGCCGGCAGGCACCAGCAGCAGTTCCGCCGTGCCGGTCTCCCGCTCCCGGCGGTACACGGCGCACAGGCCGCCCAGGGTGGTCACGGACAGGATTTCACGGTTCATGCAATCACCTCATTTGTTGGTTGCCGGTCAGGTGGGCCCCACCTCCCGGGGCCGGTCTTCACAGCCCTGCCGCAGAACAGCGGGCCGTCCGTCCGGATGAAGCAGGGAAAAGTGCAGCCCCTGTGTGACCAGTCCCCGCACATTCCGCAGATCCAGGTGGGTGGTCCGGCTCCAGTCGGGCCAGTAGTTCTCGCTTCCCGGCCCGTCGGGGGTGCACAGCCGGTCCGGCACTTCGGGGTATTCTTCCGGCAGGGTCCGGGGGTCCACCCCGCCGATGGCGGTGTAGCAAAAGTCCCGGATGGTCACATCCTCTATGGGGTGCCGGACGTTGGCGTCAAAGCGGCAGCCTCCGAAGGCGGGACTGCCCATCACATCCCGGTCAAAACGGCGCTGGGTCAGGGCCATGGTCTCGTCATCCACCGCCGTAATGCCCGCAAAGTACAGGCGGGCGATCCGGCCGATGGGCGGCATGTGATCCAGTTCCAGGCTGCTGCCCAGATCATCCGGGCGGAACCGGTTGTTCAGTATGACGAAAAGGGGCCGCCGCACATTGTGCATGGCAATGTTGTGTACCATCACGTCGGTGATGGAGCCGCCCTCGCTGCACTCGATCTTGATGCCTTCCCGCCAGATGCTGCGCATGGTACAATTGCAGATGACCACGTTGGAGATGGGCCCGATGGATTTCAGCCCGATGCGGATGCCGACGCAGACGGAGGTGAAGGAACAGTCCGAAATATGGACGTCCTCCATCGGAAGTCCGCTGGATTGCAGGCAGAGGTTGTCGTCGGTGCCCTGGATATGGCATCCGCGCACATAGACGTGGCGGCAGCCGTCAAAGTCCAGCCCGTCTCCATTATAGTTGGTATGGTTTTCGATGTACAGGTCCGCCGCGTGCAGGAACTCGCTGTCCAGGAAGGCGGTGGTCCAGGCGGCGGCATTGACCAGATGCAGCCCGGTGAGCCGGACATGCCGGCACCGCAGCATCCGCAGCATCATGGGCCGGCAGATATCCCCCGGGTTGGGAAACCGGGCGGCGTTTCCGTCAATGGTGCCGTCGCCGCACAGCCGGATGTGTTCCGCGTCCGCCGCAAACAGAAAACAGCGGTCCAGTTCCGGCTCGTTGCGGTAGCGGTTGTGATGGGTGTCACGGCCGTAATCGGCAATGTCCGGGCTGGCAAGCAGCACCGCCCCGGCCGCGATCTCCAGGGTCAGGTTGCTTTTCAGATAAAGGGTGCCGCAGCAGAACCGCCCGCCGGCCAGCAGGACGGTCCCGCCCCGGGCGGCGGCCGCGTCGATGGCCGCCTGCACCGCGGCGGTATCCCGGGTCACGCCGTCGGCGACGGCGCCGAAATCCCGGGGATCAAACACAAAAGACATGGATCCGTCCTCCCCTCCGGTCAAAGAGACTGCAGCAGCACCACCGCCCAGGGAGGCAGGGACAGCTCAGCCTGCAGGACGCCCCGGTCGTCCGCGCGGAGCACTGTGCGGCCGGTGGCCCCGGCGGCCTGACGCAGGGCACGGGTCTGGTCGGGGGTCAGGTTTTCCGGGGCCCCCATCTGCCGCCAGAGGGCAGCGGCATCGCCGTGGGCTTCATCCAGCTGTTCCACCAGCACGGTCTGGCAGGGACGCAGGCCCCGCAGGTCCAGTGTCAGCAGGGCGGGGGTACCGTCGGCCAGCACGCGGGCGGCGGCATCATGATCGGGAAAGGCACACATGGGCACGGCTTTGGGCTGGGCGTCGGAATAATTCCAGGCCATGGCCCGCAGCTGCCCGTCCTTGCGGGTGATGATGCAGTCTCCGGTCCGGTACAGCAGGGTATCTCCCAGGCGGTGCATCATCCGGTAGACATGGTAGGCCGGCTTGGGGATGCCGTTGAAGTTGAACAGCCCGAACCCGCCGTGGAAGGGCAGATGCCCGCCGCCCAGCTCCTCAAAGATATCGGTGAAGGTCCAGTAGGAGAGACAGCGGATATTTTCGTTCACCGAAAGGGCCGCATCGGCTATATAGCAGGCAGCGGGCAGTTCATCGTGGGAGCAGTCCCGGCTGGAAGGGGAGGAGCTCCACTCGGTCAGACAGAGCTCGGCCCGGGGGTAAGCGCTGCGGGCCACCGCCTGCCGCAGCCACTCCACGTCCTCCTCCAGGCTGCGGCGCTTGCGGGTGCGCTTGCAGGTGTTGCCGTGCCCGTCCAGGGCCCAGTCGGTGGGGTAGGGATGGGCGGAAACAAAATCCACCGGCAGATGATGGGCGGCACAGTAGGCCAGGAACTCCTCGATCCAGACCCCGTGCCAGTCCAGGGCGTCCAGATCCTCCGCAAAGGCGGTCAGCTGCCGGGAAGTGTCCTCCACCTCGCCGTCAAAGCGGTCATCCGGCACAAAGTTGCTGGTGGCGGGACCGCCCACCCGCAGGGCGGGGTCCGCGGCCTTGACGGCCCGGGCGCTGGCGGCATACAGAGCGAAATACTGGCTGCGGGTACCGTTCCAGAAAGCATTCAGGTCCGGTTCGTTCCAGATCTCAAAATACCAGCGGCGGACCTCCTCGGCGCCGTAGCGCGCCACCCAGTGGCGGCAGGCCGCGCCCACCAGATCCGCCCAGGCGTCCAGGTCGGCGGGCGGGTCCACCCGGCCCTGCCACCAGAACTGGGTGCGGGTGCCGCCGGCCAGCACGGCGGGGCAGAACCCGAATTCCACAAAGGGACGGACGCCCATGGCAAGCAGGGCGTCGAACAGACTGTCCACATACTGCCAGCTGTAGCGCAGGGCACCGCTCTCGTCCCGGTAGCAGACATGCATATCATCGGTGAGCAGCCCGTGAAACCGGACATACTCAAATCCGCATTCCCTGTGGGCACGGCACAGCTGGGCCTGCCAGTCCGCACGCAGACCTTCGCAGGCTCTGCCCGCGCCCACACAGACGGAATAATGGTGGGCAAAGGGCTGACCGGCGGCACCCAGGTCCCCTTGCATGGCAATCACTTTCACAGGCATGGATCCCGCCTCCTTACCAAAGAAAAATGCCCTGCCCGGTCAGTTTCAGCAGTGCTTCCAGGAAATAGTAATCACCGTAGGTGAAGTTGACGTTGTGTTCCCGACCGTGGTAGTCGGCGGAGCAGTTGCACAGAAATCCGTCCCGGCCTTCGTCCCAGTCGGCGGTGTCGTCCAGCCGGTGCAGCATCTTCAGGGCGGGGGACAGGTAGACTTCCTGCTTTTCCGGCACCAGGTCCGCCAGTTCCAGCAGCCCGCAGGCAGCCACGGCGGCGGCAATGTCGTCGTACCAGCGGGGCTCTTCCGGCTGGCAGAAATCCACCGGAATGGCCCCATCGGCGGGAATGTGGGCGATGAAATAGGCGGCGATCTTTTCCGCCATGGCCAGATACCGCACCGCACCGGTGTGTTTGTAGCTCATCACAAATCCGTACAGCCCCCAGGCCTGCCCCCGGGTCCAGCTGGAACCCTGGGCATAGCCCTGCCCGCCGTAATCCCGCACAAAGGCGCCGGTCTCGGGATCAAATTCCACAATGTGCCGCACGCTGCCGTCGGCCCGCACAAAGTTGGCGGCCACCGTGTCGGCGTGGGTCATGGCGATCTTCCGGAAGCGGGGATCGCCGGTCTCCTCACTGGCCCAGTACAGCAGGGGAATGTTGAACATGCAGTCGATAATGGCCCAGCCCCGGGTATCCGCTTCCGAGCCGGGAATGTCGTTCCAGGCCCGGATAAACCCGGCGGGATTGAACCGTCCGGCCAGCAGGCTGGCGGCATGCAGGCCCCGGCGGCGGGCATCCCCGTCTGCGGTCAGGCGGTAATCGGCCACCGCGCTGGGCAGCCACATGAACCCCACGTCGTGGTGCAGCCCGCAGTAACTCCGGAAGCAGTCGTCCAGCCGCCGTTCGGTATAGCGCGCCACTTCCTTATAGGCTTCGTCCCCGGTCATCCGGTAGGCCTGCCAGAGCATGCCGGCCCAGAAGCCGTTGGTCCACCAGCACAGGCCGTCGTCCGGGGTGTAGGCACCGCCGTCCGCCTTGTTGTTGTGTACGCCGTCCACGGCACGGCTGGGGATTTTTTCGGCGCTGCGCACCCGCACGGCGCGCAGCTTGTGTTCAAACCGGCGGGCGGCGTCCTGCGCCCAGGCGGCTTCGGTCTTGTGGGAAAGCAGCATAGGAAGAATCTCCTTTTCTGTAAAATAAGGGAGTGTCCGGTACTTTTGTTGTCTCTATCTTATCATTTGGCCATGGCGGAAAAAAAGGCGGAAATTTAAGGGCAAAGTGGGATTTTTGCAGGCTTTGGCGGCGGAAAAAATCCTTTTGGCCTGCTGGTCCGGCAAGATGGTGAAGACAGGAGAAAATCTTTTGTGCATGTTGACGGCTCTGGAGCAAAATGTGGGCTTTTTTTAGTGAAACAAGTTAAATTCACCCACGTTGGTCTAAAAAAAGCGCCTGTTTCTTTGGCCGGCAATCCGGTACAATAATCACAACGAAAGGGGCACGGCCCCGAAGAGAACGCACAAATCCAACGAAAAGGAGAACACCATGAAAAAAGCATTGTCCGTTTTGATGGCGGCCGGAATGACAGCTGCCATGCTGGCCGGATGCGGCGGCACGGCGCCTTCCTCCGAGAGCACCGCAAGCACCGAGAGCAGCACCGCGGAAGCGGCCGCTGCCGAGAGCATTGTCACCGAACCCACCGAGATGACCTTCGTCTTTGCGGACGGCGACGACGCCTTCAAGACCCAGATGAACAAGATCGTGGATGGCTTCAATGAGAAGTATCCCGACATCACCATCACCATCCAGCCCGGTGACGGCGGCTCCTACAGCGAGTTCCTGAAGACCAAGGACAGCGTGGGCGAGTTCCCCGACATGATGGAGATGCGCGACACCGCCATGTATGTCCGCGCCGGCAAGCTGGCCCCCCTGAGCGACGAAGTGGCGTCCCTGTTCAGCTCCAATGTGGACTTTGACGGCGTGACCTACACCGCGCCCTTCTCCGGTGCCAACACCATGGGCATGATGTACAACAAGCAGTATTTCGCCGACAACGGCCTGGAGATCCCCACCACCTGGGACGAGTTCATCACCCTGTGCCAGACCATCCAGGACAAGGGCGACATGGCCCCGCTGGTCGTGGGCGGCAGCGATGTGTGGCATATCGGCTTCCTGTATGACCTGTGCTACGCCAACGACGTGCTGGAGACCGACCCCGACTTCATCGAAGAGTGCTACACCGGCGAAAAGAACTTCTCCGACCCCAACTACCAGCAGGCGCTGACCGATCTGAGCCAGCTGCTGGGCTTTGCGCAGGAAGGCTGGGCCTCCACCCCCGACGCCCAGATCACCACCTTCTTCGTCAATGATATGGCTGCCATGATGTTCTCCGGAACCCATATGTTCAGCCAGATCACCGACGCCGACCCTGAGTTCGAGTTCGGCTGGTTCGCGGTTCCCGACCGTGAGGGCAAGGTTTCCCTGCTGGGCGGCGGCACCGCCGGCGGCTGGGCCCTGAGCGCCGAAGCGGCCAAGGATCCCAACAAGCAGGCTGCCTTTGATGCCTTCTGCCAGTACTTCTTCAGCGATGAAGTGTACGGCGAGTACTGCGAGGTCATGGCTGCCATCCCCACCACCGCCACCATGCCCACCATGGACGTGAGCGAGCAGTTCCAGGATGTTCTGGACGCCCTGGAAAGCGCTGACTACCTGCACCTGATGTGGAACCAGGAGATCGGCAACAAGGAGCTGCCTCCCGACTTCCGCAACTTCGCCTACAAGACCTGCATCGAGATCGCCCAGGGCACCCGCGATGTCAACTCTGCCTCGGAAGAGCTGCAGAAGACCTGGGACGTTGCCCTGCAGAGCTTTAACCCCACCACCGGTCTGGGCGTAGCGTAAAAGCGTCAGACAAAAGGGGCGCGTTTCCCCGCCGGGATGCGCGCCCCCTTTCTTTTGACAAGATCGCCACACGAAAACGGAGGTTTCCCGACCATGCTGTCAAAAAAGAAGAAATTTGATAAAACGGCGTTCCTGTTCATTGCGCCCGCCTTCGTGCTGTTCACGCTGTTTATCACCGTGCCGACCATTTCCAGCTTTTATTACAGCTTTACTTCCTGGGACGGCATCAACCCGAACATTACCTTCATCGGGCTGGCCAACTACAAAGAGATTTTCACCAGTGCCCGTTTCGGCAATGCTCTGAAGAATACCGCCCTGCTGACTGTGGTGATCTCCATCTGTGAAAACGTGGTGGCGCTGGCCCTGGCCCTGCTGGTGGACAACGTCTGCCGTGCCAAAAATCTTTTCCGGGCCATCTTCTATCTGCCGGTCATCCTGTCCGGCATCGTCTCCGGCTTTATCTGGAAGATCATGTACAGCTACAACTTCGGACCCATCAACAAGGTCCTGGACGTGCTGGGTCTGGAAGCCCTCAAGCAGGACTGGCTGGGCAATGCGGACATCGCCATCTGGGCCGTGGCCGTGGTCATGATCTGGAAGGGCGCCGGCTACTACATGATCATCTACCTGGCCGCGCTGCAGGGGGTTCCCCAGGATGTGCAGGAGGCCGCCACCATCGACGGTGCTTCCGCGGTGCAGCGGTTCCGCTACATCACCCTGCCCCTGATCTCCGGCTCCTTCACCATCTGCTTCACCCTGTCCCTGATCAACGGCCTGAAGGTCTTTGACCAGATCGCCGTCATGACCGACGGCGGCCCCGGATTCGCCACCGAGACCATTGTCTATCTGCTGTACAAGTCCGGCTTCGGCGAAGGCCGCCAGGGATACGGCACGGCCGTGGGCGTGGTGCTGCTCTTCATCATCCTGGTGCTCAACAGCATCCAGTCCACCATTCTTCGCAAACGGGAGGTGCAGCTGTAATGGCAACCAAAACCGCACAGGTCACCGAGACCACGCCCCTGAACAAGCAGAAATTCAAGGCATCCACCGTTGTCACCTTCGTTGTCACGGCAGTTCTGGCCTTCCTCTTTGTCTATCCCATCTACTTTGCGGTGATCT
>CALXHN010000049.1 GCA_944388105.1 uncultured Gemmiger sp. | reverse complement strand
TTGTCCGGGAAAGCAGGCATCGCCTGTACCTCCGGACGGTCAACCCAGTCGCTTTCTGATTGTAAATTAGCCGGATAGCCGAGAATGCTAATCAGGTATTCGTTAAGTGTTGAATTGTAAGTAGCCGAATAATGGTAAAGCATACCCGCATAGGGGTAATAATCGCCAAATGCTTGTCGATCCTTGCTGATCGGTGTCTCGTCCAATGTCCCAACAAAAACAACAGGAGTCTCTTGCGGAATGTATCCTTCCACCTGTTCAACCCGATCAAGGATTCGCGTCATTGTAGACAAAGTGGCAGTATATTCCATGTCTTTTTTCAAATAGGCCCCGTTCGAGAAAATTATATTGCAAAAACTGATCAAGGCGAAAGAGGTCGCAATTGTGCCTTGGAGAATACGCTTTGTGCGTAGGTCCCCCCCCTCGAGGGTCTTCTGAACGGATTCAAACAGGACAACAACGATCAAGTAAGAGAAAACATAGGAAAAGCGCATTAAATCATGTGCCATACCTTTTGAAATAAAGTATACCGCATTGATTCCCAGGGGAAAGAAAAGCAAGACAAGGGTGAGCAATCCCTGGTTCGGGACAGTCAACTGCTTTTTGCCGATACTATATATCAGCAAAGCAATGACTACCAAAGCAAGAAGGATGTGCGCGGCAAATACCCAACTTCTGTGTGCAGTGTCTGGCCTACTGAAAAAATGGAACGGATAAAGAAATGTATCCAAGAGCAGTTTTGGAATAGAAATTCCGCTGTAGTCGCCTACGCTGGCAATCCCATTATACCCATCACTGGAAGAAATTCCTGTGACTGTCTGCACAATTTTGTTACTGACAGCATATGTCACCAAACCACACAAAACAACTGCCATATCCCGGACGGCAGACTTGATGACTGTACTGGATTTTGTGCCGCCTAAAATATCCCGCATCAAAAGCAACAATGCAAGGGCAATTGCACTGCACATGTAAGCCTGGTACAATGCCGTTCCCAGCATAATTCCGATCCATCCGACCAGAAAGCCATATTTGTATCGGTGCGTTGCCCATATTCCCATCACATTCAGGAGAAGGGCCAGCATGTAAATGTCCGACCAATTAATAAATGAGGCGTTGGAAAAAGTTAAGGCAGGCTGTGTAACAAAAAGAGCACAGACCACCATTACAAGCGGCATGTGTGCCACAGACAAAAGATCCTGCACAATGCATAGGGCACAACCAAGAAACAAAAGAGAGAGGACACCAATCACCATGGGGGAAGTCAATTGCCCCCGGAAATGTATATAGGGTACCTGCATAAACCGCCCCAAAGAAATTTGCCAAGCAAAGTCTCCTTGAGAAATATCCAGAGAATCGTGTGAGTACAAACTATTAAAATAGCGGTACCCATGTGCCCAGAATCCCACCAGAAATGTGGTCAGAAAAATCAGTATATAACTTGATTTTTTCTTGTCGATTGAAAGCGTAATCATGATGGTGTCTGCAAAATCCTTTCCTTTACACTGATTTTTCCGGTCACTATCACTGTAGTTTTTAATTTATTTGTCTGGAGCGTATACCAATCTCGGTATACTTTCATTTCTGCTCAGCAATATAGTGGTCATAATCGCTGTCCTTCCAGGGCATACCGCGTTTGAAAGAATAACGCCAGGGATAGACCTGTTCACCTTTATCATTCCTGATCTTGGTGACATTTCCCACAGGACGGCCCGGATTGCCTACCATAATGGTCATGTCCGGAACATCCTTTGTGAGCGTGGTACCAGCACCGATCAGCGCATCCTGACCGATATGCAGTCCAGGCAGCACCACCGTACCGGTGCACACCACAGCAAATTTCTCCACCGTAACACCATCCAGAGTTTCGCTGGGGGGCGTCGGGTCATTGGTCAGAACCACATAAGGATAAATCCAGACAAAGTCCTTCAAAGTTGCCTTCATACCAATATGAACGTTGCTGTGCATATGCACATAATTTCCGATCTGGCAGTCTCCCTGCACATCAGAGAGCGTCCCCAAAATCACATGCTCTCCCATATGGGTCTTTTCCCGAATCGTAACCCGATGACCGGCCTGGAAATAAGGACCGATTTCGGTGTCGCCATAAATAATAGCACCGCTACGGATCAATGCGTGCTCCCCGATCGTCAACGGATGTTTTTTGTTGACATTCCCATCGAAGAAGTCCTGGAGGAACTCGCCCAGAATGGAGTTCGCTCCGACAAAGCTATTTGCCCCCAGCGTAACGTTTTCTTTGATAATCGTGTTGTAATCAATATAACAATTATCCCCGACAACAACATGATCTTCAATAATAACGCCATCACGAAGCGTAACATTTTCCCCAATCCGTGCGGTTGCGGCAATTGTAACGTTTTTCCCGATATTGGACATACTGTGCCTCCTGTAGTTTGGATTATCGATTAACCCATGAAATTGTTCAGATTTTCGATGACCCAATCGACTTGCTCTTCGGTCATACCATAGAACATGGGCAGGCTGAGTTCGGTGGCGCTAATCTCCTCGGCGATGGGCAGTGCACCTTTGGGAATATTCAATTCCGCATAAGCCCCCTGCAGATGCATGGGAATGGGGTAATGCTTATTGTAACCGATATCCGCCTTTTTCAGATGCTCTTCCAGGGCATCACGCTGCTTGCAGCGGATGGCAAAAATATGCCACACATGCTCGCAGCCCTCTTCCACCTTGGGCAAGACGATCAGCGGGTTGCGGATTTCCGCCAGATAGCGCGCTGCAATCCGGCGGCGTTCCTGGTTCATGCGATCCAGGTGGGGCAGCTTTGCGGCCAGGAAGGCTGCCTGCATCTCATCCAGACGGGAATTCTGGCCCTTATAGATGTGATGATACTTATAATCGCTGCCGTAATTGCCCAGGGCACGGACCTTGGCGGCCAGATCAGGATCATTGGTGGTCACGCCGCCGGCATCGCCCAGCGCCCCCAGGTTCTTGCCGGGATAAAAGCTGAATCCGGCAGCATCCCCCAGAGATCCGACACGCTTGCCCTTGTACAGAGCGCCATGCGCCTGGGCCGCATCCTCAATCACTTTCAGGCCATGCTTGTGGGCGATTTCCAGGATGGGGTCCATATCCGCCGGATGGCCGTACAGATGCACCGCCATGATGGCCTTGGTCTTATCGGTCACCTTTTCCTCGATCCGGCTGGGATCAATGTTGTAATAATCCAGAGTGGGCTCCACAAAGACCGGCGTGGCTCCCACATAGGAAACCGCCAGCGCCGTGGCGATGAAGGTATTGGAAGGAACAATGACCTCGTCCCCTTCCCCAATATCGTACGCACGCAGGATCAGCATGAGGGAATCCAGGCCGTTTCCGCAGCCGACACAGTACTTGGTGCCGCAGTATTCCGCAAATGCTTTTTCAAAGGCCTCGTCCTCATGGCCTTCGATATACCAGCTGTTCTCGTAAACCCGCGTGAAAGCCCCTCTCAGATCGCTGTCCAGCTCTTTTTCCAGGGGGCGGAAGGATACAAACGGAACATTCATGTTATTATCTCCTTTTATACTGCAAAAATTACACTTCGTGTTTGGCCAGGTGCTTATCCGCCAGTTTGACAGCCACTTTCAGTAAGAAATTTGCCGTGCGCCCCGCATAATATAAAAATTCAAAGATAAAGACCTGAAGAAGCCAGAGGGAAATCAGTATTGCACCTGCCACAAATACAATATCTCCGCACATTTTGACCAGTGATGAGCCAAGTCCAATAAAGGACATACCGGAAATGACCAAATAGACCAAAAAGCAGAGTCCCCAAGCCGCCAGCAAGGTAAATTGCGGCGTTCCAGGTGTTGCCATATTACGGCAGGCATTTCTCATCTTTTCGCAGATTTTGGACAACTTCGGTTCCAAACGATACTTTCGTTTATGCCACTTGGTTTTAGGGAACGTGATTTCGTAAGATCTTCTGATACATTCCCATTTTTCCAGCATCTTTTTCCGGTCCTCCGGCAAAAGACGATCCTGATAGGGCAGGATTTCCCTCTCGTAAATAAGGACTTCATCGTAGCGGTACCGACGGTATGTTTCCGTGATTTTTTTCGGTTGGCTGTGGCTGACGCCGCCGTCACGGTGTCGGGCTCCGATCATATCGTCGATCCAGTGCACCCGGATTCCGGCGCGGGAAAAGCGAAGGAAGAAAGAAGCATCTTCAATGATATAGTAAGTTGTATCGTAAGGTCCCACCCTGTCATACAGCGACAGCCGGTAGCAGGTGCTGGTGGTGGGAATGGTGAAGGTGTGGCTCATTCGGGAAAACAGCTCCGCTGGTGTTCCGTCCCGGATAACCTTTACCCCGCTTTCGTCCGGCGCATAATCCATGACATAGCCCAATTCCGAACCACACATGGCCGTCCGGCTGGATACCACCATGGCATCCTCTCCCAGCCGCTCAAATTCATCTGCATACCGCTGGAGAACCGTCTCGTCGTACAGGGCATCGTCTGCCGCCATGTACATAATATAGGCGCCGGTGGCCCGCTGCCGTACCGATTCAATATTTTTGACGGTTCCCAGATTGGTCTCGTTGTTGTGGATATCCACACGAACCAGGTTCTCCCGTTTGTGTGCATCAATATAGGCACGCAGCTCCTCCTGGTTGAAATCGGAGGAGCCGTCATTGGCAATCAGCAGTTCAATAGCCGGATAGGTCTGCTGCAGGACCGAGTCCACCGCCTCAAAAATGTACCGATAGTTATTGTAGGAAACGATGGCAAAGGAAAAAACCGGTTTTTGTATTCCTTCCGGCGCAGGGGACGGAACTTTCTGCTGCATCACTTCACTCCTCCCCTTCAGCCGCCGCCACGTAAGCCTTGAACGCATCATAGTCCCGGATATAATCGTCCGGGTCATAATACTCACTGGCCGCCACGCAGAGGACAGAATTTTCCTGGTTCCAGATCATATCCCGCCACATGTTGTGCTCGACGATCAGCCCCTTGTCGGGTTCATCCAGCAGAACCTCTGCGGTCTCCTCGCCATTGTCAAGCTTGATCGTAATGCTTCCGTAGGGACAGAAAAGAATCTGGCGCAGCTTTTTATGGGCATGCCCGCCCCGCTGGGTCCCTGCAGGAACACCGTGAATGTAATAAATGCGCTTGATAGCGAAATCCAGATCGTGCTTTGCCTCAAAAAAGGACAGGGTTCCCATTCCAGGCGTAGTCACACTCTTGATAGAGATGGTTCTGACCGTCATTTATTGTTCCTCCTCTTGCAGGTGATAAATTCTCTCCAGTTCTTCTATTCGGCCATTGACCGGAGGTTGGTATGCTTTCTGTTTCCGCTTGAACGGAAGCCACTGGGGTACAATGGTGTGTCCGATCAATCCACGCAGGATTTTGGACCTGCGTTCATCGTTGAAAAAATACAGGTTGGCCAAACAGACCATCCTGTCCCGGGGGAATTTTTCCCGGAGCAGGCGCAGCATGGCTTTCCAGTCTTTCAGCATCCGCGCCTGAGAGGATGAAACACCCGTGTTGTCCTCGTACCAGCAAACGATCCGGTCATAGCAATGAATGTGGATTTTTTCCACCGAAAACATCCGAAGCGAAAAGTCCTCCGCATAGCGTACCCGGCCTTTCATCTCCTCCAAAGCCTGCCGCAGCAGACTGGTGCGGTAGAATGCACAGGCACCGCTGATGCCGTCATCATACAAAAGCATATTCCGCTTGATGGTTTTCGGCCGGTAATGCTCGGCAGCATAGCAGCTGCGGTCAAAAGGTGTCTGTCCGGGCAGCTGGCGCAGCTGCGGCTCCTGGGTGTAATAGGCGGCCTTGCCGAATGCGGCCCACACATCATCCCTGCGGCAGCACGCCTTGATCCATCGCACCGTACCGGCGTCATACAGATAATCCCCCGGAGAAATGGCATAGACCCAGGTTCCTCCGGCATGGGATACACCATTCCACAGATTCCAGACGGTCCCCCGATTTTCCGGCAGGGTGAGCAATTGCGCCTCCCGTCCATATTTGTTCAACAGCGCCCTGGTGGAATCGAACCGCTTGTTTCGGGAACCGTCATCCGCAATGATCAGCTCGAAGTCCTGATCATCCTGTGTCAGAATTGAAAGCAATGTACGTTCCAAAGCGGCACGGTCCGGTTCATACTGCACAACAACGATTGAAAGCATCCTTTTTCTCCCAAGACATATCTGCAACGACGACCGGATGCCGTCAACAGCGTTACAGGGAACTGTCTCCAACATTTCAAATCGGCATACGTATACAGTTTAATGTTTTCATTATAGCATACCCTCCCCTTGATTTCCACAATATTTCCTTTGAAGGTCATATTTTACATGAAATTTATAAAATTAATTATCGAACAAGAAAGCGCCTCATTTCAAGCACCTTGAAACAGAAACTTGCCGCCCGGTATTGACAACTGTATATATGCCGTATATACTGTGTATATAGGATATGAACAGTTCATCTTCCTGCCCGAAGGAGGCACTCCATGGAGCTTTACATTTCCAACGCCGGCGGCGAGCCGATCTACGCGCAGATCACGCGGCAGATCAAGGACAAGATCCTGGCCGGCGAACTGAAAGAAGGCGACGCACTGCCCAGCATCCGTCTGCTGGCCAAGGAGCTGCGCATCAGCGTCATCACCACCAAACGCGCTTACGAAGACCTGGAAGCCGAAGGCTTTATCCGCACCATGCCGGGACGCGGCAGCTTTGTGGCGCCGCAGAACCCGGAACTGCACCGGGAGGAAAGTCTGAAACAGGTGGAAGGACATTTGCAGAATGCCATCGAGGCCGCCCGCCGGGGAGGGATCTCTCTGGCGGAAGTGACCGAAACATTACAGCTTTTGTGGGAGGGCTGAGCCATGCCTTACAACGCAGCCGAACTGCACGGTGTGCAGAAAGTGTACAAAGATTTCAAGCTGGGTCCGTTGGATCTGACAGTGCCTGCAGGGACCATCGTGGGGCTGGTGGGAGAAAACGGTGCCGGCAAGACCACCACCCTGAAAATTCTCACCGGGGTCAATCCGCCGGACGGTGGTCGGGCCGAACTGCTGGGCGGTCTGCCCAAAGACCCGGAAGTCCGGGCCCGACTGGGCGTGGTGTTCGAGGAAGCCTACTTTTATGAAGGGATGAACGCTGCCCACATTGGCCGCAGCATGGCGGGCATTTTCGGTGCCCGGTGGGACGCCGGCGCCTTTTCCGGATATCTGAAGCGATTCGGTCTGGAACCGGACAAAAAGATCAAAGAGTACAGCCGCGGCATGCGGATGAAGCTGAGTCTGGCCACAGCCCTCGCCCACGCGCCGGAGATGCTGGTGCTGGACGAGCCCACCGCCGGACTGGACCCGGTGGTGCGTGGGGAGATCCTGGACCTGTTTCTGGAATTCATCCAGGATGAACACCACACCATCCTCATGAGCAGTCACATCACCAGCGACCTGGAACAGATTGCCGATTCCATCGCCTATCTGCACCACGGGCAGCTGCTTTTCCACGAGGACAAAGATGCGCTGATGCAGGAATACGGTCTGCTGCGCTGCAGCGAAGCAGACCTGCACCGTCTGCCCGACGGCATGGCTGTCTTTACCCGGAGGAGCACTTTCGGGTGTGAGACTCTGGTCAAAGGCCGGGAAGCGGTTCTGCGCCTGCTGCCGGGAACCGTGTGCGACCCCGCCGGCATCGATGATATCATGCGTTTTTACAGCGGGAGGGATGGGCAGTGAGAGGGCTTTTGTACAAGGACTGGAGTGTTCTTGCCGGTCAGTACAGGAAAAATATCCTGCTGCTTCTGGTGGTGTATCTGGGTATGGCTTACCTCTTCGATATGCCCTTCATGCTGTATGCCCTGGTGTTCATGCTGGGGATCTACACGCAAAGCGCCGTCAGTTTTGATGAAAAAAGCCACTGGGATATGTACGCCCACACCCTGCCGGTAAGTCCGGCGGCCATCATCGGCAGCAAGTACCTGCTGGGCCTGTTGGCCATTGCCGGTGGTTTTTTGATCGGACTTGCTGCCTTTCTGTTCTTTCCCGACATTGCCCGCGGCACCATGGGCATGGAAGAAGCATTGGTGGGAATGCTGGCGGCCACTGCCCTGGCCCTGCTGTATTTCTCGCTGAGTCTGCCCCTCTCCTATCAATTGGGCAGTGAACGGGCCCGGACTGCCGTGATGGTGTTGATCCTGCTGCTGGCGGTGCTGGCCACGGCGTCCACCGTGCTGCTTTCTTCGGAGCAGCTGCAGGACATCCAGCGCTTTTTCGGCTTCCGGGGCCCTGCCGAGATCTGGGATTCCGCTCAGGAGCAAACGCTGGTAATGGATGTGGAGTACGGATCCGTATATCAATGGGCCCGGAACCTGCATTTTTGGTGGCTCATCGTCGGCGGAACCGCGGGCAGTGCCCTGCTGTACGCCGGCAGCTGGTTGGTCAGCATTGCCATCTACAAGCACAAACAATTTTGATGGAACAACTGCCGGTCCGTTCAGGGCTGCGCTGGTTTCCGGGAGGAATTCGCCATGTTGGGTTTGTTATACAAAGACCAGGCAACCATCTGGTCCAGCTACCGCAAAAATTTTCTTCTGGTCGTCCTGCTGTATACGGTCATGGCATTTACCATGGATATGAAATTCATGCTGTTTGCCCTGCTTTTCATCGGCGGCCTCTACACCACCTCCGCCCTGGTCTTTGACGAGCAAAGTCACTGGGATACCTATGCACGCACCCTGCCGGTATCCGGCCGACAGATCGTCGGAGCCAAATATCTTCTGGCCTTGCTCTGGATGGCAGCCAGTTTTGTACTGGCATATGTTCTTCTCACCCTTTGTGATCTGTTCAAAGGGCAGGTGGCGGAGAATCTGCTGTACAACCTGACCGGATGCCTGGTCACGTTGGGATTGGTCATGGCCTATTACGCTCTGGGGTATGTCCTTTCTTATAAAATCGGTGCGGTCCGGGCACGGTCCGGCGTTATTCTGGCCATTGCCCTGATTATCGCCATCGCCCTTGTGGGCTCCAATACCCTGGAAAACACTTCTTTTTTCTCCTTTCCCCTGTTGGATGAAACCACCCTGCTGGTTTTGATTGCGGGAGGGTCTCTCGCCGTGGGGCTGGTGCTGTTTATCCTCAGCTGGGTGGTGAGCACCGCCATTTACACAAAAAAGGAATTCTGATATTTCCGTTTTCGACTTGACAAACCGACCCCTGTGCAGGTATAATAACAAATATCGTGCAGGTGTCGTACAACGGCTAGTACATCAGCCTTCCAAGCTGAGGACGAGGGTTCGACTCCCTTCACCTGCTCCAAAAGAGAAAGTCCATGGCGTATCCCGCCATGGACTTTTTCTTTTATTCAGGTATACGGACAAAACGCAAAGCCCGCTCCCCCATCCGGTATATGCCGGAAGGAGGGAGCGGGCTTGGATTGTTTCAGTGTCCGTTTTCCACCTGACTGGTTCCCTGTTCCATCAGGTAGGTGGCAATGAGGTCCGCCGTATGAAGTTTGACCGCCAGCGGATACCGGTTGTAAGCGTCGCTGATGGCATAGCTGCCGCCGCGCACCGCATCGTCAAAGCCGCCCATATGCCAGCGGATGGCCACCGCTTCGTCGGTCTTCAGACGCATGAAGTGTTCAATGAGATACACGCTCTTTTCACCGTGGCCATAGGGAAGCTGGTCCGCCACCTGATAGAACGGCACCTTTTCCCACTGTCCGGTGGCGTCGTTCTTCACGTTGCGGGTGCTGACCTTATAAAAGTTGGCTTTGCACACATCGTGCAGCAAAGCGCACACCGCAAAGGTCTCGGGGTTATCCCCCTCCCCAAAGAAATGCTGCATCATGGCATGATAGACATTGATGCTGTGCATGACCAGACCGCACTCACACGCACCATGAAATTTGGTGGACGCCGGCGCACGGAAAAAGTCGGTGCCGTCCAGCCACTTCAGAAGGCGGTCGGCGCCGGGGCGGGTGATATTCTGATTGTACAGCTCGATAAACTGCTGGCGATAGTCTTCCATCACAGATCCATTTCTTCCAGGATGCCCTTGAGGGTGACCAGTTCTTCCCGGGTCATGCTGATGCCCTTGCCCATCTTGCTGCCGTCCGGCGCCCAGTCGCGCAGGTCATACTTGGGCTCTTTGCCGTTCCAGCTGACCATGTTCAGCTGACGTTCCCAGCCACTGGTGTTGGTGGACAGCACAGCGATGCGCTCGGTGATTTCATACTTGAATTCTGCCATTTTTGGTTGGCTCCTTTTGCGAAGTTATTTTTGACGTTATCATCATAGCGGATTCCCGCTCAAAAAGCAAGGGGTCTCAGTCCACCCGCACCGCCAGAACCGCAAAACGCTCGTCGGTATAAAAGCTGGATGTCCCGCAGGTGGAAAGGGTCAGCAGCTGGTCCCCGTATTCCGGAATCACGCCGGTATCGTACAGGGACAGGGCCATAATGGCATCCACCCGGCGCTGCCAGTCGGCGCGGCTGTCCGCATCAAAGAAGGTATAGTAGGGCCATTCGTCGGCGCCCAGGGTGGTGCGGATGACCGCCGCCACCTGCCAGGTCCCGGGTGTGGTCAGGGTGTCAAAGGTGAAGGTGGGATGTTCGGCACAGAAGGCCGGGTCCGCATACCGGTCCAGCTCCCCCAGCATGGTATCATCACTCATGTTATGGCCGTAAATCAGCCAGTTGGCGGTGGGGTCCGGCCCCAGGCTGCAGCGCTCATCCAGAAAAAGGGTGCCGGAAACGGCATACAGCTTATCAAACCCGCGGCGCAGGTAATATTCATTATCTCCGGGGGTCCGCATGACGGGATAGTTGATATCGGTGCCGTCGATGCGCAGCCAGCCCACCATATCGCTGTTCTGTTCATACAGGTCCCGATACTGGGGCAGGATCTCCGCTTCCGGCAAGGGACTGGGTGTGGGCTGCGTTTCCGCCTTTTCGGCGGATTCGGCCGTTCCCTGTCCCGCCAGGGCATCCACCGTGGCAGGGCGCACGGCCACGGTGGGACGGGGAGCTGTTTCTGCGGTGGCTGTCTCCGCGGTGGCCACCGCCGGCGGCGGTGCGGGCTGTCCGCCCCGGAACACCGTCTGGCGCAGGACCAGAGCCGCCGCGCAGCACAGGGCCAGAATGCCGCCCCAACGCAGCAGGCGGGCATGGCGGCGCTGTTTCTGCCGCAGGACCTTGCGGGCACCGAAGGGATAATAAGCACTGTCGCCCTGCAGGCGGCGGTAACGTTGTTTGCGGGGCATACAGCAAAAGCCTCCTTGGGGCAATGTGTGAAAATGAAACAGGGCGCTCACCGCGTGCCTGCCGTCCGGTTCCTCAAGAAACCGGACCGGCAAACGCGCCGTGCGCGCCCCTGACGATCCAGGTTATGGTCAGATACGCCGCAGCATCAGCAAGCCGGCGGAACAAATCAGAATCAGCCCCAGCACCCCGGCAAAATATACCACCGGGAAATCTCCGGTCTCAGGCGTGTCCACCGCGGAAGGCTGGGTTTCGGCCGCGGAAGAATCCTGCGCCGGCTGGGAGTCGGTGACATTATCCGCATTGGCGTACGTCTCGGTCACCTTGACCGGCTCACTGCGGACGTTGCGGGACGAAGAAGCCGTAGGAGCAGCGGTCGCTTCGGGCTCAGCCGAAAGCAGATCTCCGCCGCACGCGGCACAAAATACCATCAGCGCGGCAATCAAAACCACGCAAAGAAAACGCTTCAACGGGAAGCTGACCTCCTTTTTTTAACGCAGGCGCAACAAAGCCAGACAGCCCACGAGATATGCAGGCTGCTGCGTTCAGAGCGATCAGACGGCAGAGCCGTCAAAACAAGTGGGATAACCCAATCAGCCAAAATATTCTGACTATAAATATACCATGCAGGCGTCTTTTCGTCAAGGGAATGGCAAAAATAAGTTACGAAACGGTATCAAGCCGAAGCATCGGCACCGCCAAGATCTGCCATATACGCATCGATGCGCTGGCTGAACAGTTCGGGCCAGCGGGCGTCATATTCCGCAAAGACCTGCTTGTAGTAATCGGCTTCGGCCGCATCGGGAGGGGTGAGCCGCTCATAGCAATAGAGCACGATGCCATTCTGCAGAGGAAATTCGGTCACATAGCGGTAATGACTGCTGCTGGGCGTAGAACTGCGCAGAGCAAGATTGACGGCGCCCACCAGACCGCCCTCCTCCAGCTTATCGGTCACCATCACATACTTGGAGGACCAGATGCCGGTGGGGAAACCATGGGTGGACGGCACGCTGTTTTCCCACAGGATCATGCTTTGCAGCTGGGGATGGGCCGGGTCGCTGTAGGCGAAGGTGGAACCGCTGTATCCGTCGGTGTCAATATTGATATAGACGGTCTCCTCTTCCGCACAGTTATTCAGCACAAAATCAGTGACCGCCTTCATGGCGTCCAGGTCCGTGCGCCGGGTCAGGTCCAGGCTTTCGCCGCTGAGCAGAACGGTGGAAACGCTGGCCCCCGGCAAACGCAGGGTGTTGCCTGCATTGACCGCCAGGAAAAACGCCAATGCAGCTGTACAGCTCCGCATGGCCCAGGCGGACCGGATGGCGCAGATACCGGCAGCAGCGCCGAACAAGCCCAGCAGATACAGCGGAGCCAGGATCAGGCTTTGGTGATCCCCCAGGGACTGGGTTCGGGTGAAGAGCATCATGGCCAGCAGCGAGGCTGCCGCTGTGACGGCCGCGGGTCCCCGGGCCCGCCTGTTTCCCAGCAGGGTCAGCAGCCCCAGCAGAGCCGCCAGCAGCCAGAGGATGCCCTGGGTTTTCAGCTGGCCCAGGCAGTTTGCCGCAAAGCCGCCGCCGTAATAGGCGCCGTAGATGTCGGCATAGTCGGTGGTGAGAATGGTCCGGAAGGTGGGCAGCAGCACCACAAGGATGATGACCGCAGAAGGCAGACCGAACCGCAGCAGGTTGACCAGCACCGGGCGGAATTTCTTCCGGCGGGCCGCTCCCCCAAGGACGGCCAGGGTATAGCAGAGGTAAAAGGCCACGATCCAGAACATATACCAGCGTCGGGTGAGGATCAGGGCAAAGGTAGCGGCAAAAAGCGCCACCAGCCGGGGCCATTCCAGGGTATCAAACCGATACTCCGCACACAGGAGCAGGATGATGGCCACGAATGTCAGGCCGAAGGCGTCCGGCATGCCGTGGGTGGCAGGCCAGAGGAACATGGGCCACAAGACCATGATCCCCATGCACAGCAGGTAAAACGTCCCCTGCCGGACCGCAGAGAGTCCGGGCCTCACCACCGCCAGAAGCCGCTTGGCCAGCATGAGCAGGGCCGTCCACATGGGCACAAAGCAGGTCAGCGCATAACTGAGCATGAACATGTTGATGGTGCGGGGCAGAAGCAGGTAGGGCAGGCTGATGAACAGGTTCATGAACATCTTGTAATCGGCGGTCAGAAGGTTTTCGGCCAGGTTGCTGACGCCGTAAAAACCGCTGGTGGCAAAGCTGTTGAACAGCAGGTTCTGCTTGGCATAATAGTTGATGGCGTCTTCCCCATAAACCGTGCGCCGGTAGAACACCAGACCCGCAATCACCGCAAGGCCCACCACGACCCCTGCCAGCAGGCACCGGCGGAACACTTTGTCATGCCGCCAGTCCTCCCCGGGGA
Organism: uncultured Gemmiger sp.; assembly: GCA_944388105.1. Lineage (GTDB taxonomy): Bacteria > Bacillota > Clostridia > Oscillospirales > Ruminococcaceae > Gemmiger. The sequence goes on along the minus strand of CALXHN010000049.1, from coordinate 1,999 downwards.
AAGAGAGCTTCCATGCGGTTGCCAGCAGCAGCCAGAGGGTCCCGGTACACAAGACCCACAGAAGCAGGACCAGGAACAGTCCGCCATAAGCTGTGATGGCGCCGCCGGCAAGGATCCCGACGAGCAGGAGCACCCCGTACACGAGCCAGCGCACGGGGGCGCGCAGAGAGGCCAGCATGCGGCCGAAACGGTCCCCGGCACGGTGGATGGATTGCAGAATATGTGGCAGCGGCATGGTGATTTTCTCCCATAAAGAAAGGCCGCGGCCGTCAAGAGGCGGCCACGGCCTGTTGCATGTATTACTGTTTGGAATGCTTGTCCAGACGCTTCATGGCATCTTCCAGCTCCTCCGACACCGGACGCAGCGGGGCGGAACGACGCAGCCGCCGGACAGGTTCCGATGCGGCAGGCGAAGCGGCGGGATGCACGCGGCGCGGTGCCACCTTGGGGCGGGCGGGTGCCGCCGAGGCGGATGGCTGGGGCTGGGCAGCCGGCTTTTCCACCGGACGCAGTTTCCCGAAAGACCGCATATCTGCTCCCAGTTCCTCCAGATCCTTGCTGGTATCGTCCAGCGCCTGATAAATGGCACCGGTGGCATTTTCCAGATCCATGGAAGCGGAAGCCAGCTTTTCATCCACACGGGTCAAGCGATCCCGCAGCAGCTGCACACCGGCAGCCAGGGCGCGGGCGTTGTCCGCCATGCGGGCCTTCTGGTCATCCTCCTGCTGGCGCAGGCGGCGCTCGGCGCTTTCGGCGTTCAGGCGGGCGTCGGCCAGAATCTTTTTGGCTTCGATGCGGGCCTGCTCGGTCACGGTGACCGGTGCTGGCTCCTCCTTGGGAGCCGGTTTGGGGGCGTCCTGGGCCGAAGCGGCAGGAGCGGGCGCCGGTGTGGCTGCCATGGTGGGCATGCCCCCTTTGGGGATCATGGCCTCCATCTCTGCCACCTGCTTTTCCAGGTCCCGCTTCTGGAACTGCAGACTCATGATGGTCTGCTGTCCATCCTTATACTTGTTCTGGAAATTGCTGGCACGCTCTTCCGCCTCCCGGAGCTGGGTGACGGCGTCACTGCCGGCCTTTTCGGCTGTTTCGGCGCGCTGGGTGGCCTGGTTCAGTTCTGCCTGCAGCTTTTCCACGCAGCGGCGCGCATTTGCCTGTTCCTTTTTCAGTTTGTCAAGCTGGGTGTTCAGATCGTCGATGGTCTGCTGGTATTCCAATTCACGCTGCTGGGTCTCATTGGCCAGCGCATTCATGTAAGCCAGCACATCATTTTTATCAAAGCCCAGCATGCTCGTGCGGAACCCCTTTTCCTGAATGGACGGGTCCTTGGACGGCATAGCGCTCCTCCTCATGTATAAAAGGCACCATACCCGCCGCAATGCGGCGGGCTGCCCGGTATTTCAACATCCGCAAGACCGGGCTGTGCACGGTCGTATTATCAGGAACGCTTGTTCAGGATGCTGAGCAGATCGTTGAAGTAATCGCCGTCATCCTCTTCCTCCTGCTCGGCGGGCTTACTGCTGCCGGTGGGAGTGACCTCGGTGTTGAAGATCACCGGGCTGGGAATGACCGGGTCCACGGTCGGCGGCGGGGTGGGCATGGCAGGCTGCTGCGCGGCAGGCTCGGCCTGGGCGGCAGGAGCGGCGTTCTTGGCGGCCATCTGGGCATGCATGGCAGCCTGGATGGGCTCATCCACACCCGGCGTGTTCTCAAAGCCGGTGGCCACGACGGTGATGTTCATCTCATCAGCCAGACGCTCGTCGAAAGCGGTACCCCAGATGATGTTGGCATCCGGGTGGGCAGACTGGGTAATCATGGAAGCGGCGGTCTCCACATCGTCCAGACCGATATCCGGGCTGGAGGTGATGTTGATGATGACACCGCGGGCACCGGCAATGCTGGTTTCCAGCAGCGGGCTGGAGATGGCAGCCTTGGCGGCGTTTTCGGCCTTGCCGGCGCCCTTGGCGACGCCGACACCCATGTGGGCAAAGCCGGCGTCCTT